>JBGAPB010000155.1:0-13971 GCA_044221525.1 Blastocatellia bacterium | reverse complement strand
ATTGATAACCGTGCGATCAGGACAAGCGATGGCTGCGCCGGTCGAACAAGGAAAGCCCAAGCCAATCGCTCCGCCCGGTTGATACAAAGTCGTGTGCGGTTTTGCCGACTGAGCCAACTTGGTGAATGGCCCCATGCTGGTGTTGCTTTCATCCATCACGATACAGTTTTCCGGCAACAGCGCAGCGACAACTGCCGACAAAGTTTCAGGCGTCAGCTTTCCAGTCGCTTGCGGACCAGTCGGAAGCGCCGAAATTTGCAAAGTTGAGTTTGTCGAAATTTCGTTCCGTGCGTTCAGCGTATCTGCCAAAGCTTCGAGCGCCCATTCGACATCTTCGATCGGTGAAGACAAAGTAACGGTGTTCTGCTCCGACGAAATAAAATAGCTCGGCACGCCCGGATAGCCGAAGAAGGACACAGGCGAACGCGCCCCAGCCAGCACAATGGATTTGTACGGCGCGAGCGCGGCAATCGCCATTTCGGGAAAGTACGGCAGCCGTTCGATGACAGGGGTTCCAATGCCGCGTTCCCATCGAGCCGGAAAACTTTCGCAAACTAACTTGCAACCGGTAGAGGCGGCAATTCGAGAGACGGCTTTCAACCCGCGTTCGCGCAAAGCATAAGCTCCCAAAAACAGCGCCGCCGATTCTCCGCGCAAAGTCTCTGCTGCCAGCTTGATGGCTTCGGTACTAACTGGAATTGGCTCTGGAATCTCGTTGACGGCAACCGCACCACTTGCCGCTTCCAACTGCGCGTCGTGGGGAACAATCAGCGTAGCAATACAGCCCGGTTTGATCGAAGCGACGGCAACGGCTTCGGCGGCATCACCCGCGATTTCTCCGGCGGAATTACTGCGACGAACCCAACTTGAAACCGGATTGGCCAGCGAAACAATGTCGCTGGTTAGCGGAGCGTCGGCAGGCAAATGCCACGAAGCGTGATCTCCAATCAGGTTCACAATCGGCGAACGCGCGCGTTTGGCGTCGTGCAAATAAGCTATGCCGTTGGCAAAACCCGGCCCCAAATGCAGCAACGTCAACCCTGGCTTGCCGGTCATTCGCGCGTAACCGTCGGCTGCGCCGGTGGCCACGCCTTCAAACAGGCAAAGCACGGCGCGCATTCCTGGAACGCTGTCCAGCGCCTGCACCATTGGCATTTCGGTTGTGCCGGGATTGGCAAAACAAACATTGACGCCAGCGCTAACTAATGTGCTGATTAAGCTTTCTGCTCCGTTCATAAACTTTGGAGTGCTGCGGCTTGGCGCAGCTTTGCGTTCGCTTCAGGTTATTTCCGAGTTACTCGCTGTGTCCGAAAGGTGAAAGAAAAGCGGTGGCCAACCACTGCACTCCATACTCGGTCACTTCTTCGCCATACTCTCGCCTTCGACAACCTTGATGTACTGGTTGATAGGCAGATTGGCCAGCTTGTCTACTTTGCCGCTCGGCCATTTGATTTCCAGGCTGTCCAGCTTTTCGGCTTTGCCGATGCCCAGAACTTCACGCGGATCGTGCGAAGCCAGATAACTGCCGCCGCTGGTTTTCAACCGCGAGCGTTTCACGCCACCAGCCGTCCAGGTGATGATCGCTCCAACCGCGGCGGGATTACTGCCTTTGCCTGCAACCAGATTCAAACCGATCCAGTTATTACCGCTGCCGCCTTGATTGCGGATCAGCACAGGCGCTTCGCCGTTGTTGATAACCAGAAAATCAATCAAGCCGTCGTTATCGAAATCTCCGAAGGCAGCACCGCGCGCGGGAAAATCTTTTTTGAAAACTTCACCAGATTGTGCGCTGACGTTTTTGAATTTGCCGTTGATGTTTTCAAACAAAACCAGAGGTTCTTTGTACTTCACCCGCGAAGCCTGAGTTTCAACCATGTCGTCCGGGTGGCCGTTGGCCAGAAACAGATCAGGGTCGCCGTCGTTGTCGAAATCGAAAAACTTCAATCCCCAGCCGCTCAACAGCCGAGTCGCCTGTCCTATCTCTCCGGCTTGATCGGTAAAGGTCAGGTCTTTTTCGTTGTGGTAAAGGCTGAACAATTCCTGGTCAATGTTGGCTACGAACAAATCCTGCCAGCCGTCGCCGTCGAAGTCCGCCGCGTCAACTCCCATCCCTGAACGCGGACTGCCCGCGTCGCTATAACCGACGCCAGAAGCCAGACCGATTTCTTCAAACTTGCCGCCGCCTTTGTTGACGAAAAGATGATTAGCGACCGTGTCGTTGGCGACAAATAAATCCATCAAACCGTCGTTGTTCAGATCAGTGGCAACCGCTCCAAACGATTTGCCAAGCGCGTTGGCGATACCTGAAGCCTTGCTGACATCGCTGAATTTCCCGTTGCCATCGTTGTGAAACAGGAAGCTTGGGCGAGGTTTGAAAACGCGCGGGATGCAGTAATACCGGCGACCTTGTTTGTTGTCTCCGCAAAAAATGCTTCCGGCTGCGCTGTACTGAACAAAGCTGGAAGCGAACAGGTCAAGGCGTCCATCATTGTCGTAATCGAACCACGTTGCGCAGGTTGACCAGTTCGGCGCGCCGACTCCGGCGTTGTCAGTGACATCGGCGAAGGTTCCGTTGCCGTTGTTATGGAACAGAACATTCTTTCCGTAATTCGTGACGTACAAATCCTGCCAGCCATCGCCATCGAAATCTGCCGCCGCCGCGCCCATTCCAAAATTGCCCATCTTGCCGCAACCAACTCCGGCTTTTTCTGTGACGTCAGTGAACGTGCCGTCGTGGTTGTTTCGATAAAGCGCGTTTCTTATCGGAGTTTTCGGCGAGTAAAAATCCGACGGGCCACTGTTGACCAGATAAACGTCCATCCAGCCGTCGTTGTCGAAGTCGAAAAACAATCCACCGCCGCCACAGGTTTCCGGCAAATGACGAGCGTCCGAACGTCCGTTGTCGTGCGTCCAGGTGATGCCGCTTTTGGACGAAGGGACTTCAGCAAAAGTCGTCGGCTTGTTTTGCGGTTGAAGCCAATTATGAAAAGCAGGAATCGCAGCAACAGCGAGAAACAAAGCCCCAAAAAGAAATCTTGAAATCACTACAACCTCTACTCAACGCAAAGTCGCAAAGTGGCAAAGACGCAAAGTTTTTTGACCAGGAAAGCCCTGTGATAAATCGCAGCCTTCATTAATAAAAAGACCTTTGCGCCTTTGAACCTTTGCGTTGAAATTGTTTTTTATCGAACCTTACTTAACCGGTGAATAATCGGTCGCGCCCAGAATCACGGAATCAACCTTATCGGTCAACTTGCCGTTCTTTTCGCTTTCGGTGCGAGCTTTTTGCCATTCAGGATCAGCGCCAAACGCTTTCCAAGCTGCGTCGCGGGCTGCGCGGTTGGGATAGGCCATCATATAAACCAAAGTGTTTTCCGAACCTTTTTCCTTGTCGGTTGGCCCCCAGAAACCTACGACTTCCATGCCGTGTTTTTTGAAAAGCGCGATGGTGTGATCGCGGAAACGTTTGTGCAGGTCTTCCAGTTTGCCGGGCGCGGCGTAATACGTGCGAAGTTCATAGCACTTGCCGTCTTTAACCAGTGAAGGGCTGGGCGCTATGGTCGGCGCTGCCGGTGCCGTTTGCGCAGAAGCGACGATCGAAGCGAAAGCAAGAACTGCGACGATAAATGTAAGTTTGAGTAATTTGTTCACGTCGGGAACTCTCCATTGAAAAGGCATGGGGTTCAGTCTTCAGGCTGCCACAGGCTAAAGCTTAAATCCCAGGCGACAGCAGCAGCCTAAAGTCTTGACTCCAGGCAGTTTTTATTTCGGCGCCATGCGGATTGCGCCATCCAGGCGAATTACTTCGCCGTTGAGCATTTCATTTTCGATAATGTGTTTGGCCAGCGCGGCGTATTCAGCCGGCTTGCCCAAACGTGGTGGGAAAGGAACTTGAGCGCCTAACGAAACTTTGACATCTTCCGGCAATCCAGCCAGCAAAGGCGTGTCGAACAAACCCGGCGCAATGGTCACAACGCGAATCCCAGTCCTGGCCAGATCGCGCGCAATTGGCAAAGTCATCCCGACAATTCCGCCCTTCGACGCCGAATAAGCTGCCTGCCCAATCTGTCCGTCAAACGCCGCAACCGAAGCCGTGTTGATTATTACTCCGCGTTCGCCCGAAGCGTTCGGTTCTTGCGAACTCATTTGGGCAGCAGCCAGACGAATGACGTTGAACGTGCCGATCAGATTCACTTCGATGACTCGTTTGAACCTGTCCAGCGAATGCGGACCGTCTTTGCCAACGGTTTTTTCGCCGCCGCCAATGCCCGCGCAATTGACCAGACCATTCAATCCGCCGAAGTTTGAAACGGCAGCGGAAACCGCAGCCTTCACGCTGTCTTCGTCGGTGATGTTGCATTCGACAAAGCGAGCATTAGTGCCAAGTTCAGCCGCCAAAGCCTCGCCCTTTTCTTTGTTGATGTCTGCAATGACGACGTTTGCGCCATCGGCTGCCAACAGACGCGAAGTCGCTCCGCCAAGGCCGGAAGCGCCGCCTGTAACCAAAAATGTGCTACCGCTGATTTTCATTGATGAACTGTTCCTCCTGCATTTTCGACAAACTACGAACCGCCGCCCGATTGGCCAGCGGGGTCAACAAACATCTTGCGCAGTTTGGCGGAGTGGGAAATTTTGGATTTGATCGAAGCCGCACTTTACCTTTGCCCGGACGATACAGCAAGACAACACAGTTGACCAAATAAAACCTAATTGCTTGCCTTATCCGCCAAGATTACAAAGATTCGATTAACTCGCGCATTTGCTGCGGCATCGGAGCTTCGATGTTCAACTCTTTGCCGCCAGCCGGATGGCGAAAGATCAGCCGCGAAGCGTGAAGCAATTGGTATTTTAGGTTGTGTTTGACCGCCAGCGGGTCTGTGCCGGCATTTGTGCTGGCAATGGCTGATTTATAAATTGGATCGCCGACAATCGTATGACCTATCAAATTGCAGTGAATTCGAAGCTGATGGGTTCGCCCTGTTAGTGGCTCCAGTTCCAGCAAGGTGTGAGCCGCGAACCGGCGAAGAACTTTGTAATGGGTTTTCGCGGGTCTGCCGCCGTCTTTTTCCTCCATCACCTGCCAGCGTGGCCAAACGTCTTTTCCTTCTTTTGAACCAATTGGCGCGTCAATTTCTCCGGTGTTTTGTTCAACTCGCCCGCTAACCAAAGCCAGATAAAATTTCTTCACCCAGCGTTCACGGAAATGCTTGGACAAAGTTCGATGAGCACGTTCGTTTTTGGCCAGCACGATAACGCCGGAAGTGTTGCGATCCAACCGATGAATCAGGCCTGGGCGAATGGCTCCGCCAGTCGTTTTCCAAAAATGATAAGCCAGCCCATTAAGCAGCGTGCCTGACTTTTCGGTATGCGAAGGGTGAACCAGCAAGCCTGTAGGTTTGTTGACGACAATCAGCGATTCGTCTTCGTAAAGTATTTCCAGCGGGATGGCTTCAGGGGTGCCGGAAGATTTTTCAGCCGTGAAAATTTTGACGCTGACTTTGTCACCATCAGCCAGCCTGGAACCTTTCAGCGAAGCCTGGCCATTAACCAAAACGTCGCCTTCGGCAATCAAACGGCGAATGCGAGTCAAACTGATTTTTGGAAGTTCGCGTGCCACGAATTCATCCACACGAGGCTTGTCTGCCCCGGCTGTCAATTCAAAACTCAGACGTTCGGGGTCAAGCATGGTTTCCCTTTCGCGTCACCAGCATCAGGATCAAAACCAAAGCTCCCAGCAAAGCAAAGCCGGTTAACCCGACAGAGTATTTGTGCATTTGGTCGAAGCTGGAACGAATCGGGTCGCTGGCCGGCAGAGCGTAAAGCCCGTCGCCCGCCTGCACTCGCAAATCGTGCATCCATCCTGATACCACTCGCGACATTGCCATGGCCGCCGTCACCAAGCCTACGATTTCGGCCACGCCCAGCGAACGCGAAACAACCTGTCCGGCCAGATGCTGAGTCGGCAAAACGCGAAATGCCGTGGGCGCGACAACAAAGCTGAAAAACGCCATCACTCCCAGCCAGCAGGAAAGCAGCGCAATGCGAATCTGTTGAGTCATTGTTTTAATCCAAGCAGTGCAATGTGAGGAATCAAAGCGTCAGGCTCCGTCAAAAATTTTTCCAGCGATGCTCCAAGCTCGACTGTGCCCATCCGCATCATCATCGGCGGCAGCCTATTCAGCTTATCAATCGCCCGGCGGCCAACGCTTCGGGCGCCCTTCAAATTTCCGCACTGAGCGTGGTGTAAAGCGGCGGCAACCTGAATCAGAGCATGCAAAAAATCCCGTTCATCGGCTTCGGCTTTCAACCAGATGACTTCCAACACCTCGTGACATTCAAAGAATTCACCATTGTTGAACAACTCCACACCGCGCAGAAATTCTTCGGGCAAATCAGGCATCAGGCTCTCAATAACGCGGCACGTTCGGGTCAACCTTTAACGACCAATCATCAATCCCACCAATCAGGTTTTTCAGGTTGCTGAAACCTTGTGCGGCCAAAAACTGACAGGCGCGATCCGACCGCATGCCGTGATGGCAATGCAGAACGATCTCTTCGTCTTTGTCTGAAAGCTCCTGCGCCCATTGCATAATCCGTCCAAGCGGCTTCAGTTCAGCGCCGCCGATTTTGGCGTGGGCGTATTCGTGAGCTTCGCGTACATCAATCAGGCGAAACTTGTCGCCTGCGTCCAGCCTGGCTTTCAGTTCTTCGACAGTGATGATTCCGTAATTGGGCATGTTGATAATTCCTGCTATATGAAAATTAGTGGAGAAGGTTTCTGGACAGATATAGAGTCTGACGAAAACAGGCAGCACGTTACTTTCCGTTTTTTCAGCTATCTACGTTTGTTCCGTTATCTATTTTTGCCTCTGACTGCAGGCGTTCGATCAAAGCCGTTAGTTGTTCGATGTCAGCTTTGGCCTCAGCAAGTTCATGTTTGCTGGCCATAAAACTCTGCCAGTGACCGCTTTCTACGATTGGCTTGACTCGCTCTTCGCCAAGCGCGCTGGCCATCACAGCGATCAAAATCCCTGAAATCTGCGTGTGTTCAACGTAACGAGCAATAACACTGTATGCCGTTTGAGCAGATTCCAAATTCCATTCCAGTTCCGTTTTTTGATCTTCCATAACTATTTTATGAATGGCAGTTCGACCAGTCGAGCACGGCCAATTTCAATGTCACCTTGTTTCAAAATGAACTCTGTTCCGGACTCCAGGCAGTAACGGTGTGCGTAACCGAGAGCTATTTTGCGGTCGAGCAACAAACTGTGCGTGCTGCTGGTGATTTCTCCGGCTCGCTTTCCGGCCATCTGGCCTTCGACAGCAAAAAGCTCGGTTCCGCGTGCAGGCAGTTCGTCGGCTTCAATCAAAAAGCCGCGCAAGCGTTTCGCAGGCTGGCCGCGCCAATGAATACGAGCGATCACTTCTTGCCCCAGGTAACAACCTTTTGTATAGCTGACCGCCGATTCAAGCTCCGATTCCAGAACGATGTAATCCTCTCCAGCGTCAACGCCTTCGCGCGGCACACCGGCTTCGATGCGAGCAATCTCAAAAGCTTCATTGCCAACTTCGCGCGCGCCAAAGTCTTTTCCATCTCGCAGAAAAACTTGCTTCACTCTTGCGGCGTCATCTGCCCTGACAAAAAGATCGAAACCGTCTTCCCCGCATCGCTGATGAGCGGCGATAAAGACAGTTGCGTTGGCAAACTGTCGCTCCACAATTTTGAACTGTCGCAGATCGCCAAGCGGTTGGTCAGCCACAAATTCGATCAACTCAGCCGAACGCGGCCCTTGCAGCGAAAGCATTGCAAAATGTTCGCTGACATCGGTGACAAAGAATTCTCCCGCCGGAACAAAGCGGCTTAGGTTTTTGAAAATCTTCTCGCGATTGATGGCATCCAGCTCCATCAACAAATGCTCGCCGGTGTTGTAAATACGGCAAAGCGCGGCCAGTTTTCCCTGCAAAGTCGGAAACGTCGCCAACACTCCATCGCCCGGCTGCAAATTTTTGACATCGTTGCTGACCAGGCCATTCAAAAACTGGACGGCGTTTTTGCCGCTTAACTGCAACTTGCCCGACGAAAATTCCAACAGTGCGACACCTTTGCGAATAGCTTCGTACTGCGTCTGCACTGCGTTTCTTGATTCAAGTTGTAAAACTGCTTGGTTCATTTTCTTGACAGAAAAATAGACAGGATTGACGGAGCTTTCAGGGTTGAATTCCTCCCTGTCGAATCCCGTAAATCCTGTCTATTTTTAATTGCTACGGCAACTTCGGTGCGACCACATTGCACTTGTCAGTGCTCAGCGATTGCAGGAAAGCTATCAAATCTTCTTTCTGAGCTTTGGTCAGGTTCACCTTTTTCAAATTCGCCTTGTCCAGGTAAGGATTGGGTTTGCCTCCGCCCGTCATAATTTCAACAGCCTCTTCCAGCGTAGCGGCACTGCCGTCGTGGAAATACGGCCCCGATTTGGCCACATCACGCAGAGTTGGAGTTTTGAAAGCTCCTGTCCATTTCACTTTTTCAGGATCATCGTCTTTCAGATCTTTCAAAGCGGCGACCCGGCCTTTGTCCAGCTTGTCTGGGGCTGCGTCCATGCCTATGCCTACGTTGTGGTATTGCATATCTGTGAACAGATGACCGTCGTGACACTTGTTGCAATTGGAGGTTTTGAAAACTTCGTAACCACGTTTGACCTGATCGCTGACGGCAGCCTGATCGCCTTTGACCTGCCAGCGGTCGAAAGGAGTTTCGTCGTTTCCGTTGATGATTGTGCGTTCGTAAGCCGCAATCGCCTGGAAGATGTTGTCCTGGTCGGCTTCCTTGCCAAAGACTTTTTGGAATTGAGCTTTGTAACCGGCGATGGCGTTGATCTTGCCAACGATTTCTGCTTCGTGATCTTTAGCTGCCATATTGCCGCCTTGCCAGGCCGCTTTGCCTTGAGCTTCAAGCGATTTGCTGCGGCCATCCCAATAAAATTCTTTTTGATAACCGATGTTCCATAGCGTCGGGCTGCTACGCGCCAGGACTTTGTTACCCGGCCCGATGGCCTTTGGCAAACCGTCAGTCAGCCCCTTTTCGCAAACGTGACAGGAACTACACGACCGCGAACCGTCAACGCTTAACCGTGAATCGAAAAAGAGTTGGCGTCCGAGCGCGACTTTTTCTCCAGTCATTGGATTGCTCGCCGGAATCGCCATTGCTTCCAGTTTTTCAAGCCCTGCGGGCAACGGCAGAATTTCAGGCGTGTAATTCGAAACGGGTTCAGCCGGTTTGTTTTCGCAAGCGACGGCAAAAATCGCAAAAGCGACGAAAACGGCGAGACAGATTTTTGTTGCCCAGCGTTGCCAAATAACAGATTTCATAAACTCTCCTAGAATTGTTTGGCGCAACCCAAGTGGGCGGCGCGGCGCTGTTCTTTGAATAACACAACACAACTTAAACCAGCTTGCGCTGCGATGTTTGTGACTTTGTCCATTGATTGCTTTCGGAGGATTGCAGCAAAGTTATAACGAAAGTTTGCATCGGCAGCAAGGCAGCTTTTCACTCAGGCCAAAGCATTTATGCCGGAACAAGGTGATGACATCCACCTTGTTCCGGCATAGTTCACAAGCCGCCAGTCATTGCCAGCTTGTTTAATATAGTGCGCCCTGCTCCACACTTAGGGCAGGTCGAATCGGTCGAGGGTCATCACCTTCGTCCAAGCCTTCACGAAGTCCTGCACGAATTTCGCTTTTCCGTCAGCCGCAGCATAGAACTCCGACAAGGCGCGCAGTTCAGAGTTCGACCCGAACGCCAGGTCAACCGGGGTCGCAGTCCATTTGACCTTGCCGGTTGCGCGATCAACTCCTTCGTAAATTCCTTCTGACGTGGAGGACTTGCTCCACTTGGTGGACATGTCCAGCAGGTTCACAAAGAAGTCGTTGGTCAAAGTCCCCGGTTTATCGGTAAAGACACCGTGTCCAGCCTGTCCGGCGTTGGCATTAAGCGCCCGCATACCGCCGACCAGAACGGTCATTTCAGGAACGGAAAGCGTCAACATATTCGCCCGTTCAACCAGCATCACCGCAGGCGACAGCCGCTCACTTTTGTTGAAGTAGTTGCGGAAGCCATCAGCGGTTGGTTCAAGTGGAGCAAAAGACATCACGTCGGTCTGTGCTTCCGTTGCGTCCACACGCCCGGGAGTGAATGGAACCTGAACGGTTTGCCCGGCAGCCTTAGCGGCCTGCTCGATGGCGGCGCTGCCACCCAACACGATCAGATCGGCCAGTGATACTTTTTTTCCGCCGGGCTGATTGTTGAAGCTTTTTTGGATTTCCTCCAGCTTCGCAATCACCTTGCCCAATTCAGCAGGATTGTTGACTTCCCAATCTTTCTGAGGGGCAAGGCGTATGCGCGCGCCATTCGCACCACCGCGCATGTCTGTGCCGCGGAACGTGGCCGCCGAAGCCCAAGCCGTCCTGACCAGTTCCGGCACGGTCAAACCAGATGCAAGAATCTTGGTTTTCAGCGCCGCCACATCCTTCGCATCAATCTGTTTGTAGCTGACACGCGGGAGCGGGTCTTGCCAAATCAGGTCTTCTTTCGGAACTTCCGGGCCGACATAGCGGGAACGCGGGCCAAGATCGCGGTGCGTCAGCTTGAACCATGCTTTTGCAAACGCGAGCCTGTATTCCTCCGGGTTATCCACGAAGCGCTTGGCAATCTTCTGGTAGCTAGGGTCGAATTTCAGCGCCAGGTCAGTGGTAAACATAATCGGCGCATGGCGTTTCGACGGGTCGTGCGCATCTGGCACGGTGTTCGCCGCCTGACCATTCGCGGGAATCCATTGGGTCGCACCGGCTGGACTCTTGGTCTTTACCCAATCATAGGCAAACAGGTTCTTGAGGTATTCCGAACTCCAGGCAGTCGGCCTGGCCGACCATGCGCCTTCCAGACCGCTGGTGACTGTGTCGCCAGCATTGCCCTTGCCGCACTTGTTCTCCCAGCCGAATCCCTGCTGCTCAATACCGGAGGCTGCGGGATCGGGTCCCACGCACTTGCCCGGATCGTAAGCGCCGTGCGCCTTGCCGAAGGTGTGGCCACCTGCGATGAGCGCAACCGTTTCTTCATCGTTCATTGCCATGCGGCCAAAGGTTTCGCGAATATCTTTCGCAGCCGCCAGCGGATCAGGATTGCCGTTCGGGCCTTCGGGATTGACATAAATCAGACCCATCTGAACAGCGGCAAGCGGATTCTCCAGTTTTCGGTCGCCGCTGTAGCGCTTATCGTCAAGCCATTTCTTTTCAGGCCCCCAGTAAACCAAGTCCGGTACCCAGTCGTCCGCGCGCCCACCAGCAAAGCCATAAGTCTTAAACCCCATGGATTCGAGCGCGACGTTTCCGGTCAAAACCATCAGGTCTGCCCAGGAAAGTTTCTGACCGTACTTCTGCTTGACCGGCCAAAGCAGCCGCCGCGCCTTGTCCAGGTTGGCGTTGTCCGGCCAACTGTTAAGCGGCTCGAATCGCTGTTGACCGCCTCCGGCACCACCGCGCCCGTCAGCCACTCGATACGTGCCGGCGCTGTGCCAGGCCATACGGATGAAGAACGGACCGTAGTTTCCATAATCAGCCGGCCACCAGGGTTGCGATGTGGTCAGTACCTTCTTAATGTCCTGCTTGACGGCATTGAGGTCCAGAGTTGCAAACGCCTTGGCATAATCGAACTTGTCGCCCATCGGGTTGGACTCGGCGGCGTGCTGCCTAAGTGGTGAAAGGTCGAGTTGGTCAGGCCACCAGAATTGGTTTCGCGTCGGCTCACCCTGAGCCATGACTTCATGCGTTGACACTAACGATAACGTAACGACTGCAACAGCGGCGATCAACGTCATCAGCTTCTTACTCATTGACTTCTCCTTGATCGAATTGTTCATTGTCTACTCCTATGATGAGTTGTTTTACTTCTTTCTAGTTTCAGATGTGGTGGAACCGTGCCTGCGCGCAGGCCTGACCGCCGCTGCCGGTTCCGCACAAATTGGTGAATTACTTGCCAAGTGAATCCAGGCCTTTTTGAAATCGTCCGGCGTGCGACCGTTCGGCGCGCGCCAGCGTTTCAAACCACTCAGCTATTTCCTCAAAACCTTCTTCACGGGCGATGCGCGCGTAACTTGGATACATCTCTGTATATTCGTAAGTTTCGCTGGCAATCGCCGATTTCAGATTCGCCTCAGTCCCGCCAATCGGTAAGCCGGTCACCGGATCGCCAACTTCTTTCAGGTAATCCAGGTGGCCGTGGGCATGACCGGTCTCACCTTCCGCGGTATCACGGAAAAGCCCTGCGACGTCGGTATAACCTTCGACATCGGCCACTCGGGCAAAGTAAAGGTAGCGACGATTCGCCTGCGCTTCACCCGCAAACGCCTGTTTCAAATTTTCATGAGTTTTCGTTCCCTCAAGACCTGATAAAGCCATTTACCTACCTCCTGAGATTATCTGGATTTCAAAACGCGCGTCACTTTACCCTTGGCAGCTTTCGTCGGCTTGGCCTGGCAGTTTTCGCAGATCCCGACGAAATCCAGCCTGTGCTGTTCGATCTGAAAACCGCCAACATCAGCCGACCGTTCAACCAACTTTGCCAGCTTCTGCTCGAGCTCCATTTCGACATCGGAGATACCGTTACAGACGCGACAAACCAGGTGATAGTGAATATCTTTGACCACTTCAAAATGTGTGATCGCCATCCCGAAATCCAGTTCGCGCACTGCCCCTTGTTCAACCAGCACACGCAAGTTTCGATACACAGTTCCCAGGCTCAATCGCAAATGACGACGTTTGGCAATCTTGTAGACCTCATCAGCCGTCAAATGGCCGCCGTGAGTTTCAATAACCTCAAGGATCGCCTGGCGCTGTTTTGTATTTCGGAAATTCATAATTGATTACTTCAAAAGCATCTTAAATCACGTGTTTGTGACCTGTCAATTATCAGTAATGATAATAATTATTGATAAGATTCTGGCCAAAAAAAATCTCCTGACGCTGAAACATCAGGAGATTTCCTTGATAACTGATTAAGCCGAGAAGGAGGTGCCGCAGCCGCAACCGCCCGAAGCATTTGGGTTGTTGAAGGTGAAACCCGACCCCATCACGCTGTTGACGTAATCAATCTGAACGTTTTCCAGGTACTGGGCGCTGAACATATCAACGAAAACACGCATTCCAGAGGCTTCGACAACTTCGTCGGTGGCCTGTGGAGCTTCTTCGATGTTCATGCCGTACTGGAAACCGGAACATCCGCCCGGCACAACGCGCACGCGCAGGCCGCCGTCTGCTCCAACGTTTTCAGCTTCAATAAATTTCTTCACTTCGCCCAGGGCGCTTTCAGTCAGTGTCAGATTCATAATCTCGTTCTCCTTTTGAAGAGTTGGCAGGCTTGTTGGCCTGCTGTTCTGGTTAAAGATGATTGCGTTATCTCTTAAGCTTAGAGGCCGCAGACAACATTGCCGAACGACCATCTTTATAAGCCAAAAGATAGCGACAGTTATAAAGAGCGTCAAATTACTTTTTCAAATTCAAAACCGGCAAAGCTTTGTTTGCTTTGATCGCCGCAATGCTGACCTGAGCCGCGACGTTTTGCGCCACGCTTGTAAAAGCTTTGGCCTGCGGACTATCCGGTTGACTGATAACAATCGGCACACCCAGATCGCCGCCTTCACGGATGCTGACGGAAATCGGAACCGCTCCCAGAAAAGGAATATCGAAGTTCCCTGCCAACGCTTCGCCGCCGCCGTTGCCGAAGATGTAGTACTTCTCTCCATGCGCGCACTCGAAGTAGCTCATGTTTTCAACCACACCAAGCATTGGCACATTCAACTGTTCAAACATATTGTGAGCTTTGCGAACATCGCCTAGCGCGACTTCCTGCGGCGTAGTCACCAGCACAGCACCGGCAATGGAAACCATCTGCGCCAGGCTCAACTGCACGTCACCCGTTCC
>JBGAPB010000154.1:0-14373 GCA_044221525.1 Blastocatellia bacterium | reverse complement strand
GAAGCCCACGTACTGAATGGCATCAGAAGAATTGAAAACATCCCGTTTCGCAAAGTCCGCCAAGCCATTGAATACCTGGAAAAGAAATATCCTTCCAAACATCCATTGGCCGACAGGCTTTTTCAAACCGACGGCGTGGACTTGTTGATTGAAGACCTGGGCAAATTGATCAATGTTTCCAGACATGGGCAAATTGAAATGCGCGAAATCGTGGACAAATATCTGCGGCGAATTGACCGCGATCCCGCAAAGCATCTACCAATTCGCTTATACCCTTTCCTTCGCAGCACTCATCAGGCAGAAGAACCGCTCAGCGTAGTGATTGACCCGCTTGTGTCGTTTGGCCAACCGACATTGGTCAAGACTGGAATTCCAACAGCCGTTATCGCCGAGCGTTTTTACGCTGGCGATTCAACCGACGATCTGGCACTGGACTATGGCATCGAAAGAGAAAAGATCGAAGAAGCGGTCAGATACGAAGCTCCTTATCTCAAAGCAGCTTGAAAACATCATATTTTTCGTTGACCGCTCTCTTGGCAAAAACGACGTTCCCAGTGCTTTGCGCGAACAGGGAGTAAATGTCGAAATCCATTCAGACCATTTCCCCGATGACGCGCCGGATGAATTGTGGCTGGTCGAATGTGGACGAAAAGGCTGGGTAGTTTTAGCCAAAGACAAACAGATTCGTTACAACGAACTGGAGCGACGGGCTTTGTTAAACGCAGGCGTCGCGTCTTTCATACTTATTTCCGGCAATCTGACCGGCACGGACATGGCAACCGCCTATGTCAAAGCCTTACCTAAAATAACGGGCTATCTTGCCAATCAGAAAAAACCATTCATTGCCAAAGTGGATAAGTCGGGTGATGTCAGTCTGTGGATCAACCACAAAGGCAAAGTGCGAGCGAAGTGAAAACCACCTCGCTCGCATTTACGTTTATTTGACTGGCTTTTTTGCGGCAGGCGCAACGAGCAAAAAGGGTTTGATGGCTGCCGCGATTTCGTCGGCGGCGGCGGAAACCTGTTCGACGTTCAGTTTGAACTCCTGTGAATCTGTAACGCGAAGACTCAGGTCAATCCTGACGAACATATCACCATTTTCTTTGATACCAACCTTCATCCGGTCATAATCATTGTTCATCCGCAACAGCTTCGCCATCAACTCCGGCGTTGCCCTGAAGTCTTTCTTTTCGGCGACTACTGAACTCAAAATCAACAGGCCTTCGGGACTGACGATGGTTGTGACAACAACATCGTCCAACGTGTTGCCGCGAAATCTGACCAACCAGACGTTGTCGGCAAGTTGGCCGTGAATGTGACCCGAATCTTTCAGCAGTTGCACTATTTTTGCGGCAGAAGCGCTGTCCAGCGGAGTTTTCTTTGCCTGCGCCGAAACAGAAACAACAAACAAGATAGGCAGAGCGAAAGAGATGAAAATTGAGAACGTCTTTTTCAAAGATGAATTCCTTATTGAAAAGTATGACGAGCTGGCAGCTTGTCATACTTCGGATTTATTTTTCCGGCGGAGGCTGCGAACTCCGCCGACCAACAAAACTCCGCCGATGAAAATCGGCAGCCAAAACAGCGAGGTCAGCGCAGGCAATCTCAACCGCCAGCTTGCGGTTTCGGCTGCTGGTTGCTGACGACGGGGCTTCGGCGGTACATCGTCGGTGACGGTGTAAAGCTCGCCTCCGCGCAAGTACATGCGCTGCATTTCTTCCAGGTTAAATGGCCGCGCGCCTCTGCGATTGAAAACCGAAATCTGATTGCCGGATTCGTCGGCGGCCCGGTCACGGTCAATGCCTTTAGACAGAGCCAGCGCCTCGCCCATCGGAAAACGCGCAATCCATTTTGGCGTCGGTTTCGGAGAAAAGCCGTAAATATTTCCGTTCTCTTCGGGCGACATCAACTGCACAACCTGCAATCCGTTTTTGCCGTCGGCGACATAAGCAAACAACGAATTCGCAGTCATCCCCAGCTTCACGTCGTGAGCGTCGTTAATCTTGCCTTCGCCATTGAACATCTGATCCAGCTTTGGCTTTTCAGGCTTTTCAATGTCCACAATCGCCAGGCCGTTTTTGCCAGCCGCGACATAAGCGTAAGTCCGCGCCAGATAAAGATTATGGGCGTCTTCGATTTTGACGGTCGCCGCTTCAACCAGTTTGGCCTTTTCCGGCACGGTGATGTCCACAACTTTCAAGCCGTCTTCGTCGGTGACAAAGGCGTAACGGAACTGAATCTGTACTCCGTGCGGATGCTTGAAGCCAGCGATTTCAGCGACCAGCTTCGGTTCCAGCGGATTGTTCAGGTTCACAATCGCCAGTCCTTTGTCGCAAGTTATATAAGCGTAAACGCCCGCAATTGTGATTGATGAAGCTCCGTTAAGCGCGCCATTCGGATTGAACGCCAGCGCGCGTTTCAGGAAGTTGTTTGACGGATTACCGTCCAGCAAGGTCGCCACTCCGGTCTTTTTATCACCGACGACAACCAGACCCTCGTGTTTGTCGCTGACGTACAGGAAGGCGTAAATCGGATGAATCCCTTGTTTGTCGTCGCGATTTTCGGCTTCCTGATTTTCAGGGCGATGTTTGCGAGTCGGATCAACCGCCAGTGTTGAAGGCGAAGCAACTCCGGTTGCGTATTTCGTCTTGACGTAAAACCGCTGCCCCAAGGGCGAAACCGGCGCGGTGGTGATGCGTTCGCTGAAGCCTTTGTTGTCAATGTTGGCTATGTCGTAAACGCGCAAACCGCCGGGACCGTTGGCAACGTAAGCGTATTCGCCTCTAACCTGAATGCCCAGTGCTTCACCGTTGGCTTTGTGTTCGTAAGCTTCTTTCAGAACTCCGCCGCCTTTGGCGTGTTTTTCGTATTCGTCGGGGTAAGCCAGTTTGTGCAGGTTGGAACCGATGACGGCTTGCGGTTCATCGCGTTCGGTGACGGCGACGGCGTGAATGCCTTCTTTGCCTGCTGCGACCCAGGCAAAGCGCCCAATGAAGTTGACGAAGTTCGTTCCCTGCATCAGCAACTGAGCCATGATCGCATTGTTGTCGTTGGCCTTCGCCACGTGGCAATCGGTGCAGGTTTTGGTTTCAGAAGTGCTGACCGTGTGTGGCACGAAACTGCTGAAAGCGTGGCCGCTGTAACCTTCGGAAGAAACCGTCTGCTGTTGCGAATACAGCCATTCGCGGTTCTGATTTTGCGAACCAACCAGCACGGCGCGCAGGTTGAACGGGTCGGCGCGGTTCGGCGACCGGTGACGCTTCCGTCTTTGCCAAGCATGTAAATGTCGTCGCGCAAAGTCTGGAAATTGTATTGAGTGTAATTTCGCAGATTGTCCGTGCCTTCGTTGTGCAACATCGGCTTTTGCTTGTTTGCCGTCATCGGCAAATGGCAGCCGAAACAACTGGTCGTCCACGAAGTGTGGCAGGCATAACAGGTCATGTTGCTGTTGGCATGAGCCAGTTTGTTATCAGCAACCGCCGGGTCAGCCCAGGTTTTGCCGTCGCGCTGAACCGTCTTGGCATAAGCCGAAGCATCGTTGAAATCCCGGCTCCTATATTGCACGTCGGCGTTGTTGATCTTGATTGTGCGCGATTGATTAACGGTGTCTATGGTTTGAACCACGCGCCACCATTTGCCGGGCGAAACCAGCGAATTTTGAACAACGTCGCCCGGTCGCAAAGTGATTTCTTGGGCTTGCCGTCTTTGTCCAATTCCGGCTTGCCGTCGTCGCCAATGACTGTTCGTTTGGTTTCGGCGGTGATGCGCTGGAACATCGCCACGGTGCGATTGCGTTCGTTGCGAGTTTTGATTCGCGTCAGGTCTTTGGGAATGGTGATGACTTTGCCTTTGAACCGAGCGGTGCCAGCCGATGGGCCTGAAACGGTCAGAGTGGCAGGTGCGTTAATCGTTCCGTGGCAATCAATGCAATCAACCTGAATCGCCGCGCGAGGTTCGTTGTACAAATTCCCGTTGCCGTGAACGTCCTGGCTGACGTGGCAATCGGCGCAATGCATGCCGGCTTTTTGATGCACGTCTTCCATGTGGACGCCCTCCTTGAACTTTTCAGGATCGTCCGGCGCGATTTTTGTTCCGCGCGAAGAAAGCATGTTGCCTTTGCGGTCGGTCTTGTAAACGTTGCGGAACACCCAGCCGTGACCGTGGAAATCTCCGAACTGAGTGCGTTTGGCTTTCGGATTAATGTCGTTCCAGATATTGGCCAGAAAGTTTTTGTCCTGTCCCCACAAACCTCGCAAAGCCGAACCTTCGGGATTGCGAAACTGAATCTGGTCTTTCTGCTCCGAACTTAAGTCAGGCTGTTTGGCCGGGTACATCAAATTGCCGTCGGTTTCGTTGTCCCACCAGGTCATTCCGTAATAACTGGTCAGCATATTTCCGCCGGGATGCATGTGACAGGTCATGCAGTTGCTGGATGGAGCAGCCAACACCATTTGATGTTTGACCGGATGACCGGATTCGTTTTTTGGAATTGTCGGATCAGCAGTTTGCGATTGTCCCAGATTGCCGAACTTGGCGAATTGCGCCGAATGTTTCGGGTCTCTGTCATTGGCGTAAACCACGTGACAGGCTGTGCAACCGGATTGCCGATAATCGCCCGGATTGTCGTTGGTTCCCGGCATCGAAAGCAGCGGATCAAGCAAGCGGGTTTTCTGCAAACCCAAAAACACTGGATCAGTCCTGAGGCGAGTGCCAAGCCCGCGATCACTCAACTTCACGTCGGGTTTGCCAGGAACTTCAAAAGCGTTCGGGCTGCCAATATCCGAAGGCAACCCCTTTAACTCTCCGCCACGTTCAAAGACTCGCAGGATGTTTCCCGGCTGAGTAATTTCCCAGCGCGGCAGCGGCATCAGGTAAGGCAAAATTCCCTGCTTTAAGGTCTCTTCAGCGGTTGGCGCAGGGTTGGTGAAGATGGCCTGGGGTTCGCCGTCTTTGCTGTAACTTTCGCCGAAGTGCGCGTCTTTCAACGGAAAGGCTCCGTTGTTGTAAAGCGCCGCCGCCCACAGCATTCCGCCGTGAGTCATCATGTTTTTCTTTGACCACGCGACCTGACGTTCGTGGCATTTGCCGCAAGCCAGATCAGCCGCGCGGAAATCTCCGGGATTGACGAAGCGAACGTATTCGGCGCTTTCTTTCAACCAGGCCGTCGCCAAACGCTCAGGGTTCGCCGTAGATTTCCACAGTTCCGGGAAACGCGGCTGGACGTGGGCTTTCAGCTTGTTCTGAGTTTCTGCCGCATTGCCTCCGTGACAATCGGCACAGCCAATATCCAGATCGTCGTCGCCATCCGCATGCATTGACTCCGCATTGGTGTGGCAAACGATGCAACCGGCGCTGCGCGGATTTATCTTCTTTGTCGCCGAGTCGCCGGAGCCTGTTCGTCGCTGATCGGGATTGTTGAATCACCGACGGCAACGCGCGAAACGGCTTCGGTCGAATTCCTATCAGCCAGCGAAAGGGCGATGGCTACGGAAACGAAAAGACAACAGGAACAGAAGTTTTACACGTTTGATAATTTTGGCTTGGTTCATAACTTCAACTCTCTAGGATGCTTGGGATGCCGCAGAACATTTAGCAATGAAACGTCAAGAGCCTATCCCATCAACTGAGCCATCATCGCCGCCGGATCCCAATAAGCTTTCACCGTTTGAATCTTGCCATCGTCGTTGAAGGTGAAAATGTCTATGCCATCAAACTTGGCTTGGCGTCCGGTTTTGCCCATTCCGGTGGTTGCCCATTTCACGCCGTTTCGTTGCCGCCGACGACGAAGACGTCAGTCGGGCGCAGCAGTTCGATGGTTTCAAAAGCCTCCGGCGACTCCGTTGAAAAAAGCTCGCAACATATCGTGGCCTGCCAGCGGAGGGTTGCCGGGTTCGTGACTGACAGCATCAGCGGCAAAAGTTGAAACCCAGGCTTCGCAATCCAGCGAGCAAATGGCATCGAAATAAGCATTGACGATTTCAGTAATTTTTTCTGCTGACATTGGAATCTTCTCCGTTGAAATAAATTGAAACGATTGTTTCGCCATCTGTGGCGGGGCGAGAACTGAAAGTAAACTCAATACACGAACTTCAACGTCAGGAACGCCGACCATAAGGTCGGAGCGCCTGCCCCACACCCTCGCGGTGTGCCGTTGCAGTTCGAACTGAAGATGTCTGTAAACCCTGTGCCGGGACGCAAACCCGATGTGCCTCCAACCAGCACGATGTTTTCATTGAGCAATGGTCGGTAAATAAATCCGATGCCCAGATCATGGGCTATGCTGTGGCGAACAGCCGGTTGGAAAAGCAGCAATTCCAGCGGCTCCGTCCGGTTGAATTTCAGGTAGTTGTAATTCAAAAAGCCGCGAAGTTTCGGCGTTACCTCCACGTCAATGCCCGCGTTGTAAAGCGTCAGTCCCGGATTGATGAAGTTGGCCTGGCCCTGAATCTTGCTGCTGCGAAGCGACGGGATCAGGCTGCGCGATTCGACCAGAGCCGAGCCGGTTTGCGTCAGACGGATGCCCTGTGAATTCCAGAAACTGAATTTGCCACCCGCAAAACTGGTGTTATCCAGAATTGCATCAAAGCCACGCGCAGTCGAATCCAGGGGGTTGGCGTCGCCGGAACTGTAAAACGCTCCGACGCGGTAACGGATGTAATCGTAATCCATCGAAAGTTCGGCGGCGGCCATCTGCGCGTTGATGCGCGTTGAGCGGTTGGCTATCTGGTTAAAAGAGTCTCGGCCAATCGCCTGATAAAGCGCGTGGGTGACATTCAACTTTCCAAAATGTCCATCACCAGTCCAGCCGAAATATCCCGAACGAACTCTGTGCGGAGTGACGTTGCCGATTTTGATCGGGCGCACCAGAAAACCGTTCTGGTCGTATTCAACGCTGGGGCGGTCGTCGCTGTAATGCAAGCTGAATTGCGTGGTGTAACCTTTGACGAAAGTGTCCTGCCGAAACAGGTTGGCGATGTAAACCTGCTGGTTGCGAAAACCCGTTTCTTTGAAGTTGATCGTGTTCAGTCCGCTGTTGGTTTCTTTTTCCAGCATGTGGAAATAAGCCAGATTGTATTGCCAGCGGTTCGAGCGGAAATTACCGAACAGCCGAGCGCCCAGGTTGGAATCGCTGAAAATGAATCCGCGAAAGTCGCTGGTGAAAGGCTGAATGCCAACGCGAACTGAAGTCGAATCGAATTCCGGCGAGCGGCCTTTTTGACTGCCTTTGCCGCGCAGGAACGGAAAAATTTTGGTTGTGTCGCCCAACCGATATTCAAAGAAAACTTCTTCGATGGAATTGAACCCGTCCAGCCTGGATTTTCCTTCGCGCACGTCCACGTTGACGATGCCGTTTTCACGCGCAACAGATTCAGATTGGCGATGCCAGTGACTTTGAAACGCCAATCAACCGGTTTGAATGAAGCGTCACCTTTGAACAGATCAAGCGAGAAGATGAAGTTTTGATTGAATTCCTGCCTCCCGCGCCCAAAAAATTCAAGGCTGCCGGGCTGTTGCGTGCTGACACCTTGCGGCACGGGCAAGCGGCGAATGGTGAAATCGCTTTCGCTGGCCAGCGAAAGGTTCAGGAATATGTCGTTGCCGATGACTGGGTAATCGCCTTTCAGCACATTCTGGCGATAAGAATTTTTGATGTCGCCTTTTTTGAATCGCGGGTCGTCAGGAATGCCGATGCGCCAGCGATCACGAATGACCATGAAGTCCGCATCTTCTGTCGAAGGCTTGTTTTTGTCGCGTGAAGCCCCAGCCGCGCCCAAAGGTTTGTCCTGTGGAAGCTGTATGTTTGGCGGTGTAGTTTGCTCGTTTGCCTTAGGTGGGGCCTGAGCTTTTGCCGGAGTCGGATTAGCCTGCGGCTTCGCCTGACTTTCATTAGGTTTGCCGGCGGGCTTGTCAGATTGTGCCTTGCCGGAGCCTGCTCCGATAAGCAGGAACACAAAGGCTGAAATAATGATTTTGCTTCGCACCGCTACGTCTCCCTACAGGATACCTGGTTGTAAATTGAGGCAATTGAATGCTGACAAAGTGACGGTTAAGTCAAAAAAGGTTTGAAACGAGTAAGACAACGAAAATGGCTACTGACGGTTAAATCGAACCGGCGAAAACCTTGCGTGGGGCGAAACCAAAAGACTGATTTAAGATCAAACCCACGAACAGGATGCAAGGGTTGATAACATAGCTTTTTCAAGCAAGTCAATCATTGATTCGCAACAGAACAATTTCCAAATTATTCAGCTTCACCGCCCGCGCCAACAGGCATCGCGCTTTTCCAAAAAGGCGCTGATTCCTTCCTGCGCGTCGTCGGCCATTGCGTTCAAGGTCATCACTTCTTTGCTGTAGTCATAAGCCTTTGACTGATCCAGATCAATTTGCGTGTAAAACACCTGCTTGCCAATGCCCAGAGTCAACGGGCTGGCCGTGGCAATCTGGCTGGCCAGATTTTCGGTTTCGGCTCGGAGTTCCGCAGCCGGAACGACGCGATTTATCAATCCCCAATCGGCGGCGGTTGCGGCGTCAATCGGTGCGCCGGTCATCAACATTTCCAGCGCGCGTTTGCGACCAATGGCTCGCGTCAACGCAACCATCGGCGTTGAGCAAAACAATCCGATGCGCACCCTTGGAGTGGCGAACTTCGGCTGTTTCAGCCGCGACTGCCAAATCGCAAGTCGCCACCAACTGGCAACCGGCGGCGGTCGCCACGCCCTGAACTTCGGCGATAACCGGTTGAGGGATGTGCTGAATCGCCGTCATCAATTCCGCGCAAACATCGAACAAATGCCGGTAATCGCCCAGCGTTCGCCCGCGCAATTCATTCAACTCATGCCCGGAAGAATACACATTGCCCGAAGCCGCCAAATGACCGCGCCGACTTCGCGTGAACGGCCAAGCTGATGCAGGCAATCCAGCAATTCCTGCATCAAGGCCAGCGAAAGCGCGTTGCGGCGTTCAGGCCGATTGAGCGTGATACGAGCCAGCGGCGAAGTGATTTCAACCATCAGGTTTTCGTAATTTGTCGGCATGATCTTTCTCCTTTTCAGAACCGATAGTATGTTGAGAATATCAGTGACAGGATAGCCGGTCTAGGCTACAGAATCTGCTCAACCTCGAAACTTCTTCTTATTCGAGTCGTATTGGAACGACGTCGCTGTTTGCGATTTCACGTTACAAAGCAAAGGAGAGAAAAACATTATGGCATTTCGATTGAAAAGATTTTTGGTTTTACACTCTTGGGAGTCTTTTTTGTTACTAGTGCCGGCTTGTTTGACGCTGACTCTGGCGAGCGTTTGCCGGGCCGAAAGCGCGCGCAGTGACCAATCGAACTTTTGAAAGCACTCCGGCCAGAATGGAGCGCGGCAAGTATCTGGTGGAAAGCGTGATGGGATGCTTTTTCTGCCACTCCGACCGCGATTGGAAAGGCGAAGGCGCTGGCCCGATCGAAGCTCGCAAAGGAGCGGGCGCGGTGTTTTACGGAGGCCCCGGAAAATTGTTTGCTCCGAACATTACGCCTGATAAAGAAACCGGTGTCGGCAATTGGACTGATGACGAACTGGCCCGTGCCATTCGCGAAGGCGTCAGCCGCGATGGTCACGCGCTGTTTCCGATTATGCCGTATATGAATTATCAGAAATTGCCCGATGAAGACCTGGCTTCGCTGGTCGTTTATTTGCGCTCAATTCCTGCAGTAAAAAACTCCGTTGAAAAAACGAAGCTGGATTTTCCGCTGAACTTTCTGGTCAATACCATGCCTCAACCTTTAGAGGGCGCTGTTACAGCCGATGTTTCCACGCCAATCAAACGCGGAGAGCATTTGGTGACGCTGGCCAGTTGCAACGACTGTCACACTCCGGTTGATAACAAAGGGACGCCGCTGCCGGGAATGAAACTGGCCGGAGGGTTCCCATTGAATGAGCCAACCGGCGAGACCACTTCGACCAATATCACGCCGGATGCTTCAGGCATTTCGTATTACGACGAAGCTTTGTTTCTGGACGTGATACGAACCGGCAAGGTCAAAGCTCGTAAATTGAATCCGACAATGCCCTGGTCAATTTACGGCAAGATGACAGACGACGATCTGAAAGCGATTTTTGCTTATCTGAGAACCGTGTCACCAGTAAGCCACAAGGTTGATAACACCGAACCGGCTACGCCATGCAAAGTGTGCAAAGGCAAACATGGCTTTGGAGACCGCAACTGATTCTTTTACGCAGAAGCGTAAAGTGGCAAAGATGCAAAGGCAGCCAAGTAAAGAAAGCCTCAACGTCTTTGAAGCTTTGCGCTTTTGCGCCGAAATTGAGATTCCTGTCAGCAAAACATTGACGCCGTCGCCGCCTCAAGCCAAACTGCGCCTGCCAACTCAGAGATAAAATTTCACCGAACACAATCGCTCGATTGTGCTTTCCACATTTCACCGGCAGCCGCCATACACGGCTTGATCCATCGGCTTTGACATCGGTTCCAACAGGAGGTCTGAATGAATTTCTCAGCACGCAACACTCGGTTAGCCATCGTTTCTTCGCTAAGTTTTATGTTGATTATTTCGTGTTTGATTGCAGGTGTGAGATTACGGCAGCGGCATCAGTCTGCGACAACTAATAGCCAGCCAAGTCCCGGCAACTTATCAATCACCAATCAGCAAAACTTGCCCACTGCTGGCAGCGGCGCTGATTACGCCAGCAATACCGAAAGAAGCTCTCTGATCCGGCGGTTAAAAGAAAAACGCGCTGAATTAGCCGAAGGCCTTTATGACAAGCCAAATGAAGCAATGGAATTTTTCCGCTTGAAACGACTGGCGGCGGATGAAACCGAAATCCCGACAGAAAAATATCTGCTGGCTTATCGTCAGATGGAATTGATGTCCAGGCATTCGTTCGGCGACGACAAATTAACGCCTTCACTGAAACGATCGAGTAAAAATCTGGCGCTGCCTTCGTGGACGTCGCTAGGCCCTGGCAACGTAGGCGGTCGAACTCGAGCGATTGTCATTAACCCGACGACTCCCGCGACAATGTACGCCGCAGGAGTCGCGGGAGGCGTTTGGAAAACAACCAACGGAGGAGCCAGTTGGTCGCCAACTTCGGATTTGATGGCGAACTTGGCGGTTGGTTCTTTGGCAATGGACTCGACCAATCCGAACATACTTTATGCCGGGACTGGTGAAGGTTTTGCCAATGGTGACGCTGTGCGCGGCGCGGGAATTTTCAAAACTACAGATGGAGGAACAAACTGGACTCAGTTGGCAAACACGACTTCAACTGATTTTTATTACGTCAATGACATCACCATCAGCCCGGTCAACTCCAACCGAATTTACGCTGCCACGCGCACCGGAGTTTGGCGAACAACCGACGGCGGAACGAACTGGACAAAAGTGTTGAACGCGACTTCGGTTGGCTCAACAACCACGGCCATCAATGGCGGCTGTCTGGATTTGGCGATTCGCACCGATAAGCCGACAGATTACATTTTCGCTTCGTGCGGCAACTTCGAGCAGGCGCGAATCTTCCGCAATACGGACGCCGGAGCCGCCGGAACCTGGACACAGGTTTACACCGAAGCCAGTGCGGGGCGGACTTCGCTGGCGATTGCGCCGTCAAATCAGGACATCATTTACGCGCTGTCGGCGGAACTGGACGGAACTTTCGCCAACGCCTTGCACGCAGTATTTCGTTCCACCAGCAGCGGCGATGCCGGCACGTGGGAAGCTCGCGTCCGCAACTCAGACCCGAACAAATTGAATGCTTCGATTATGTCCTTTGTTATCGGAGCCTTTGCCACAAACTGCGGTTTGGACACCACCAACTTTTTTGGAGCACAATCCTGGTACGACAACGTCATCGCTGTTGATCCGACGGATCCAAACAGAGTGTGGACGGGCGGCGTTGACGTCATGCGCTCTGACGACGGCGGAGCCAACTGGGGAATGGCCACGCATGTGTATCAATCGCGAACCAATCCCCAATACGCTCATCCAGACCAACACACAATTGTTTTCCACCCGCAATATAACGGCACCAGCAACCAGACTGTTTTCATCGGCAACGACGGAGGCATTTTCCGTTCGGACAACGCTCGCGCAGTGGTGGCGACAGGCAATAATGCCCCGTGCAACGCGGCGGCAACGGCGGTGAACTGGACTTCACTAAACAACGGTTACGGAGTCACTCAGTTTTATCACGGCTCGGTTTATCCAAACGGCACCACGTATCTTGGCGGCGCGCAGGACAACGGAACCACTCGCGGAAACGACTCTGCCGGAGCCAACGCCTGGAACGAAATCTGGCCGGGCGACGGCGGTTACACGGCGATTGATCCGACCAACACCAACAATCTTTTTACCGCCAACACAGGCATTTCCGTTGTCAAATCCACCAACGGCGGGACGACGTTCAGTTCCGCCGTCAATGGCATCAACGACAGCGGATTGTTCATCACGCCGTACGTGATGGATATCAGCAATCCTCAACGGTTGTTTTTGGGCGGCAGACTGTACATTTGGCGAACCAACAACGGAGCGACAAGCTGGCAGCAAGCCAGCGCCGTCACGCCCGGCTCCGGCTCTGTCAGCGCCATCACTGTTTCGCCTACTAACTCGAATTTCGCACTGGCGGGGATGAGTGATGGTTACATCTTGCGAACGGATCAAGCGCTGACTTCGACTTCCACCACGACCTGGCCTTTTGTGCAGCCACGAACCGGCTATGTGTCTTCGCTGGCGTTTGACCCAACGAACAAGGACATTGCCTACGCGACATATTCGACTTTTGGCGGAGTTCACGTCTGGAAAACTGTCAACGCCGGAACCAGTTGGACGGGTTTGAATGGAACCGGAACAGGCATTTTGCCAGACGTACCGGTTCATTCGATCGTGGTTGACCCGACAAACACCATGCGGTTGTACATAGGGACAGATGTTGGAGTGTTTTCAACAATTGACGGCGGAGCAACCTGGGCAGTTGAAAACACCAACTTCGCCAACGTCATCACCGAATGGCTGACAATCAATTCCACCAGCAGCACGACTCAGTTGTTCGCCTTCACGCACGGGCGCGGAGCCTGGCGCGTAACAGCCAACCCGACCGGATGTAATTACGTGCTGACGCCAGCCAGCCAGACTTTCACCGACGCCGGAGGCAACGGCACGATTGCCGTCACCGCTGAACCCAACGGTTGCAACTGGACTGCGGTCAGCAATGCCCCGTGGCTGACAATCAATTCAGGAGCTTCAGGCACAACCACCGGAACGGTTGCATTCAGTGTCGCCGCATACACCGGAACCACACCGCGAACCGGCACGATCACCGCAGCGGGCAAAACACTCACCGTGACGCAAAACGGCTGCACGACGATTTCGCCCGCGTTTCAATACTTTGAATCAACAGGCGGAACCGGTTCGGTCACTGTCACTGCGACTGCCGGTTGCACTTGGACGACGACCGGAAACCCAAGTTGGGTGACGATCAATTCCGGCGCGGCAGGAACCGGCAACGGCGCAGTCGCTTTCACCATTGCCGCAAACACTTCGACAAGTTCGCGGCAGACCGTGCTGACTGTCGCTGGTCAAAGCTTCACCATCAATCAAGGTGGCCTGAACGGCAGTTGCGCCGTCACGCCAATTGTCGCCGGACAGGCAATCAACGGATCGCTGGCTTTCAGCGATTGTTATTCGCTGCTACGCGGCCAGTTTTTCTCCGCTGATCGGTACTCGTTCGCGGGCACAGCCGGACAGCGCTTAGCCATTCGCGCGGACTCTTCCGCCGTTGACACTTTCCTTTACCTGATTGATCCGACCGGAGCGGTTGTTGCTTCAAACGACGACGGCGATTATCGAACCGACGCGCGCATCCCCGCGGGAACCGGCTTTTATACCCTGCCGAGTTCTGGCGCTTACCAAATCGAAGTGACATCTGCCAACAGTTCTGCGGCGGCAGGCGCTTACACTGTCAGCCTGAGCAATGGGTCGGCAAATTGCAGTTACACCGCCGCACCCGCCGAACAAAACTTTGCGGCTGCGGGCGGCAACGGATCAATTGCCGTCACAGTCACAGGCAGCGGGTGCGATTGGACTGCGACCAGCAACGCAGCCTGGGTAACGATTAACTCCGGCGCAACCGGCAGCGGAAACGGCACGACAAGCTTCACCGTTGCAGCCAACACCGGATTCAGCCGCACGGCTTATCTCATAGTCGCTGGGCAATTGGTGACGATCAATCAACTTGGAACCGGCGCGACGGCGATTGGAAAATGGGTGACGCAAGCCAGCGGCACGACAAACCAACTCAATCACGTTTTCTTCCTGGACGACAACCAGGGTTGGACCGTGGGCGCAAACTCGACGGCGCGCTCAACCTCGAACGG
>JBGAPB010000153.1:0-14006 GCA_044221525.1 Blastocatellia bacterium | reverse complement strand
GTTTGGTACTCAGCGATACTTATTACAGTTCCAATACTCCGCGAACGAAGCTTCCCAAGGTTGAACAAGTCGTTTCTGTCACAGGCAGCGGGCGACAGGAAATCGTATTGGTGCTTGACCTGTCGAAGGAGGAGAAATGAATAAGAGACTTCGAAGCTTTGGGGCAGGGCGACTGATCGAATCGAATCTTTTTGCCTTTGCTGTTTGTGTGTTGATGATTTGTTTGGTGGCAGCAAATACTTTTGCACAGCGGGAAATGGGAACGATTTCGGGTCGAGTCGTCACTGAAGATGGCCAGCCAATCCCCCACGCAAAGGTCAGAATCTTTGGTGTCGGCGGAGTCAAAAAAGTATTGGCCGGACGAATGGAAATTGTTACCGACTCGAGCGGCAATTTTATGGCCGACAAACTTGATCCGGCTTCGTACTCGATTTCGGCCACTGCGCCGGGTTATGTGGCGGCGCCGACCGAAGCTCAGCTTGATCGTGGGACGAAATACGCTCACGTCGGTGATTCTGTGACGATCAGAATGATTCGCGGAGGCGTCATAACCGGTCGAGTCCTGAACGCTGCGGGCGAGCCTGTCATTGGAATCAGCATTGAACCGACTCGCGTGCGTGATGAGTCAGGCCGCACAGTTTCAGGCAATTTTGACTCCGACATCGCCATTTTCGGTCGTCAAAGCGATGACCGTGGCATTTACAGAATTTACGGACTGGCTCCTGGTTCTTACGTAATCGGTGTTGGTTCTGGATCGTTGGGCTTTTCGTTGAAGCCTACGCCTTTTGCCGGTCGAGCGAAAATCTACTACCCATCAGCGACTAGAGACACTGCGGTCGAAATCACTGTCCGCAGCGGCGATGAAGCCAGCGGCATTGATATTCGCTACCGCGCGGAAAGCGGTTCGGCGATTACCGGCAAAGTCCTCGGCGCGCCACCAGCAGGCGGTCAAGGTATGGGGATGATGACGACCAGCGTTGTCACTTTGACCAAAGCCGGAACTGATACTCTGATTGGAACTTCGGTTGTTTCTCCGATTGGCAACAACACCGGTTATTCGTTTTACGGTTTGCCGAACGGCGAATACGAACTCACGGCGACTCGCACCGACCCTGGCGAATCTGGTCTGATGAGTTCAGCGCCCCGCCGAGTGACCATCAGCGGGCGCGATGTCACCGGCGTTGATTTGAAACTAGAAGCGACGGCTTCGATCAGTGGAAAGGTTGCGCTGGAAAAACTGGCGGCTCCGCCAACCGGCCAGAAGTGTGAATCCAGCCGTGATTCATTTTTGGACGAACTCATCTTCCAGGCAAAGCCGAGTGATACAACCCAAAAGACTTCCACGATTTCCTCAATTTATGGCAATTCTTCCATCGCCGCTCCCGACGACAAGGGAGTCTTTGCCATCAATGGCCTCAAAGCCGGGCGCCATTTCATCGAATCTCAATTGCCGGACGAACATTGGTTCGTCAAATCCATCTTGCTGCCTTCGGCTCCGGCGTCTACCCCTGCGGCGCGCGAAGCCGGTCGCAACGGCATTACGCTTAAAGCCGGAGAAAAAATCTCCGGACTGTCTGTCACGCTGGCTGAAGGCGCAGCCGGCTTAAAAGGCAAAGTCACGGCGACTGGCAAACTGCCGTCGCGTTTGCGAATACATCTGTTGCCCGCCGAAGCTGAAGCCAAAGACGACGTTTTGCGCTTTGCCGAAGCCGTCGCTGATGAAGGCGGTTCGTTCGTTTTTGCCAACATCGCTCCCGGCAAATACCTGCTCATCGCCAGAGCGATCCCCGAATCCGAACCAACCGACAAGCCCGCAAAACCGGCAGCCTGGGATGTGGCGGAACGAACCAAGCTTCGCAAAGAAGCCGAAGGCGCAAACACAACTGTCGAATTGAAAACCTGCCAGCGAGTCGCCGATTTCAATCTGCGTTGGCAGAAGTGATTGTTTGCCTGGGCTTTCCCAATTCAGGATGATCCCGATGGACATTTTCAACCCGGACAACAACGACAGGTATTTCACTCAGCTTGCCGCCGCTTTTGTGCGAGGCAAGCTGGGTGTGGTCGGAGACCTGACGGCGGAAGAGTTGATCGAGGCCGGTCAGGCGAACGGGTTGCGATTGCACAAGTTCAAACGAAACACTGAACTGCCGCGCGTGAAAAAAGTGTTGGGCGCAGTGCGCGGACTTGCTCCGACGAACATGCTGGATATTGGCAGTGGACGCGGCGTTTTTCTGTGGCCGTTGCTGGAGGAGTTTCCGCATTTGCAGATCACCGCAATTGACCTGAATCCGCAACGAGTCACTGACATTAACGCTGTGCGCTTGGGCGGAATTGAAAATCTGAGCGCGCGGCAAATGGACGCAACTCATCTGGAATTTGAAGGCAACTGTTTTGACGTTGTGACCGCGCTCGAAGTTTTAGAGCATATGCCCGATCCGTCGCTGGCCGCCGCTGAAGCGGTTCGAGTCGCGCGAAGCCATATAGTCGCCTCGGTTCCGTCCAAAGAAGATGACAACCCGGAACACATTCAGCTTTTTACGCGCGCTTCGTTTGAAGCGTTATGGCTGGCGGCGGGCGCGCGCAGCGTGAAGATTGATTACGTCCTAAATCATATGATCGCTGTCGCCAAAGTTTGAACGGAGTCATGACCAACCAACTCTTCAAGTACCCACGAACGCCTCACATCGAAGGCTCACGATTTCAACCCGGCGATGAAGACCTAGATTACGTTCCATTTTCCCAGTTGCTTGGAAGATTCATTGTGGTCGAAGAAAAACTGGACGGAGCCAATTCAGGCGTCAGCTTTACGCGCGACGGCGCGTTGCAGCTTCAAAGTCGAGGCCATTTTCTGGATGGCGGCCCGCGCGAACGCCAGTTCGCGTTATTCAAAACCTGGGCGACGACTCATCGGCAAACGTTGTGGCAGTTGTTGGCGGATCGTTACGTGCTTTACGGCGAATGGCTTTACGCCAAACACACTGTCTTTTACGACGCGCTGCCACATTACTTTCACGAATTTGACATTCTGGACACAGCGACCGGCGAATTTCTTTCCACCGAACTCAGGCACGCGATGTTAAAAGGTGTTCCAGTCGTTTCAGTACCTGTGCTGTGGCAAGGAGTGGCGAAGTCAGTTGAACATCTTCAATCGTTTATCAGGCCGTCGGTTTATAAAAGCCCTGACTGGCGCGCTCGGCTGAGACAGGAAATCGAATCGCGCGGACAGATTGCGGAATTGGTAGAACAACAAACCGACAATTCCAATCTGGCCGAAGGCTTGTACATCAAACTTGAAACTGAAGGCATAGTTGCCGAGCGTTACAAATTTGTTCGCGCCAGTTTTCTGCAAGCCGTTGCCGAATCTGGCAGCCATTGGATGGATCGCCCTATTCTGCCGAATCAATTGCGTGACAACGCGGATATTTTCGGCGTTTCGATATGAACTCTTTTCCTGTTCCCCAACCGCCCGATTGGAAGCTTGACTGGCCGTCAATTCACGACCGGTTCGAGTTTGTGCGAGCCATGCAAGGATGCCCGCAGGAACCGTCTTACCACGCGGAAGGCGATGTCTGGATTCACACGCGAATGGTTTGCGAATCGCTGGCCGCCAATGCCAAATGGCGATTATTGCCAGAACACGAGCGCGAGATTGTCTTCATCGCCTCATTGATGCACGACATAGCCAAACCGGCTTGCACCAGATTTGAAGAAGGCCGCTTCACCAGCAGAGGGCATTCTTCACGCGGTGAGATCATGGCGCGAACTATGCTGTGGCAACTCGGCACGCCGCTGTTGATGCGCGAACACATTGCAAGTCTGATTAGATGGCATCAAATCCCATTTTTTCTGATTGATTCGCCAAACGCGATTCGCCGGTTGATTGAAGTCAGCCAGACGACTCGATGCGATTGGCTGGCCCTGGTGACGGAATCAGACGGGCGTGGACGCATTTGCGAAGGCCAGCAGCAGTTGCTGGATAACATCGCGCTGTTTCGACAGTTCGCCGAAGAAAATGACTGCCTGCGTCAACCCAGACAATTTCCCAGTGACCACAGCCGCTTTCTGTATTTTCGCAAAGCCGACCGCGATCCGGATTATCTGGCCTTTGACGACACAAATGCCGAAGTGATTCTGATGTCAGGTTTGCCAGGCGCAGGCAAAGATCATTGGATTGCCAACCACGCGCCGGACTGGCCTGTCATTTCGCTGGACGCTTTGCGCCGCGAAATGAAAATCGCTCCGACCGACAAACAAAGCCCCGTCGTCGCACGCGCCCGTGAAATGGCGCGCGATTATTTGCGCCGCAAACAATCCTTTATCTGGAACGCGACCAATTTCAGCCGGCAGATGCGTGAACTCAGCTTGAATCTTTGCGCCGCTTATAACGCTCGCGTGCGGATTGTTTACGTCGAAGCTCCCGCCGACCGTTTGTTTGAACAGAACAAGGCTCGCTGGCACAGCGTGCCGCAATCTGTGATGGAGCGAATGCTGGGCAAATGGCAGACACCGGATTTGACCGAAGCCCATCAAGTGCAGTGGGTCGAGCAATAACACTCGGTTTGCCCAAAAAGAATTGTCGAAGTGGGCGAGTTATGTTGCGTCTTTATTCCGTTCTGCGCCGTTGTTTCGTATTCTTTGCCCGCCTTTTAACTTCAAAAAATCAGGAGACAAACTTTATGAGCCCGACTCTGTTCATCCGCAGTCTGTGTTTGGTTGTTGTGCTGGCCGTCCTCGCTCTGGCGCAGAACGCCGTCAACATCAAACCCGGGCGCGATCAGAAACAGCCGATTGACGAAGATTACACGCGCAAAATTCGCGAATACACGACGCAGCCGTTTTTCAATTCGCCGCTGACCGATTACTTGCCGGCTTCGACGAAAGTGCCTACTCCGAAAGCAGTGCTCGGCGATGTAGCCGGCGCGCCGGGCAAGTTGCCCTATTCGCACGAAGTTTATCGGTACATGCGAATGCTGGAATCGGCCAGCCCTCGCGTCAAAGTTTTCAGCATAGGCAAAACCGAAGAAGACCGCGAGATGATCGCCGTCGCCGTCAGCGCCGAAGCCAACATCGCCAAACTGGAAGAAAATCGCGCTCGACTGGCAAAGCTGGCCGACCCGCGCACGATCAATCTGAACGACGATGAGGCCGAAAAGCTGATTCCCGACACTGTGCCCATTTATTACCTGACCGGCACAATTCATTCGCCTGAAACCGGTTCGCCGACTGCTTTGATGGAATTGGCTTACCGATTGGCGGTGGACGAAAGTGCGTACATCAAACACATTCGCGACAACGCCATCGTGCTGATAACTCCGGTGGTCGAAGTTGATGGCCGCGATCGTCAGGTTGACGTTTACAACTGGCATTTGGCCAATCCCGGCAAAAACTGGCCGAACCTGGTTTATTGGGGCAAGTACGTCGCCCACGACAACAACCGCGATTCGATGTCGCTGTCGCTGGCTCTGACGCGCAACGTGCTGAACACTTACCTGAAATGGAAGCCGCAGGTGCTGCACGATCTGCACGAATCGGTTGCTTACCTTTACGACAACACAGTCGGAGCCGAACCTTACAACGCCTGGCTTGATCCTATTCTGACCAACGAATGGCACTTGATCGGTTGGAATAACGTCGGCGAGATGACCAAATTTGGAATGCCCGGAGTTTTCACTTACGGCACGTTCGACACCTGGTCGCCAAGCTATCTGATGTTCATTGCCGCTTCGCACAATGGCATCAGTCGTTTGTATGAAACCTTCGGCAACGGCGGAGCCGACACTGTCGAACGCACTCTGTCGCCCAACGAATACTCACGCACGTGGTACAAACAGAACCCTCCGCTACCCAAAACCGTCTGGTCGCAACGCAACAACAACAATTATCAGCAGACAGGCATTCTGGTTTCGTTGGCTCAGTTCGCCGCCAACCGCCAGTACTTTCTGCGAAACTTTTACTTGAAGAGCAAGAACTCGATTCTGAAGCCGAAGGTTTCAGGCCCGGCGGCTTACATCTTTCCGGGCGACGATCCGCGTCCTGGCGGACAGGCTGAATTGTTGCGATTGTTGCAAATGCAGGGTTGCGAAGTTCACCGCGCAACCGCCGCGTTCACCGTGACGATGCCAGAAAAGAAGCGTCCTGCGCGTCCGGCAGCCGTAGGTGAGGCCAGGGCTGATGGCAACGGCGGCCCTAATGCTGGCAGAGCCGCCGGTCAGGAAACGGCTACACGAACTTTTCCCGCTGGGACTTATCTGGTCAGGATGGATCAACCTTACAGCCGCATTGCGGACATGATGCTGGATTACCAGTACTGGTCGCCGAACGATCCTCAACGAAACATTTACGATGACACAGCCTGGACGTTCGGCGAATTGGGTAACGTGCAAGTCGTCCGCACGACCGACGTTGGAGCTTTGGACGCCGCAATGGAGAAAGTCAGCGGCGAAGTCAAAGCCGCGGGCGGCGTCAGCGGCAGCGGTTCGGTGTTTCTGGTCAATCACAATGCCGACAACGCCTTGGCCACGTTGCGTTACCGTTTCAAAGACGCTCAATTCGACGCAGCCGAAGAAGCATTTGAAGCCGCAGGCACAAAATTCAATCGCGGTTCGCTGGTCATTCGCGGAGTCAGTCAAAACGATCTGAACGCCGCAACCGCCGAGTTGGGATTGAAAGCTTACGCAACAGATGCCGCGCCATCGGTCAAAACGCATCCTGTCAAAGCGGCTCGGATTGCGATGATGCACACCTGGCTGAGCACTCAGAACGAAGGCTGGTGGCGGTTGGAATTCGACCGTAACAAAGTCCCGTTCGATTACATCAGCACTCAGGACGTGGCGCAGAACCCGGCATTGCGAGCCAAGTATGACGTCATCATCTTTGCGCCTGTTGGACGCGCTAATCCCCAACAGGTCGTCAGCGGCCAGCCAATGTTCGGTAACCCGCTGCCGTGGAAAAAGACCGACCTGACGCCGAACCTGGGCGGCACGGATGAAACCGAAGACACACGACCGGGCCTGGGCTGGATGGGATTGCAGCATTTGCAGATGTTCGTTCAGCAAGGCGGTCTGCTGATTACTGCCGATGACACAGCGAATTTTGCGGTCAGCTTCAATTTCACGAACGGAGTTTCTATAGCTTCGACTCAACGGTTGAGAGCGCCGGGCACAATTGTTCGCTCGAAGATGGTGGATGCCGCCAGCCCGATTGTTTACGGTTACAAAGACAATCTGGCGGTTTTCTATTCCAGCGGCCCGGTCTTTAACCTCAGCAATTCAGTTGGAGGCAGGGGCGGGCGACGTTCAACCGGCGAAGGCGGCGACCGTCTGACTGGGCGCGGTTCGCCGGACGATCCCGATGTTGTCCAAAACCGAGCGCCTGACGAGATTCCCGAAGCGGGGCCAAGATCAGAACTTTGGGAAGTCCCGCCAGTGACGACCGAACAGCTTCGCAACGCTGTTGGTTTGATACCGCCGGACGCGCGGCCTCGTGTGGTTTTGCGTTATGCCGACGCGCGAGACCTTTTGGTTTCCGGTCTGCTCGAAGCCGGAACCGAACTGGCTCAACACGCGGCGGTCATTGATGTGCCAGTCGGCAAAGGCCACGTCGTGCTGTTTTCGAATAACCCGTTCTGGCGAGCCGAAACCCAAGGCAGTTACTCGCTGGTGTTCAACGCGATCATGAATTTCGATCAGTTGAATGCTGGCAGGAAACTGGCCGAACGATAAAGTGTGGGAAAACTATCGTTGACAGATTCAGATGGCTAAGGCTGAATCTGTCAGCGAAGTTCAAACTCAACAGGGCAGGTCAGTGAAGATTCCAAAGAGAAAATTGGTTGTTGGATTGGCGGCAGCGATGTTTTTTGCGCTGCTGATGGCGTTTCCGTTTGGGCCGCTGTTGCCCTGGTCGCCGATCAAGCCGGGTTATAGCGAAGCGAGTTACGCCCGCGCTGATGTGTACTTCAATAAAAACGAGCCGGAACCGAATGATTACCTGCTGGTTGATCAAATGATGGCGGAGGCCGAAGCATTTCACGGCTTGAAATTTCAGCGTCGCGTCAAAGTCGTCGCCTGCAAAAACTGGGGAGATTGCCAGCGGTCGTGGTTTTGGATGAACGTCAAACCTCTGGGCGGAGTAACGCTTGGCACTGGCGATGCGATTTACATCACGCCAAAGTTGAAAGAGAAAAACTTCAGCGTTGCTGAATTTCTGCGACACGAGCTTTCACATGCCGTCATCAGCCAGAACACAACGATTCGCAGTTCGCTGAAGATGACAGATCAAATGTGGTTTTCAGAAGGGATAGCAGTCTGGTTCGGCAACCAAACTTCTTACCTGTCGCAAGCCGAATTCCTGGAAAAGGCCAAAACCACAGACCTGGCAAAAGTCATTGATCCGGCGCAGATGGATCGAAGCTCCGCCGATTGGAGCGCACGCTTCGCTTATCCGGCGCAGCGTTACTTTTTGGAATACCTTAAACAATCGCGCGGTAACGACCGGTTCCAACAGTTCCTGAACAATTACATTCACGACCCGGACGATTATCAAAAACAGTTCAACGATACTTTCCAACAATCGCTGACTGATGCCGTCAGGCAATTCGAGCAGGCGATTCGTTCCGGCCAATGGCCGTCAAACTCACAGTAATCATTTTGGAGAAAAGAATGCTTCGACGTTTTACCTTGGCCCTGAGCTTAATCGCGATTGTGGCTGCAAATGGTTTGGCTCAGACCAAACGACCGATGACGCCGGAAGACGTTGTTTCGCTTAACCGAGCCAGCGATCCTCAGATTTCTTTCGACAGCCGCCGAGTCGCTTTTGTCGTCACCGCCTGGGATCGTGAAAACGACCGGTTCAATGCCGATATTTGGATGGTCAACGACGCGCGCGAAACCGTTCGACTGACCACCAATCCCAAACGCGACGATCATCCGCGCTGGTCGCCGGATCAAAGGCGACTGGCTTTTCTGTCGGATCGCGGCGATGGAGTTCAGGTCTATGCCATCAGTTTGCAGGGCGGGGAACCCGAAAAGATGACTTCGCACAAAGCTCCGGTGACAGATTTTGAATGGTCGCCCGATGGACGCTTCATTGCATTTGTCGCTGAAGAGCCGAGCGAGAAGCCGAAGACAAAAGCTCCAATGGTTGAAGACGAAGATTATCGTTTTGCTCAGTTGTGGTTGTTGGAAACGGCAACCGGGCAGGTCAAACAACTGACCAAAAGCGCCAGGCATATCGTCGGTTTCAGTTGGGCCTGGAACAGTCAGCAGATTGTTTTTACCGCGCGTTCGACGCCAAAGTTGATGGACATTCCCACGACGGAAGTCTTCACGATGCCGGTCAACTGGCAGAACGCCACTGCTGATTCGGCTGCGGCCAAGCAACTGACCCAAGGCAACGGCGCGGAAAGCGATGCTCGGTTTTCACCCGATGGCCGATGGATTTCATATCTGGCCCACGCCGACGGAGACATCAGCACTGGGCCGGATCGAATTCATGTGATTCCGGCGAATGGCGGCGAAGTCCGTGTTCTGGCGAAAAACTTCGACGGATACATTCATTCTCATCGCTGGGTTTTCGACAGCCAGCGGTTCATCTTCAATGCCGGTCTGGGCGTCAACGAACAGATTTACTCGATGAACATCTTTGACCAGACGCCTCAGGCAATGACCCGCAGTGATGGAGTCAATCCGGTTTTTTCAGTCACCCCGGACGGAATGAACATTGCCTTCGTTCACGAAAACCCGAGAATTCCTTCAGAAGTTGCGCTGCTGGCGGCGCGGATCATGGTTCCGGTTTTTCTGACTCAGTTGAATCCGAATGCCGCCGAATTCGCGCTGGGTCAAGTTGAGGCGATCAAGTGGAAATCAAATGACGGAACCGAAATCGAAGGAGTTTTGGTGTACCCCGTCGGTTATCAAACCGGGCGTCGAGTTCCGCTGGTGACTTACGTTCACGGCGGGCCTGAAGGCGCCTACACAAAAAGCTTCAACGCCACGTGGAGCGCGTTTCCTCAAGTTTACGCCGCCAACGGTTACGCGGTGTTTATGCCCAACTTTAGAGGTTCGTCGAATTACGGCGCTAAGTTCGCTCAGTCGAACGCCAAGCTGGTCGGCAAAGTTGATTACGAAGACATTATGAGCGGAATTGATAACCTGATTAAGCTGGGCGTTGCCGACGAAAACAAACTGGCAACAGCCGGTTGGAGTTACGGCGGTTACATGTCCGGCTGGATGATCGGCCACACCAACCGGTTCAAATGCGCGGCATACGTAGCCGGATTGTCTAACGCAGTCTCTTATTGGGGAACGGCTGACATCGTTTTTCAACGCGAACGGCTGCACGGCGGAACTCCGTGGGAAGCGCGCAAGATGTTCGACGAACAATCGCCGCTCAGTTATTTAACCAACGCCAAAACTCCTACGCTGATTTTTCACGGTGAGAAGGACGAGCGGGTTCCGCTTGGCCAATCGCAGGAAACTTACCGAACCTTGAAACGTCTGGGAGTGACTACGCAGCTTGTTGTTTACCCCGATCAAGGCCACGGCATTCAAGTTCCAAGTTACCAGTTGGACAAAATGCGGCGCGAGTTTGCGTGGATTGAAAAGTACCTGATGGGAAAAGATGAGCGACTGGCTTCGCCGGTCAGTAAAAAGTAGAAGTGGGAATTCCCGGCTCCAGATCAGTTTTGGGTTTTGGACTTTGAATGGCCAGCAAGCTGGACTCAAAATCCAAAACCCAAAATTTCTTACCCTTCGGTTCGGCCAATGATGATTAAGCCAATGGCAATCGAACCTGACTTGGTTTTCAGTCTTGTTTCCAAGATAACGTGTTCGTGTTCGTTTTTGACGATCTTGGGTAATTCTTTTTCATCCGAAGTCGCCATTCCAAAATACCACGGCGATGGATGCCCTGAGCCGGAAGCGGCACGGCTCAGTTTCAACATTTCGTCCATTTTCATCGCGACATCAGGAGCCTTGTCGTCGGCAGCCGGGCAAATCAAAAAGAAATCACGCGCCGGAGAAACTCCCAGGTGGTTTCCATCCTGCAAAATCAGCGCGTAACGCAAGGTGTACCAGCCGGCTTTGATGCCCTGACCGCGAAAGTCCGAAGTATTCGACGGGAAATTGACGACCCCGACCAAAGTGCCTTCGGCAATCTGGCCGAACATGGCTCCGGGAATGTCGGCTTTGCTGTCCGGGATTTCTTTGCGAAACCAGATGTCGCAAACGGTTTTGCCTTTGTCATCGGTGACACGAAGACCTTTTTCCTCAAGCAAGCCGCGCGTTGCTTCGTTGACTGCGGCATCTTTCAGGGCGGCAATTGATTCGACTTTGTAGTCCTCAGCAAATGCCAGCGGGGTTAAAACGAATAACAGAAGAAAAGCAAACAACTGCTTGACCATCCAAACTCCTTCTCTAAGTCAAAAAAAATAGACAGGATTTACAGGATGATTCAGGATGAAAACAATCCTGGGAAATCTTGTGAATCCTGTCTATTTTTGTTTGGGTTTACCTTACTTGGCGAAATGGCCAACGAAGGCGCTGCGTTTTTCGCGCAGTGACCAGCTTACTCCCAGGCCTTCACCTTTGAATTGATCCAGTTCCGCGACCGCAGGCATTGAGTGCGTGGTCTTGGTCAGCGGCGGATAGTAGGTTTGTTCGTGACCGCAGATTTTGTCGCGTTGCGTGAACTGACGAGTGACGATGTTGGCCAACTCGCCTGCATGCAGTTGACCGCCGGTCGGATGTTCGCCGGTGAATTCCAGCGAGATGCTGATCGGCGATGATTCGGTGCGTACGACGTTCTGCAACAATTCTCCGCCCATTTCCTGAGCAAACGATTTTAGAGCATCACGCTGAGCCGGAGTGGCCTTTTCATCAAAAATCAAAATCGCTTTGGCAGGGAACGGATTTTCGTAAGGGCTGCCCAGAGTGCCCGACGCTTTTGCTACGCCAATGACGCTCAGGCCGTCCAGATTGACGCCATTCCATTCGCCTTTTGAAACGCGCCAACCGACGATGGCCTGGTCGCCCATCAGATTGACTTCGGACATTGCGAAACAGTGTCCAGTCCAAACGTCCGCGTTCCGCGATTCGATGTATTCGCCGTAAATCTGTTGCGCGCTGACTGACGAAGCCAACATCGCAGCAAAGCAGATTGAAAGAATCCAAGTGAGTTTCCGCATTGTTACTGCCCTCCAAGATGTAAATGAAGGTTCAGAGTTCACGCTTCAGCATGTAGCGATGATTGCTGACACGCTGAAGCGTGAACTCTGAACGCACTGTCAGGCTACTGCGATTTCCTGGCAATGGCAATTGCGTTCGCTGGCGTCGCAGTTGCCGGGTTCCGCCAGTTGTCCGTCAGGCCCCAACGGCCCTTGCGTGTGCAAACACCAGAAAACTCCGGTGTGAGTATGATGAGGGTCTTCTTCAGACCAGATGAACATGTTTTTTGTACGCAGCGCCGCGCACAGGTTTGGACGATTTGGGTCCAGGTTGTGAAGTTCAGCCATCATTAACCTCCAAATGATGAAGTAGGAATGATGAATGATGAACATTGCTGAATTCATCATTCATCATTCTGCATTCATCATTTACTAAGCTGCCGCTTGCAGAATCGCGCGTTTAACCGCGACCTGGGCGAGTTGAATTTTGTAAGCGTTGCGGCTCAGCGCCTTGGCGTTTGCCACTGCGAGTTTGCCAGCTTCGGCGGCAACGTCTTCGGTGATCGTTTTGCCAACCAGGAATTTCGCAGCCTCGGCGGCATTCCACGGAGTCGGCGCAACGTGTCCCAATGCCACACGAGCCAAAGTGACTTTCTTTGCTCCATCCAGTTTCAACGCCACAGATGCCGCAGCCATTGGCCAATCCAGGGCCTCGCGCTGACGAACCTCGTAAGTCGCGCTGCGAACGCCAATCGTTGACGGAATGTTGATCGCCGTCACGATTTCGTTTGGAGCCAGAGCATACTCACGTTCGCCTGCGGATTTTGGTGTGACAAAGAATTTGTCAGCATCAACTTCGCGAGCGCCTTTCGGGCCGAAGACCGAAATCTTCGCCGCCAGAGCAATCAACCCTGGGCCCAAACTGGAGGCGCTGACGAATTTGGCTTCACCGTCGTTGCCCAAAATTGCGTGGTAACGGTTGTCGCCGTTTTCGATCAGCGGTTTGCCCGCTTCGTCGCGCGGCAACAATCCGAAACCTGCGCGGAAATACCAGCAACGCGGACGTTGGCACAGGTCGCCGCCAACGGTTCCCATGTTGCGAATCTGCGGGCTGGTAATTTCCTTCGCGGCCTGGGTCAATGCCTCGTAGCCTTTGCCCAGTCGCTCGATCATTTCTTCAAGCGAAGTCAGCGCTCCGATTCGAGCGCCGCCAGCGCGGTTGATGGTGACGCCGCGAAGTTCCGCGATGCCTTTGATGTTGACCACTCGATTGGGCGTGACCAGATAATCTTTCATCAAGCTGAGCAGATCGGTTCCGCCTGCGATGATTTCCGTCTCGCCCCACTGTTTGCCGAGCAGTTCAACGGCTTGTTCTTTGGTTGTTGGGCTTGCGTACTCAAAGTTTTTCATTACGCCTTGCCTCCTTTTTTGGCCAGAGCCGCAAGTACGCGGTCGGCAGTCAGCGGAATTGACGGGACGCGAACGCCGATGGCGTTGGCTACGGCGTTGGAAATTGCCGCGCCGGGCGAAACGGTTGGCGGTTCGCCGATGCCTATGACTCCACGTTCGTCGTAACCTTTGCCGGTCATCATGTGAACTTTGAAATTGCCTACGTCGCGCAATCCGGCCAAACGATAAAATTCCATGTTGGCGTTCAACATCTTGCCAGTTTGGTCGTCCATGACGCGCTCTTCGTAAAGGGCATAAGTCACGCCCATAATCATCGCGCCGAAAACCTGGCTTTCGCAGGTCTTCATATCAATGATCAGGCCGCAATCCTGCACGGCGACGAAGTTGTTCATTTTGACGACGCCGGTTTCGATGTCCACAGAAACGTCGGCCATTT
>JBGAPB010000152.1:0-13933 GCA_044221525.1 Blastocatellia bacterium | reverse complement strand
ACAAGACGCAAACTGACAGTTCGCGCAACAACAATTTACGGCCAGACTTCTTTGGCAGCGAACCAGGGATGAATCTCAACCGCCCAATCGCCGGCTTTAACCGCCGGGTCAGACTCAGCCCAGGCTTTGGCTTCATCAGCGGATTGAGTGGTAAACACAAAAATTCCAGCCAGATCGCCTGCATTTGCCAATGGCCCGGCGGCAGGCATTTTTCCCGCATCCATCATTTGCCGTATGTTCCATAGATGATCAAGTTGCAGTTTTTGTAGCTCCGGCGTGGATTCAGCAGTCCACTTCGCCCCGCGTTTGAGCAGCACAAAATGGTACTTGGTGAGTGGTCATCGGGATTTGCGGATTCTTTCGGTATTCTTCGTTCAACTTGGCGCCAATACCTTTCGGCCCCATCAGATGAAAATCTCCATTCGCAAACGACCGGCTTTGATTGCGGGGTCTTCAGCGGCCAGAGCTTAGCTTCCTCCATAGAGGCTTTGAAGAGAAAGATGCCTCGCAAATCGCCGTCATCCATCATCGGGCCAGCAGCAATTAACTTGCCCGATTGAGCCATTTTGCCGATGTTGGCCATGTGGCCAGCTTGAATTTTTTCGGCTTCTTCTTTTGTGCCTGTGCCGCTGATTGGGACCCTTACGAAGCGAACTTGATACGTGTCCAAATCGAATTGCGGCGGTCTGGAATGGTCTGGTTTTCCAGTTTGAGCGCCTGCTCCAACTGATAACAGCATCAACAACAACAGAATTTTTTTCGTTGAAAACCTCATCTATGTCTACCTCACTTCGCATTTGGATCTGCTGCATCGCGCCGAAGATGTTGCCTTCTGTGTCGATGGAAATAAAGCCAAACCAGCCTACGCCGGGCACGGGCATTTTCGGCATTTTCGGCAAAGTTTCATCCAGCAAAAGCAATCGTGCCTCCGTGCTTTTCGACAGCCGCGGTGGTTTCATCCAACGAAGCGACCATCGCAGTGCAAACGTAAGCGTTGACTGCCTGACCAAGTTGAGGGCGGTCGCCTCTGCGCGGCAACAAACCTCCGTCAATTCCCGGCTCTTCAGCGGGACCGGTTTTAATCATCCAGTATTCCCAGCCGCCGCTCCATTGAATGAACTCCCAGCCGAGCACTCCGCTGTAAAAAGCGATTGCGCGTTTGGGGTCGTCGGAATGAATTTCAAAATGCCCTACTCTTGCCATTGTGTTACTCCTTGAAAGTTAGGTTGTTGTTCGTTGATGAACGTTGCGATTATCGGGAACCAACTCAGCCGAAGTCTGCAAAAAGTTGTAAAAGTTAGTTTCGTTTGGGCAAGCTGCCAGCTTGCCCAAACAAAAATACAATTACTCTTCTTTGTACAATGCTGCACCGGCTATTGCGCCAAGTGCGAATTCAGCAAAGCCCCAGGGCAGCGACATCAAGTACAGTTTTGCCGAAACAATCCCTGTAGCCTCGTAAACGTATCCAGCGTAAAGGTACACAAAAAACCAGGCGATAATTCCGGCACAGGCAGCGGCTTTCCACCCCGCGCCGAAACGTGGCCTGATGGCGGCGTACAAATACACAATGGCGATGCCCAGCAAAAAAGTCATACCTGTGACACGAATCAGAAACGTCGAATTCGTTGATGGATCAGGCAAGTTAAGCTTGGCAAACTCCTGTTTCATCGAATCGGCCAGAACCACTGCATTGAGCAGTGCTTCGCCGATATTCAACACGACGCCTGCGACCAGGCCGCCAATAACAACACGTCCCACGTTAATCTTACTCATAGTTTTCCTCCGAAGGTTGGTACTACGATTGGTTGGCAGCCGCAGCGAGCTTTTTTTGCAAAAAGCGTCGCTCCGGCTCTGAACACGGACAACGTAAAGCTTGGCGGAAATTATCCGCCGCTTTATTGGTTTCTCCAAGCTCCTGCCACAGTTCGCCCAGCGTCGCGGGCAGCAGGTAATAATGCTGTAAAGCCGGATGCGAAACTATTTTTTCGACTTCCTGCAAAGCGGCTTCGGCTCCGCGATGTTTGGCGATGGCGACAGCGCGGTTGAGCGCAATGACCGGAGAAGGATTCAACTCCACCAGCAAATCGTAAAGCCGGACAATCTGTTCCCAGTTGGTTAATTCATAACTGGCCGCCGCCGCATGGCACGAAGCAATTGCCGCTTGCAGGTGATATTCGGTGAATTCCTGGCCGGCGGCACTGCGATCAAGGTGATGAAACCCAATCGCAATCAGTCGCCGATTCCATAGCGTTCGATCCTGGTCGGCCAGCAGAGAAAGTTCGCCTCCCGCGCCAACACGCGCCGACAGCCTGGCCGCCTGAAACAGCATCAACGACAACAGCGCGTGGGATTTCGGCAGATTGGTTGCCGCGTGATGAACCAACAATGAACACAAGCGAATAGCTTCATCGCAAAGATCGGCACGGACAAGGTTTTCTCCGCTGTGAGCTGTGTACCCTTCGTTGAACATCAAGTAGATGACTTCAAGCACCGAATCCAACCTGGCCGACATTTCCTTGGCGGAAGGCAATTCAAAAGAAATGGCTTCGTCGCGGATCAACCGTTTGGCGCGAACCAATCGCTGAGCGATGGTTGGTTCTTTGGCCAGAAACGCCCGCGCGATTTCGCCCGTGCCGAATCCGCCAACCGTTTTCAGCGTCAAGGCCACGCGAGCTTCTCGCGCCAGCGAAGGATGACAAGCCATAAACACCATCGCCAGCGTGTCGTCCAAAGCCTGTTCCGATTCGTTGCGCTGATTGGCAAAGACTTCCTGAGTGGCAAAGGCTCGAACAATCTCTTCGGACTTTTCCTGCAACGAAGCTTCTCGGCGCAGCAAATCCAGCGCGCGGTTTTTCGCCACCTGGATCAACCACGCCGAGGGATTTTCCGGGACGCCTCGATAAGACCAAAGTTGCAATGCTTTCAGCAGAGCTTCCTGCACGACTTCTTCGGCCAGATCAATGTGGCGCGGCCCAAACACACGAACCAGCGTGGCGATCATCTGTCCGGCTTGATGACGAAAAAGATGATCCACCAACGCGGGGACTTTGTTGTCGGAAACTTCAGCCATTCTGATTACTCTGGGAATTCTTCGACTTCACGGACTTCAATGCGGCTGCCGAATTCCAGACTGGGACAATCCGAAGCCAGTTTGACCGCTTCGGCGTAATCGGCGGCTTTGATGATCCAGTAACCGCCAATGATTTCCTTGGTTTCAGCGTAGGGTCCGTCGGTGACCACCTGATCGGCCCCAATCCCACGAAGGTTCTTTCCGGGTTCGTCGCGCAGTTTGTTCAAACTGACCAGATGGCCTGACTGCTGAAGCTTGTTAGCCCAATCATTATATTTTTGGATGATCGCCTGAATGATTTCCGGCGTGATTTCAAAACCTTCTGGAAGCTCCGACGAGTCCTGAGAGATGAGCATAAATTGCGGCATTGGTTTTTCTCCTTAACGGTAAAGTTGAGTTTGGACGGCCTTCAGCCATCGGGATAGCATTTGGAAGCAGAAGATTTGGTCGCGCCATTTTACGCCAAGCCTCTTTTTCCGACCTATAGACGAAAGAGCCTTACGAATTTCGACACGGTAGACAATTATTTTTTATCCGGCATGAGCGGCGGCCAATAACTCAGAGCCGAGTTCGGAAAGATGTTTTTGGACGTAATGGCGGACTTCGGCAGGTGTATTAAGTCCGATGACGTGAGCGGCAAACCTTTCGGCATCCGCCAGTTTGATAGAGCGAACCAGACGGCGTATGGCGGGAATGGCACTGGGAGTCATGCTTAAATCGCGCATGCCCAAACCAATCAGCAAAATCACTTGGGCCGGATTTGAAGCCATTTCTCCGCAGACGTTGACGGGAATCTGCATTTTGTCGGCTGCGTCAGCCACCATTTTGACTGCGCGCAAGACAGCCGGATGCATTGGATCGAACAGTGCGCTGACGTGTTCATTACCTCGATCAACCGCCAGCAGGCTTTGAATCAAATCGTTGGTTCCCAGGCTGAAAAAGTCTGCTTCGCGCGCCAGAGCTTCGGCCATCATTACAGCGGCAGGAACTTCGATCATGACGCCGATTTCAATGTCTTCTTCGTGTGGAACCTTGTCGGCGCGCAATTCGCGCTGGACATCACCAATGATGCTTTTAGCCTTTCGGACTTCGTCAACGTTGGAAACAAACGGCAACAGAATTTTCAGGTTGCCGTGTGAAGCGGCCCGCAAAATCGCTTTGACCTGAGTGCGAAATATCGGTTCGTTGCTCAGCGACAAACGAATTGCGCGTAACCCCAAAGCAGGATTACGCTCCGGTTTGAAACCATCCAGGTGTAATTTGTCGCCGCCCAGGTCGAAGGTGCGAACAACGGCTCCTTCTTCGCCAACCATATCGGCCAGAAATTTGTAGGCTTCATATTGTTCGTCTTCGGTCGGCAAACCGGATTCGGCCTGGGAATATAAAAACTCTGAACGGTACAGCCCAACTCCCGTAGCATTGAAACGGTGATAGGTGTCAACTTCTTCGATTAATTCGATATTGGCGCGGAGCCGAATTTCACAATTATCGGCAGTGATGGCTGGCAGTTCGCGCTCTTCGATGTCGTACTCAGCTTGTTGCTGCTGTCGCTGGCGCTCTTCGGTGTAAAAGATCAGCGTTTCAGGCGAAGGATTCACAATCACCATGCCCGCTGTTCCATCAACGATGACTGTTTCGCCGGAACGGACGCTTTCCGTGATGTCGCGCACGCCGACCACTGCCGGAATGTTGACGCTGCGGGCAATGATGGCCGTGTGCGAAGTCCAGCCGCCGATGTTGGTGACAAAGCCAAGCACGTTGCGCGGGTTCAAATCAGCCGTCACCGAAGGCAGCAAATCGTCGGCGACGATGATTGAATTATTCGCCAGTTCATTCAGACTTAGATGTTTTGTTCCGGAAAGGATTTTGGTGATGCGGTAGGCCACGTCTTCGATGTCGCTGCCGCGTTCGCGCAAATAATCGTCTTCGATCTTGCCGTAAACCTCCAGCAAGTGCTGAGTCACAACGCGAACCGCCCATTCGGCATTGGCATTTTTGGCGCGAATAAAGTTTTCAATCTGGCGACCAAGCATTCGGTCCTGCAACATCAACAGGTGGGCTTCCAGAATGTAGGCGTGATCGGAACCCAGCGCCAGACGGACACGTTCAATGTCTCTTTTTACTTCCGCCTGGGCTGCGCGAGCGGCGTCGCGGAAACGAAAGACCTCGGATTCAAGCTGCTCTGTCGGCAGATAGGCTCTGACAACGCGGCCACGCGAATCATCCACCAGAAAAGCGTTGCCGATGGCTACGCCCGGGCAAACGCCAATGCCTTCGAATCTTTCTTCGGGGATTTTCTTCATCAAATTTCCTCCCCTTACTCTTCGCCAAATTTATCAGCTATCAACTGGCATAAAGCGCCAATTGCTTCTTCTTCATCAGGGCCTTCTACGATGATTTCAATTTCTGTGTTCTTAGCCGCAGCCAGCAGTAATACGCTGAAAATGCTCTTGGCGTCGGCGCTTTTTTGCTTCGCTTCGATCAAAACCCGACTTTGAAATCTGGCTGCCAGCTTGACCAGCTTGGCCGCCGCGCGGGCATGAAGCCCCAGACGGTTTGTTATGACAATTGATCGCTTCTGCATTTTTACGACTGTGAATTTACGATTCCAGGTTGGTGAATCATTACCTGCCAGGCGAGAGGACTTCGCTGGCCAAATAAATCGTGTTTCTGCCCTGATCGCGCACCTGGCGAGCTGTTTCCACCAGAGCTTCATCAGGTTGTTGATCGGCCAACCGCAAAATCATAGGCAGGTTGACCCCGGTGACAACTTCAATCGGGGCGTGACCCAAAAAAGTGCTGGCCAGATTCGTGGGAGTGCCGCCGAACATATCGGTCAAAACGATCACACCAGCGCCCTGATTGACACGCTCAATGGCCTTACCGATTTGTTCGCGCGCGGTGTCAACGTCATCGTGCCAGCCGATTGAAATGGCCGTCACATGGTGAATATCACCGACGATGGTTTCAGCCGCGCTGACCAGTTCGGTCGCCAGATTTCCGTGAGTTACGACTACGCCTCCGACTAATGGCATAAAATCTCCGGTTCAGTACCCGCTCCCTACCGGTCGCGGTACTGACTCAATCAACGGGTAACACAGTGCCGATAATGTTGTAACCGCCATCAACGTAAATCAGTTCGCCAGTAACTCCGCGACTGAGCGAGCTGAGCAGATAAAGCGCCGTGTCACCGACTTCGGCTTGTTCGGTGGCTTTGCGCAACGGAGCGATTTCGCGGTGACGATCCACCATCTTCGTAATGCCGGAAACTCCGCGAGCCGCCAGAGTGCGAATCGGCCCGGCTGAAATGGCGTTGACGCGAATCCCCTTCGGCCCCAGATCGTAAGCCAGATAACGCACCGAAGCTTCCAGCGCCGCTTTGGCCACTCCCATGACGTTGTAATGCGGAACGACTCGCTCCGCACCCAGATAACTGAGCGTGATTATCGAACCGCCTTCGCTCATCAACGGCAGAGCCGCGCGCGAAGTCGCCACCAGCGAGTATGCGCTGATGTCCAGCGCAGTTTGAAACCCGGCGCGGGAAGTGTTGACGAATTCGCCGGTCAGTTCTTCGCGCGGAGCATAAGCCACGGAATGAACCAGAAAATCCAGCTTGCCAAAATCGGCTTCGACGCCTTTCATCATTGCGGCGATTTCGTCATCACTGCTGACATCGCATTGATAAGCTTTCGCGCCTTCCAGAGTCTTCGCCAGTTCTTCGACGTTGTCTTTCAACCGTTCGCCCTGATAATTGAATGCCAGCCTTGCGCCTTCGCGCGCCGCCGATTGAGCAATCGCCCAGGCAATGCTGTGTTTGTTGGCTACGCCCAGGATTAGTCCGTTTTTTCCTTCCAGCAACATGGTGTTTCTCCATTAGTGATTTTGTGGTTGTTGATGGCTGAAGATAACACGACTTTGTCAGTACCGCGACTGGTAAGAAGCGGGTTTGGATAAGCCGCTTTTGCACTCAATTCGGGATATAACCTGGCAAAATCGGCAGCAGCTTTTGCGCAAAATCCAGCGCAGTCTTTCGCGCAAACTCTTCGGCATCGTCGCCTTTGCCAATCGGCACGATAATTCGAACCAGCGCGCCGTCGGTTCGGCCAAGCAACATCGCATCTTTGATCGTGTCCAATCGAGCGCGATATTCGCTGGCAATTATTTTCCCGCGCCCCTGATACCAATAAAGCGCCAGCATCTGCACCCCGTCTTTTTCAATCAAGTACTCATTGGCTTCAGCATTTTGCCCCAGCGAGTGCCGCCGATAAGCCCCCAAAGTCCACCCCGCTCCAGGAATGCAATTCTGAGGCGAATGAAAAGTCCGCCTATGCCGCTGGCTGTTATGAAAAGCGATAAACAAATAAGCGTAAGCTTGTTGATTTGAATAAGTCCGCGTCAGGTAATCGTCGGCAGCCAGTTCCTGCCGAGTTCGGTCGTCCAAAATTTGAGCGTCGGTCTGATTCCAGGAATCAAGTTGCGAGGGGAATTCGCTGAATAAAGTTCTAGGCGGCGAGTGTTCGCGGTTGGCAGATATGTTCAGATAAAAAACGAAGCCCGCTGTCAAAAGCAGGAAAAGAAACATCGGCCAAAAGCCCCGAATACGTTTTCGCGCAAAATCAGACGAAACATTACGAAGAATACCCAAACGATCTTTGTCTTCCTTCGTGTTTTCTTCGTGTGGTTTCGTGGGAGAAAAAAAACGTTCAACCAGATTCAATGCTTGAGCCAGCGCCAACAAAAGCATAACGGCAGCCAGAAACACTGCCAAACCGGAAAAGCTGTGCAGGAAACCTTCGGCGGCCTGGACTCCCTGATGATGCGCCAGCACTCCTGTGGCCGCGACGCGAGCCGCGTTGGCAACCACGGCAATCGGAACCACGGCTGCCAGCAAAACGATTCGTCGCCACCAGCGAGTTTCTGCGAAGTAGGCGTAAATTACGGCCAGCGCCGCCAAAGTCATGAGCGAACGAATACCGCTGCAAGCTTCGACAACTTGCAGTTTCATCCTGGCCAGTTCAATGACGTTGCCTTCGCGCAAGGCCGGAATGCCAAATAACCTGATCGCCCGCGTGGCAAAATCCGAAGCAATCAGTTGCAAAGGAAAAGCGATTTGATTGAAAACTATGTTTGGAATCGGCAGGGCAAACAGCAGCAATCCAATCGGAAATGACAATCGCCGCAACCAGACAAAACCGCCGAAGTAAACGGTCAGCGCAACCAGCGACAAAACCAGCGACAGCCGTGTGATGTAAAGCTCCGCGCCCATCACTCCGGCAAACAGCATCAACGCAGCCAGCAACATCAACGTGCCGCCGATCAACCGCCGAGGTTCGGCAGGCAAGGCAAACAACTTTTCCCGCTGGCTCCAGATCGCGTAACCGCTGACAAACGGAATCAAAAAACCGTGCGAGTAATTTTCATCCACCCGCCAATCGTCAACCAACCGGCGTAGCACGTCGTGATAAACAGCCAGCCAGGCCAGCGTAGTCAACAAAACCGGCATCGCCGCTCGGAAAGTTTTACTGGTTCTGTTTAGGTCAGACTGAAGCAACTTTTACCTTCGTAAGTGCTCAGCCCTCTTCGTCCCAGCGGGACGGCTGAATTTAGCCCGGCGTTTCAACGCCGGGTAACACAAGAAGAATTTCCGCGTCGCGTAGCGACGGCTGAATTCAATCGTCGCTGACGCGACGCGGGGAAATATCGCATCTTACCGTGGGTTGAAACCCACGGCTAAATTCAGGCACCGCTAACGCGGCGAAGAAGCCAGGAAATCACTTTGATTTTTACTTTTTGATTTATCTTTCAAACGACTCTCGAATCTGTTCGACATTCCACCCGGCGCCCAAAGCCAGCATCAACTTGATGCGAGCTTTATGGCTGGGCAGCATTCCGCCCAGAATCGCGCCTATCTGAGTCAATTGCCTTCCAGCGCCGTCGTAGGCGTAAGTGTCCAGCACTCGCCCGCGTGGACAGCGCGAAGTTATGACCACTGGCAATCCGGCTTCAATCGCCCGGCCAATTGCCGCCATGGCCGAAACCGTCACGTTGCCTCGACCCAGACCTTCAACAACCACGGCGCGAGCGCCTTCGCGGACGGCGAAATCAATGAAGCGGCCATCGGCTCCGGCAAACATCTTGATGATGTCCACGCGGCTTTCGACCTGGTCTGTGGCGATGTGTTCGCGCCCTCTTCCAAAGATGCCCGGATGGCGCATGACGATCACACGGTCTTTGTCCACAAAACCCAGCGAGCCGAAATCGCGGCTTTGAAAAGTGTCTGTGGATTCGGTGTGAGTCTTGGTGGCTTCGGCGGCGGAAATAATCTGGGAATTCATCGCCACGACAACGCCAAGCCCGCGCGCTTGAGGTTCAATCGCCACACGAACCGCAGCAGCCAGATTTTCCGGCCCATCCCAACTGAGTTCCGAACTGTTGCGCATCGCTCCGATGAACACGACAGGTTTGTCCGTATTCAAAACCAAATCCAGAAAGTAAGCCGTTTCTTCCAGCGTGTCCGTTCCGTGAGTCACCACCGCGCCGACGATTCTGTCATCGCTGAGCTTTTCCTGAACGGCGCGGGCAAGCTGCATCATGCGTTCCGGCATCCAATGCGGCCCCGGCAACCGGTCGAAGTTGATCAGATCGAAGTCCGCCAGATCGTTCAGCCCCGGCACCTGCGCAATGATCTCCTCGCCGGACAGCATAGGAATCGCTCCGCCCGTCGCAGGATCAATTCGCATCGAAATCGTACCGCCGGTGAAGAAAGTTGCCAGACGTGGTTTCATCTCAATCGTCCTCCGCAGCCTTCTTGCAGCTCAAGCAAATCTCGTTGAATGGAAATGGAAGCATCCAGCGGATCACTGACCAGCAGCAAGACATTGGCTGAATTGTTGATAGGCTGATTTGGCATAAACGAGTTTTAGCTCCCGGCAAGGTCTTAACTTTTGATGGACTGTTTCCTGTTTTCCTTGATGAAATCTTCCAGCGCGCTGCGCGTGAAGGTGTTCATGACCAAAGCCACCAGATAGGCTTTTTTGATCTCGTCGTTGACTTCGCGTTTCATTGCCCGGTCAATCAAATCGTCTTCCATCGGTTGGGGCGAAAGGGCAATCATCCGGCGGGCATGTTGTTCCAAAGTTGTCAGGTCGTATTGCAGCATGCTGGTCATCAATTTGGTGCGCTGTCGCGTCAACACGCTGTTGATCAATTGCAGAGCCAGTTTTTGTATGTTGGCGTAAGCCTGTTCCAGACGAATTGCCGCGGCTTCGTTGTTCTGGTTTTCGGTGATTGGCTGAGTCAGTTTCAGGCTGGCATTGCGGAAAATGGTGGGCCAGGCAAACCCGATGGCCAGCGCCGTGGGCCAGGTTTTTGCCGATGGCGCAAAAGAAGCCACCAGCAAAAAGATGATGGCGGCGGCAATGAAATTAACGACCACCAGCATCCAGGCTCCACTGGTTCTAAGCGCGCGGCCAGTTTCAGTGCGAAATTCGCCGACGATTTCGCTGAGCGCCCAAATCGCTCCGACTGCTCCGGCCAGCAGGCATAACCATAACGTAGGATTGCTGATCCAGGCGGGCCAACCGGAAGCATTCATTTCGTCTCTCCTCCGGTGGCCAGATCGCGCGTCACAGTCAACGCTTGCTGGTAATAATCAATCGCTTTGTCCAGATCGCCTTTTTCAGTGGCCACGTCGCCCAGCTTTTTCAGCAACTCGGCTTCCTGCACGCGGGGATCGGCTGCGGATCTGGGAACAGGAGCCATCGCCGCCGCAGGCTGGCCCGATTGAGATTGAGCGGATTGAGTCACCTGAAAGACCGGATCATTCATCAAACGCAAAGCGCGTTCGCCCGGTGAAGTCAGCGAAAACAACTCACCGCCGAATTGCCCGCCCGAAACCGATTGGGTCGTGACCAATCCGGCAGCTTGCAAATGACGCAAAGGCTCCTGCACGTCTTCAGGAAATTTCATGACGCGCACCGCGACTTCCAGTAGCAATCCCGGCCCTTTGTCTTTCAAAGCCTGCAGAATTCGCCACTGCACTTCTGTCAAACGCCGCGCGATTTCAGTCAACGCGGTCAGTTGAAACTGACTTTCGCTCATTTTGCCCGCCTTTCTAAACTGCTGATTGCTTCATCGCCGTTCGGGCTTTTGCTCGGCAGACGATGAAGCAGTAATGATGTTTTTAACGGTAATCTTGAACCAGCGGGATCATACTTTAGCGAGCAGACGAATCACAAGATTTTCACTTGGTGACAAACTTACTTAGCCAGCGGAACGCGCAGCAGATGCCCCAGATAAACAAAATACAGTTTCCCCGCCGCCGCATCCGCCCAGGTGTCGGCGCTGTTCAGGCGGATTTCAGGCAGTTCGAGCGCTGGAGCAAAGCCGAATGTTCGCGTGTCGTAACGGCCAACGACTGTCGCTTTTTTCTTGGCGTCGTAAAGCGCAGCCCAGAATTCGTTCGGTTTTTCGGCCAATTTGTCTGTTGGCTGAAGCGGACGAGCATAGGCGTTAATCAGCGGACGGAACTCGCCTTTGACGGGTTGAGTGGTTCCGGTTTCGGCGTCGAGCAGAAAGAAATTGCCTCCGCTGGATTCCGGCCTGTATTGAAACTGTTGCTGGCTGAGCAGCAGTTTGTTATGCGCGGCAATAAAACCGAGCGGAATAAGATCGGGGCTTCCGGCAAGGCCGACAGGGTATTCGCGACCTGTCGCCAAATGAATGCGCACAAGCCGGTTTTCGTAATTGTCATTGGTCTCAATCGTCTTTTTGGCAATCAACCATTTGCCGTCGGGAGTCGGGATCAGGTTGCCGAAAATGCCAGCGACAATTTTTGCGGGTGATTTGCCTTCTTCAAACTTCCAGATGCCAGGATCGTTTTCCATGCTTGCCTGGGCAAACCAGACGTTTCCAAGCCTGGCGCGCGGATCGAACATTGCCCCCGCTTTCATTCGCAGATCACGCATCCATTCGGTCTGACTCCAAAGCAAATTTCCGGACTGACAATTCGCGGGTTCGTCCACGGGCGATCCCAACTGGCCACCGACCAGCGAACGCCATTCAAATGATTTTTCCGGCGCGATGTTCGGATTCGGATTTTCGACTGAAACCATGACGCGAAGCTGCCCGGCTTCCTGGCAAATCGAAAAGACCTGACGTTTGTCTTCAGCCACCAGGACTTCGACGCCGGGGATTTTGTCTTCCAAACTGTAGCGCAATTTGAATTCGCCGCTTCGGCTCAAACGATAAAACAGCCCGCTGAGTTGTTCGTGCAGCGTAGCGTCATTTTTGGGTGCGCGGCGTGGCGCGGCCACCATGATTCTGCGCCCGCCGTCTTTGTTCAGCCTCAGATACTCAAACTGCATCGGCGGCCCGTGATAAATCTGTGTTTCAAATCGGCTTTCAGGCTTCAGGTTTTCGACTTCTTCGCGCGAAGTGAATTCCTTCAACTCCTGCAATTCGTCTGAAGTCAGCATTCTGGTCAGATGGCGGCCTTCGGCTTGCTGCAGGCTGATTTCAGCCTGCCCTTTACGAATTCTGACGGTGATGCTGTTGAAAACTTCGGGGTTGAACCCCGGCACAATGGCATAAATTTCTTCGGGGCCGTCTTGACCGTTTGGGCGACGAACCTCGTTGCGCATTTTCTCTTCCCAACCGGTCAGCGGCATGGACCGTCCCGGCGGCCCTTCAATCATACTGAATTGTTGCCCAAGGATTTTCGCTTCGCCGGGATGCCGCGCCCAGATCAACTTGCGGGCTTCGGCGCTGTCTTCGACTTCCAGATAACTTTCAGCGGCGGCTGTCAGGCTGGCATTCGCGACAATCAGCTTGCCGACCGATTCGACAGTGAGTTTTTCGCGCAGGTAACGCGCCGCAGCCAGCAATGCCAGTTGAGCATTCGCATCGCGGCCTGCCAGAACGCTGCGGAACCTGTCTTCGTCGGCCAGAATCACTGCGGCCAATCCGGTTTGATAACCGCCCTGTTTGAACAATTCTTCCAGCTTGTCGCCTGTGTTCTTTCGCAATTGCGCGCGCGCTTCCAGCGCCGACTTGACCGCCTCCAGGTCAACCCAGCCTTCGGCGATGCAATCAACCAGATTCAGGTCGGCGACAATGCCGTTGGATTGTTGAGCGATTGAAAGAATTTTTCTGGCCAATTCTGGCTGAGTCTTTCGCAAAACTTTTGCGCGGTTGAAAAGCAGAGTAGCCAGACCATCTGAAATTTTCACACTCTCGCTTTGGGCGTAAACCAGACCGATGCTGATTTGCAGCGGCAATTGTTTTTCAGAAGTTCCATCCAAAGCATCGTTGATTTCCCGTTCGCCGTCTTCGGTCAGAAAGCGGCGGGCATAAGCTTCGATGGCGTTGGCGGCTTCGCCGTCTGTGAAGCCGCCAAGCTCGGCCAAAGCGACGATGATGATCTGACGCAGGGTTTCTTCGCCATCACGACCAAGCGCGCGGCGTAGCGACGGAATGGCTTGCGGATTTTTGTATTTGACCAACACGCTTGCCGCTGTCGCTCGATTTTCTGGCATTTCGTCGTTATCCAATACCCAGATCAAACCCGGCACGCTTTCGGGCACATCAAGATTCGCCATACTTTCAATGAACGACCAACGATCCGTTGTGCCTCCCCAATCCGGCTGGCTCAACCACGGCAGCAAAGCCAGCGCGACCCGGGTTCTCTGCTCTTTCGCTCCGGCTCTACCGGCCAGAAACTGAGTCAAACAACTGACCGCCGCCAGATGAATAGCGCGATCACCGTTGCCCACCAAGTTCAAAACCACCGGAACAAGTTTGGCCGAATTGGTCAGCAACGGAGTCCACAGCGAATTCTGCACAGCTTCTTCATCCATCATCTGA
>JBGAPB010000151.1:0-14109 GCA_044221525.1 Blastocatellia bacterium | reverse complement strand
TACTTTCATTGCGGCGGTTTCGACTTCGGGATCAATTCGCGGCGCGGCTTTCTTCGGCGTCTGAGCGGATGCGGCGGTCAGAGCTACAAGCAAAATGACGAGCGTCAAAGTTTTCATAATTGTCCTTCGGAAAAGTTCGTAGTACTGCCTTCAGGCGGAATGGGGGCTTTTACCTTTTTCAAAGGGAAAAGCCACATTGCCAAACCAACGCCTGAAGGTGATACTACGAACTGGAAAAGATCGCACCGTTCCGCCTGAAGGCGGTACTACATACATTTGCGGCGATGATAATTGTTTGGGGGCTACACACAAAGGCGAGGGGCGGCTAAACTGCAACAGCAATTCCGAAAACATAAAAGCGATTTCAAAGAGAGGTTTATGCAAATTCCCCGTCAAGGTTTGGGGCGAGAGTTTTTTCTCGCTCAGGTCTTCAATGCGATTTTGTTGGTATGCCTGGCATCAGTGGCTGCGTTGGGGCAATCGGTTTTACCGGGCGACATTTACAGTTTCAGAGGTAATGTCGGAGCTAATGCCACCGCCGAACCGATTGCGGTTAGCGGACAGTCTTTTACTCAAGGCTATCGCGTGACAGTCGGCGGGACTTCGGCCAAAGTTGATGATGCCGGATTATTATTTCGCACAGCGCAAGCCGTCGGCCAGGGAGACAATCTGCAACTGATTTTTTGGGTGCGAAAAGTTGCGCCGCTGGATGGCAACAACATTCGCGGCTTTGTCGGTTTTGAGAAGATTGACGCTTCGGCGACTAAATCGCTTTACACGACTTTTCCTTGCGATGGAGCGACGTGGACGAAGTACAGCATCCCATTCAAGGCTGCGGCCAGTTACGCGGCAGGCGAAGCCCAAGTCGCTTTTCACTTTACGGGCCGCAGACTTTTGAACTTGGCGGCATCAGTTTGGTCAGTTTGGGGCGAATTCCGCCTGTCACTGTCGAACCGGTTTCTGTTTTGCCTGCAAACGTTTACAGCAGTTTTTTCAGCTACTTCGATTCGCAAATCGGAGGAGCAGCGTCGGTGGTCGGCGTCAACGGGCAAAGCTTTTTCCAGGCAATTCAACTTTCAACCAATGGCGATTCCGACCAGGTTTATCGTTCGGCGATGGGGTGGAATTCGGCTTCGGCGGTGAAAAAGACGACGTGTTGTTGCTGTCGTTTTGGGCGCGAAAGCTGGAACCCGGCGGCAATGCGACGATTCGCGGGCAGGTGGTTTTTGAACGCGGCGCGAGTCCTTATGACAAAGCCATCAACGTCAATTTTCCCACCGACAGTAGCGATTGGCGCTTTTATCAATTTCCATTCAAAGCTCACGATACATTTGCCGCCGGACAGGTCAACCTGATTTTTCAATTCGCTTACGGGCCGCAGAAGTTTGAAATCGGTGGAATAGCTCTGAACAATTACGGTCAGACGGTGACCTTGGCTCAGTTCAAAACTGAGTATTACTACCCTGGTCGCGGTGAAACGGATGCTCCGTGGCGGTTGGCAGCAATCGAACGCATCAACCAAGTTCGCAAAGGCGATTTGACCGTCAGGGTTTTTGACCAGAGTGGAAACCCGCTGCCGGGCGCTCAGGTGTTTGTTCAGCAAACCAATCACGCTTTCAAATTTGGCTCTGCGGTGACCGCTCAATTGTTGGCCGGCAATGGGCAAACCGCGGCGGATCGTGAGCAATATCGTTCGCGCGTGTCTTCGCATTTCACGACCACCGTTTTGGAAAACGATCTGAAGTGGCCGTTTTGGGAAGACTGGCAATCGTGGAATCGTCAGGCGACGATGGATACTTTCACCTGGTTGAAGAATCAAAACCTGACTGTTCGTGGGCACAATTTGATCTGGCCAAGCAATGATAACTTGCCGTCGAACGTTCGCAGTTTGACTGGCGACGCCTTGAAAGCTCGGATTGATCAGCACTTTGCCGAAATTCTGAAACCGGAAAATGCCGGTGGAAAATGTTATCAGTGGGATGTGGTCAACGAACCTTACACGAACTTCGATATTCAAGGCCGCATCGCCGTCGGCAACACTCCGCAATCAAACGGCAAGCTTGGCAATCAGGAACTCATTCGCTGGTTCCAGATGGCGCGAAACCTTGACCCGCAATCGAAGCTGTTCGTCAACGATTACGACATTCTGGCGGCTGGCGGAGCCGACGTGAATCATCAAAACTACCTGTTCGAATTGACAAAATGGATGTTGGCGAACGGCGCTCCGGTTGATGGCGTGGGCTTGCAGGGACATTTCGGTCGGATTACTCCGCCCGCGTTGATGCAGACGATCATCGAGCGATTTGCGGCTCTGCCTGTGCAACTGGCTGTGACCGAGTTCGACATCAATTTAGCGGATGAAGAGTTGCAGGCTGAGTTTACGCGCGACGTGATGATGACGGTTTTCAGTCAGCCGAAGTTCACAGACTTTCTGATGTGGGGATTCTGGGAAAAAGCGCACTGGTTGCCGCTTGGCGCAATGTATAGATCCGACTGGTCTTCGAAACCGAACGCGCTGGTTTACAACGATCTGCTTTTCCGCGAATGGTGGACGAACGCCAGCGGAGTCAGCGATGCGGCTGGCAGATTCGCAACGCGCGGTTTCAAGGGTACTTACAACGTGACGGCGGTTTATGGCCGAGTCGCTCAAACAGTAACAACGGCGATTGACCAATCCGGCGAAGTGACGATGACGCTGGATGTGGCTGCGCCGCGTTCGCCAATTCGGCGCGATCAACCGCGTCAGATTGGTCAATGAAGAGTCCGGCAAACTTCAGTTTGCCGATGTTTCGATCTGTGGAAAATCCGCGACAAACTGAAGTTTGTCGGACCTTATCGAGGAGTAAAAAATGACTGGACGTTTGACTGCAACTACGAACACCTGGGCTTTGTTGCCACTGCGGCTGGGACTGGGAGTTATCTTTTTTGTTCATGGCGCGCAGAAAATTTTCGGATTGTGGGGCGGCAAAGGTTTGTCTGTCTGGGTGGCAGGAACTGCGCCCTTAAGCTTACGACCTTCATGGTTGTGGCTGGGAGCCGCGGCGTTTGCCGAATTTGTTGGGGGGGCGTTGGTCATGTTCGGCTTTATGACTCGCATCGGAGCTTTTCTGATTGCCACAGTCATGGGCGTGGCGATATTCGGAGTGCATTTGCGAAACGGCTTTTTCCTGAATGACGGCGGTTATGAATTCGCGCTGGCTTTGCTGGCTATGGCACTGACTTTATTGATTGCCGGTGGAGGAAATGGCTCGTTCGATTTTCAGCGATCAGGCGGCGGCAAATCCGGTCATCGCTGACCACCGATCTGATGCTTGACGCATATTGGAGCGCGTGTTACTTCACTGGCCAACTCGCTTTCAGGTTCAACTTCAAAAATGAAAACTTTATTTCGCGAACTGCTTTTTCCACTGATCGCCGTGCTGGCCGCTTTTGTTATTGGCGGTGTAATTGTGTTGGCAATTGGCGATAACCCTTTCACCGTTTACAGGTTGCTGATTTCCAGTGCATTCGGGCTGTTCGATGCGATGGGCAATTTCACCTGGGACAATTGGGGTTACACACTGTTTTACGCGACGCCACTGATCTTTACCGGGTTGGCGGTTTCGCTGACTTTCAAATGCGGTCTGCTGAACATTGGCGCCGAAGGGCAGTTGGTTGTCGGAGCTTTCGCCGCTGCCTGGGTGGGTTTTACGTTTAACGGCTGGTCCGGCTGGCTGTTGATTCCGATGGCGATGATTGCCGCTATGCTGGCTGGCGCTTTTTGGGGCGCGATTCCAGGAGTTCTGAAGGCTCGTTTCGGTTCGCACGAAGTCATCAACACAATCATGCTGAACTTCATCGCAGTCGGTCTGGTCAGCTATCTGACTCAGAGCAGGTACAAAAATACCGGCGATCCGATTATGCAGACAAAGACGATTGCTGATCAGGCGCAAATCGCGCGTTTTTCGACTTTGCTGTCTCCGTTGGGAATTAACTTTCCTGCGCGTATTCCTCTTAGCTTTGCGTTTCTGCTGGCTCTGCTGGCGTGCTTTCTGGTCTGGGTGTTTCTGTGGAAAACGAAATGGGGTTATGAGTTGCGTGCAGTTGGCATGAATCCTTCGGCGGCGGAATACGGCGGCATCAGCGTTCAGCGGCAAATCATTTTGGCGATGTCTCTGTCAGGGGCGCTGGCTGGGATGGTCGGCATAGGCGAAGTGCTTGGTTACCGTTATCGTTATTACGACGGCTTTTCGCCGGGATACGGCTTCGCCGGAATTGCTGTCGCATTGCTTGGGCGGAATCATCCGGTTGGCGTGGTGCTGGCGGCGATTTTGTTTGGTGCGTTGAATCGCGGCGGATTGTTTGTGGACATCTTCACCGATCACGTCTCGAAAGACCTGGTTCAGGTTCTGCAGGGAATCATCATTTTGTTCGTGGCTATGGAAGCGATGTTCCGCTGGCGTAAAAAAGCAACGATTCAATAATGAAGTTGGAATGGTGATGAAGAAAGAAACTCTCCCAGTTTTGATAACCGTTGATATAGAGCCTTTTGACCGGCAAGCGCCTCGTGATAACCCTAAAGACTGGTATGGTGTGGAAGAGATCGTCGCGAGTCTAAATCAGTTTCGGAGTCGTGTTTCTGAGCTAACTCAAAAGCCTGTCAAGTTCAGCTGGTTTTGGAGAATGGACCATCAAATCAAAGAGGTTTACGGGACTTCAAAATGGGCGGCTCAACGGTTCGACAAATTGGCTTCTGAGTTATTGGCCAACGACGACGAATTCGGTTTACACCCTCACACCTGGTTTTGGGATGAGGATAAGAATCTTTGGTTTGAGAATTTTCTTGACCCAGCCTGGGCCAGTTATTGCCTGGAGCTTAGTTTTGCCGCTTATCGCGAGTCATTTGGATCGAACTGCAAAAGTGTCCGTTTCGGTTCCAGATGGATTAGCCCCTTTGCTATCTCAGAATTAGAACGACTTGGCGCACGGTACGATCTGACCGTGGAACCAGATTCTGATTGGGAGGTAACTGAGCCGCATCTCGGCGAGGCGGCAAATTTCGATTCAGCGCCAATTTTCCCATACCGTCCCGCCCCGGATGATTTTAGGAAGGCGGATTCCAGTGGGCAACGTGATTTCTGGATGATTCCAATGACGACCGTCAGCGCTGAATTGCCGCTGGAATTCAAACCAGACACCAAACCCAAAAAGAGAGGAAAGTTTGCCCGGTTGGCAAACAAGTTGGCCAGCCGGGTGGTTCCTTCTCTGGCGGATTTTTATGAGGGGAATCTTGATTGGGCGACAACGACAACAATTTATGGCTGGGTTTACGACCCAAACAACCAGGATAGAATTTGTGAAGTTGATATTTATGATGGAGATCAATTGCTGACGCGGTTAGTTGCAAATGGTTTCAGGCCGGATTTGGAAGAGATAGGCATTGGTGGTGATGGTTGCAGGTCGTTTTGGATGCATGCCCCCAGCCAGTTGCGTGATGGCAGAGAGCACGCGATTCACGCAAAAATAGCAAACGGTGATTTCGAGCTGGGACAGTCGCCAAAAATGGTTTCTCGCGCTGCAGGCGAAAAAGCCCAACGCGGTACGATCGTGCCATATCTGGAATCGCATCCATCATTTTTTCGCCAGCTTATTGACTCTGTATTGCGTGATGAAAAGAGAGAGCACCTGGCTTTGGTTGTGCGAACTGATGTCGGGGCCAGGAAAGAACCATTCGCTCATTTTCGCCAGAACCTTGATTATCTGGCTTCACATTTAGAGCTTGGCAGGCTTGAGTTCGTCACGCCTTCGGAAATGGAAAGGTATTTTCCTGAAATGGTTTTGTGATCGCAAAGTGATTGGTGGCAGCGGTCATATTAGTCGGATGAGGTCGGTAATGTTTAGAAACATATTCAATTACACGCTTATTGCTTCGACGATTCGATTGTCTACGCCTCTGATTCTGGCTGCGTTGGGTGGGCTGTATTCCGAACGGAGCGGAGTTATCAACATCGCTCTGGAAGGCATGATGCTGGCCGGAGCTTTTACGGCGGCAGCGGTGACGGTCTTTACTCACAGTTCGCTGGTTGGAGTTTTGGCGGCGATTCTGGCCGGAGTGCTGGTGGCGGCTCTGCATGCTGTGGCGACGATCAATTTCCGCGCCGATCAGGTGGTCAGCGGAACGGCCATTAACATTTTATTCCTCGGCGTTCCTGCTCTGTTGTCGGGAGCGTTGTTTGAATCAACCGGCGCAACACGGCAGTTGAGCAAAGACGAGGTGCTACCCGATTTGATGATCTTCAGTCCGGAGTCGTCGCCGATGCTTTCGTCTGTCTTTAATCAGAAGCCGATTGTTTACCTGGCGTTTTTGGTCGCGGGGCTTTCGGTTTATGTGCTTTATAAAACCCGGTTCGGGTTGCGGCTGCGAGCCGTCGGCGAAAACCCTGAGGCCGCAGATACGGCCGGCGTTAATGTCAGGCGAATGCGTTACGCCGGAGTTTTGATTTCAGGTGCGTTGGCTGCGCTTGGCGGAGCTTATCTTTCAATCGGTCAAAGCTCGCAGTTCACACGGAACATGACTGCCGGTCGGGGGTTCATTGCCCTGGCGGCTTTGATTTTCGGCAAATGGCACCCGGTGGGAGCTTTGATGGCTTGTCTGTTTTTTGGCTTTGCCGAAGCCGTTTCGATCCGCATGCAAGGCAACGTCAACATTCCAAACCAATTTGTAATGATGATTCCTTATGTGCTGACTATAGTGGTGCTGGCCGGTTTGATTCGCAGAGCCGATCCACCAAAGGCTTTGGGCGTAGCTTATGTGAAGGAGTAGGTGGCTTTCGATAACAAGGAGAAATGAGAAAAGAACTTATGACAATTTCTATTTTTGACCGCGCGCAAACTTCAGCGCGCTTCATCCGTGAGCAAATCAACACCGAAGTTGATGTCGCAGTTGTGCTCGGTTCAGGCTTGGGAGCTTTTGCCGAGACGTTGGAAGAAAAAGCCATCGTCCCTTATGAAGAGATTCCCGACTTCGCACGCTCGACTGTCGAAGGGCATTCCGGGCGTTTGGTTGTTGGCAAATTGCCTGGGACTTCGATCAACGTAGCGGTGATGCAAGGGCGGTTCCATTACTACGAAGGTTATTCGATGGACGAAGTGACTCTGCCAATTCGAGCTTTCGGAGCGATGGGAGTTAAAAAGCTGGTGCTAACAAACGCGGCTGGCGGAGTGAATGAGAACTTCAAAGCTGGCGACCTGATGCTGATCAGCGACCACATCAACCTGATGATGAAAAGTCCGTTGCGAGGTCAGCACGACAATCGTCTCGGCGCGCGATTCCCGGATATGAGCGAAGTTTATTCGCGCGAATACAGACGAATTGCCAAAGAGGAAGCGGCTGCTTTAGGCGTCAATCTGGCTGAAGGAGTTTACATGTCGCTTCAAGGGCCGAATTACGAAACTCCGGCTGAAGTTCGCATGATGCGATTATTGGGTGCGGATGCAGTCGGAATGTCCACAGTGCCTGAAGCCATCGTTGCCAGCCAGATGGGAGTGAGGACTTTGGGCATTTCGCTGATTACCAACGCCGCCGCAGGAATCGAAGACGCTCCGATCAACCACGCCGAAGTTATGGAAATGGGGCATCGCGTCAGCGCACAATTCTGCGAACTGCTGGCTAAGATCATTGTCAGGATGTAATCAGATGATTATTGGAATTTGTGGTGGAACCGGTTCAGGAAAAACGACTGTCGCCCGGCGGATTTTGGAAAACGTCAGCGATGAACAAGTCGTCTTTTTCCAGCAGGACAGTTATTACCGCAACCTGGGCGATATGCCTGTGGAGTTGCGGCATCATCAAGTTAACTTCGATCACCCGGATGCGCTGGATAACGATCTGTTTATCAATCACGTCAAGGCGTTGCGAGCGGGTGAAGCTATTGAGATGCCGGTTTATGACTTCTCGATTCATTCGCGCAAAGCCGAGACAGTTCATGTCAGGCCGAAACCGATCATGATTATCGAAGGCATTCTGATTTTTGTGGATGCCGCGCTGCGTGAATTGATGGACATCAAGCTCTTTGTGGACACCAACGATGATTTGCGTTTCATACGCCGTTTGCAGCGCGACGTGAACGAACGCGGACGCACGGTTGAATCAGTCATCAAACAATATCTGAAACTGTTCGCCTGATATCGAACAATTGTCGAACCTTCCAAACGTTACGCCGATGTGATTATCCCTGAGGGCGGTTACAATGAAGTCGGGATTGATTTGATCTCCGCAAAATCCGAACTCAATTACAAAAGGAATTGGTAAAACACTTAGTGAATCACACCGGCAAAACACCAGAAGAGTTGATAGAACTGGCCAGACAGGCGCGCGAACGTGCTTATGCCCCTTATTCAAAATTCAAGGTCGGGGCGGTGGTTGAATGCCGCGACGGGCGGATTTACACAGGCTGCAATGTTGAAAATTCCAGCTACGGGTTGACGATGTGCGCCGAGCGGGTTGCTTTGGGAAAGGCTGTTTCAGAAGGCGCGGGCGACTTCATTCGTATGGCTGTCATCGCGGATGCTCACGCGCCGGTTCCACCTTGCGGGGCTTGCAGGCAGGTGATTTCTGAGCTTTGTGGCGCGCAAACCGAAATTGTGATGGTTAATCTGAAGGGGCAGATCGTCAAACACACCGTCGCCGAACTGTTGCCGGAAGCCTTTGACGGAAGTTTTCTGGCTGAAATGCCGTGCCGCCGAGCCACTGATGAAGAAGTTTTTCAGCATTGTTGTTTTGATCGCGGCGGTTGTTGCGCTCTCCGAGCAGAAGCGCGCCGGTTCGACTACGACTTCAGTTGATCTGTTGATCACTGGCGGAGCAGTGGTGACGATGGATGGTGAGCGGCGGGTTTTCGACAACGGCTTTGTGGCGATTCGCGGAGAGCGGATCATTGACGTTGGCGACGCGGTTCAGTTGAAAGCAAAAGCTATCGCGCCCGGCAGACACTAGATGCGCGTGGCAAAGTCGTTTTGCCTGGTTTGATCAACGCGCATACTCACGTTCCAATGGTGCTTTTCCGTGGCCTCGCCGATGATTTGAACCTGCAAGACTGGCTGACGAAATACATTTTTCCGGCGGAAGCCAAAAACGTCACGCGGGATTTTGTTGTTGCAGGAACCAGGCTTGGCCTGGCGGAAATGATTCGAGGCGGCATTACGACTTATGCCGACATGTATTATTTCGAGGACGCCATTGCCGAAGAAACCAAACGCGCAGGAATGCGCGGCGTATTGGGCGAAACGGTGATTGATTTTCCGGTTGCCGACAACAAAACCTGGGCGGAGGCAATGGCCTACACCGAACGGTTTTTGAAACGCTGGAAAGGCGATTCGTTGATTACCGCCGCCATTGCTCCACACGCGCCTTACACTGTCAGCACGGATCACCTTAACGAAGTTCGCGCGCTGGCTGAAAAAATTGATTCGCCGATTTTGACCCATCTGGCCGAAGCTCCGACTGAAACCGAATTTATCGCCAAGAATTACAACGCGCGGCCCGTAGCTTATTTGGAAAGGATCAACTTCCTTTCACCGCGTCTGCTTGCTGCCCACGTGGTTCACGTCAACGATGAAGAGATTGCCATTCTTAAACGTCGCGAAGTCGGCATCGCTCATTGCCCGCAATCGAATATGAAGCTGGCTTCGGGAACGGCTCCGGTTCCGGCAATGCTAAAAGCCGGGCTAAGGCTGGGACTTGGAACGGATGGCGCGGCATCGAATCACGACCTGAGTTTATGGGAAGAGATTGATTCGGCTGCAAAATTACACAAACTGATTTCCGGCGATCCAACAGCAGTTCCCGCACAGGAAGCTTTGGCAATGGCGACGATTGGCGGAGCACGCGCGCTTCATATGGAAAAGGAGATCGGTTCGATTGAAAACGGCAAGCGGGCCGATGTGATTCTGGTTGATCTGGATGCGCTGCATTTGACGCCACTTTACAATTTTCTTTCGCATCTGGTTTATGCGGTAAAGGCTTCGGATGTGTCCGACACTATCGTCAATGGCCGCGTGTTGATGCGTAATCGTCGTCTGCTGACTATCAACGAAGAGGCCGCCAAAGTTGCGGCTCGTAAGTATCAAAAGCAAGTTAATAAAAGTTTGAAACAACAATAAGGGAAGGTGCATTGAGTGCAGCCCTCAGGCTGCGGCTTACAGTTTATGCAGCACGCCAAAGCCTGATGAACCCAATGCATTCATTCCGAATTATTGTTGAGGATGATAGCTATGAAAACGATTGTTCTAACGCTTGGTTTAATCTTGCTGTGTTGGCAAAGCCAAGCCATCGCCCAAACAACTTCCACAGCAAGCTGCCGCAAAGATGTACAGGAGCAGGCCGACCAGCCAGCCGCAGAACTGGTCACCGAAGGCAAAGCTCTGTATCGCACAGCGAGGTTCAAACTGGCTTTGGCAAAGTTTGAGGCCGCGCTAAAGCAGGAACCAGACAACGACGAAGCTCTTGGATTGGCCGCGGAAACAGCGTTCAGATTAGACAGTCAGGCGGCGGCTCGTGATTATTTTTTGCATCGCGCTGATTTGTCGGGGCAAAAAGATTCCGTCAAAGCTTACAGTTATCACCGCGCGGCTATGACATGCTGGCGAGAAGCTCATGATTTGGTTGCAAAGTACATTGAAGTCAAAAACGGCAAAGCAATTCACCATTTGCCGGAAAGTACCCAGCAGGAAGTTTCAAAAAGTCATCAGGGAAGGCATCGAATTTGTTGTTTTACGCGCTCTGAGTCTCAGAGCCAGTTTTGCCGATGCTACGCAACATCAGAAATCTTCTGCACGCAGAAGCCGCACTTGCCGCCACAGATCAAGCGACTGCGAAAAAATCACCAGCACCAGTCGCTTGATGATTTGCGCTGGCTCTTTTCGATGTCCAGCCCTTTGATTGACAGCAAGGCAGCAGAAACCGCTGATTTCAACTTCCCGACCATTCGCATTTCAGAATTCGCCGGAACAAAAGAAGATCAAGACCACCAAGCCGATGAAATGATGAAAGCCATCGAAGGCGGAAAACCAATTAAACGAAAGCAACCCATCTTTCCCCGCGTGCGGCCTGGGAAACCAGGCGAACCAACCGATGCCGCAACTAATACAGCTTATTCATCAGGCAAGGCCAAAGTCGAAGTCCTGGTTTCAACCGAAGGCAAAGTGATTTTCAGTCATGTAATTGATGGGCGATCTGATTTGAACAGCGCTGCCATCCTTGCAGCTCGTGCCTGGACTTTCGAGCCTGCAATGCTGGATGGGCAGCCTGTGCAGGTCAGCGGCGTCATCAGCTTCGATTTGAAATAAAAGGAAACCGCCGTTCCAGTTCAACACACGGGCGAAGAAAACTTGACCCGATTAGTCGCATTCACGCCGCCGACTTCATCGCTCCACAAGCTGAATTGCATGAGCGTCCGGATCGCGCACCAAAAAGCTTCGCTTCAAACCGAGCACCGGTTCAGCGAACTGCCCTTTGAATTGGATGATGCCGGATGAAATGAAGTTGAAGCGGTTCTCGCGCAACCTGACTGCGGCTGATTCAATGTCACCGGTCACCAGCTTGGTTTGCCAGTGAATCAGATCATTGGCTTTCTTGTCATCAGGGGTCAGCCGTCCGTCGCGCGGAGCCAGATATTCCAGAAACTCGATGCCCGGCCCTGAAGCCGCGCGAAGCCCCGTAATTCTTAGCCGAGCGCCGAACACGTTGTTCAATCTTTCCTGCTCAATTCCGTAATTTTCACTTTCTCCGGCAACGCGCAATCCCAGCGTATCGCGGTAAAACTTCAAACTGGTGTCTGTGTCGCCGATTGCAATTGCGGTGTGATCAATTCCCAAAAACAATTTGCCTGCATCTTGTTTTCCCAGCCGATGCCATTTTTCATCGCCTTTGCCTTCGGGGAATTGCAAGATTTCCAGAGCGTGGCCGTCGGGGTCTTTGAAGTAAAACGCCTTGATGCCTCCGGCGTTTTTGTTCCATTCGGGCAAGGTCTGCGGCCCGGTCGAAGCGTGTTCAACCTTGTTTTTTCGCAGCCACTGATAAGCTCTGTCCATATCGCTGACGATGATTGCGATATGTTGAAACCAGCGGTCGTTGCTGCGCGAATCCACTGGAATAGGCTTGCCTCGTGGAGCAAGGTATTCAGTCAGTTCAATGAATTCATCGCCCAGTCGCATTCGCACTACGCGCATTCGCAAACCGAAAACGCCTTGCAGATGCTCGTAATCTTCACCAGTGACTTCCACGTCTGAAACTTTTTCAAACGACAATACCTTTGAAAAGAATTCAGCTGAACGATCAATGTCGCTGACGGTGAAACCGGCGGAGTCAACAGCCTGAATCAGGGACGGAGAGACAGAGGGACGGGGGGACTGGGCGATGACATTTTTTGAAATCGGCAAACTGCCAAACGCAATTGCAACCAATAGTGCAAGCAGTATTGGCAGGCTAGCTCTCGCCTTGTCTTCCCCTTTCCCTGTCGCCCCGTCCCTCAATCTCTCCCTCTCTCCATCATTCCGATTTCTCATTGCAACCTCCCCAGCAAGTGTTCTCCGACGCGCAGAGCATTGGCCATAATGGTCAGCGCCGGGTTGACCGCTGCGCTGGAACAGAAAAAGCTGCCGTCAACAACGTACAGGTTATCCACTTCGTGAGCCTTGCAGTTTTTGTCTAGCGCCGAAGTCTTCGGATCGTCGCCGAATCGAATCGTGCCGTTTTGATGAGCCACTCCGGCCAGCGGGATACGGTCGCCGACAAAAGCGTTCAGCGGAATCAGATGTTCGTGGCAATCGGCCTCTTTCACCATTTCTTTAACTTTGGCGTAAAGCCGTTTGTGGCCTTCCAGATTGTTCGGCGTGTACGACATCGTGATGCGGCCTTCGCGGTCGAGTGTGACGCGATTGTTCGGATCGGGCAGGTCTTCAGAAGTCAGCCAGAAATCCAGCGAATGTTTGGCGATGTAATCCAGTGTCAAATGTGGGGCGAAAGGTGGCGCTCCGGCGGCGAACATGTTCGCGTCGAACTTGCCGACGAACGAGATGTGACCCATCGGGAAATCCCACTCCCGGTTGGCGAAGTAAAAATCATTCAGCGCCATCGTCTTTTGAAATACCGTCGGGTTTGGACAACGCGAGATCGCAAAGAGCACAGAGTTGTTATGACCCATGTAATGCCGACCGACTACGTCAGAGCCATTCGCCAACCCGTTCGGGTGCTTGTCGTTTGCCGAGCGCAGCAGTAATGCGGCAGAGTTGATTGCGCCAGCCGAAACGACCACCACATCGGCGGAGTAACTTTCTTCAACGCCTTCGCGCTTAACGACGACTCGCTTCACCTCACGGCCTGATTCGCTGGTTTCCAGCCTTTCGACGTAAGAATTTATCAGCAGAGAAACGTTCGGATATTCCAGCGCCGGATCAACGCAAACGACTTGAGCATCTGACTTGGCGTTGGTTACGCATGCAAAACCGTCGCAGGTATTGCAGCGGACGCACTTGCTGCGGTTCATTTGCTTTTCGTCCAGCATCACTCCTAGAGGAGTGTGAAAAGGCTTGTAGCCAAGCTTTTCAAAATCTTCGGCCAGCTTGGCGATGCGCGGTTCATGACTGACCGCTGGGTGCGAATACGGCGCACTGGCCCAGGGTTCAGTGATGTCTTCGCCGCGATTTCCGTGAACGTGGTATAGGTGTTCGGCAGCGGTGTAGTAAGGCTCAAGTTCGTCGTAGCTGATCGGCCATGCGGGCGAAATGCCTCCGTGATGTTTGATCTCGCCGAAATCCTGTTCACGCAAACGAAACAGCGCCGAGCCGTAAAACTTCGTGTTGCCGCCGACGTAATAGTTTGTGTGCGGATGCAGCGGCTTGCCTTTTGAATCGCGCCATTCTTCTTTGGTGTTGTACTTGCCTTCTTTGACAGTGGCTTGAGTGCTCCAATTGTCTTTTTCGCGCGGCACGTAACCCCCGCGTTCCAGCAGTAGGATACGTTTGCCGGATGGGGCAAGCTTGTAAGCGAGCGTTCCTCCGCCTGCGCCAGTGCCGATGATAATCACGTCGTAATGGTTCGAGTTCATTTCTTCTCCTGATTGATTCCAAATG
>JBGAPB010000150.1:0-14209 GCA_044221525.1 Blastocatellia bacterium | reverse complement strand
TGGGCAGCACGCCTTTCAAACGCGGATTGTCGCGTTCGATGGCAACCATCGCATCGTCTACGACCTTGCCGATGGTGGGCTGTTTGGCGCTGGCTTGCAGCTCTGACCAGCGCGCTTCTTTCGGAACCCAGAAGACGTTTTCGGCGCGGTATTCGTCAGCGTCTTCGGGATCGGCTCCGGCATAATCTCCTTCGCCCGCGAGCAGCTTGCCGCGCATTTCCTCGAAGGCGTCGGAGATGTATTTGAGAAAGATGAGTCCGAGGACGACGTGCTTGTATTCCGCCGCGTCCATATTGTTGCGGAGCTTATCGGCAGCCAGCCATAGCTTGGCTTCAAAACCCAGGTTGGCGGCAGAGTTATTGGATTTCGCTTTCGCGGGCATTCAGGTTTCCCTTTGAGATGGAATCGGCCAATTGCCCATCAAATGATGGGATGCAGTTTCGATAGGATGTTTGAAAAACGGGGCGCGTCCTTCAACCCCTCGATATGTTTTAAGCTAATAAGCGGGGCGCGGGCGCGCAATGGTTTTCTCATCAGCCCACGGCGTTGTCAACGGTTTAGAACAGCCAACGATAAAGCCTGGTTCCAAAAACACGTGGCGAACCGGATAGCTCCGATTCGCCACGTGTTTTGGAACCTTAAAGGTTGATTTGTTTATGACTTACTGGCCGCAGCGTCCGTTGACCTGCGCCCAGACATCAGCCAGCAGGAACATATCTGCATGGCGGTTTTCCTTGATCGCCAAAACCGATTGAGTATTCAGCGTGTCCAGCAGCGAGCTTGGCGAAAGCGTCACGCCGTTGCTCAGAGTCACCGGCGCAAATGAAACGCCAGAGCAGGAAAGCGCGCTCCAGAACACGTTGAAGACGACCGGCGAACCGCTGCCGCCCGCCGCCGCCAGGCTTAGCTGAGCGGTGACGTATTCTCTGTTGATTCGCTGCATCGCGCTGGAACCTCCCTGCAATGCCTGACGCACTGCCGGCAGATTTTGCTGGATGCCAACCGGATTGTTGGCGTTGATGCCCGAAATCAGCACAGTGCCGCCGGGCAGGTATCGCGAATTGTTGATCCAGTGCTGAGTGGTGCGCCAGCAGATGGTGTCGCACTTTACCGTCACGGTTTCACAAAGTTCGCCAAAGTTATAATTTGAACAGGTGCTGTTCTGGGAGACCACTATATTGGTGATCAGGTCATCGCCGACATCGCCGCCGCAATTCCCTTTTGCGTCCTGACCATCGCCTGTCACATCGCCGCCGGTTGGCTGCATTTCCATCAGACCATAAGTCCCCGGACTGACGCTAAACTGGTAATAACCATCGTTGTCAGTGCTGGCAGTCTGGCCAGTTGGCTGGCCGGAAGAATTCAGCAGCTTGATGACAACACCTGATATACCTTTTTCACCGGAATCTTTAACTCCATTTTTGTTGGTGTCGCAATAAACATAGCCAGAGATGCCGCCGGGAGGTGTGACCGTGCATGGCCAGCAAATGAATTCGCAGACTTTACCGGTTGGAAACCAACCGATTGAACCTGTGGTCAACCCCGAAGCGATGCTGGTGTAACGGTCGTTGGCAGTTTCCATCCGTTTGACAGTCACGCTGTCCAGAACAACTGAGATAGTTCCGATCCCGCTTCCGCGTTTAACTTCAACTGCAAACTGGAAACATCCGGCAAACGCTCTTGAAGAAGTCGAAAGAGCCAAAGTGACCCCTTGAGTTCTTAAACCGCTGTTACCTGCCCAGATCATGAACGGCAAGAAGTGACCAACTCCTCTGGTATCCATTCCTCCCACTCTCATTTTCACATCTGGATGAAGCTTGGTCAGCGAGGCTCCACCATTTTCTACGCTAAACATTGCAAGCTGCTGAGCAACAGTCTTGTCCTGGTTCAGCAGATTAATCGTCACCATATCGCCCGTGGTTACGCCGTTGCTGGCAATCTGCAATTCGCCATCCCATAAACTATCAGTGCAGGAAACAGCTTGAACCGAAGAATTGGGAGTCGAAAAAGAGAAACCTTCAACCTTTGGCGAGTAACTGGCGACTTGCCTGCCAAATGTTTGCGGACCAACGGTAAAGACCGATGCTTGATCGGAATCAAGCGATAAGATCATAGGCTCAGGCAGCAGAAAGGTGTCATCCTCACCATTTGGGCCGAATATAGTTCCATGCACAACCTGAGGGACGCGTACTTGTTTGGGTGATTGGCTTTGGTAAAACATGCTACCGGAATCAGCGATGCTGCCGAATCCAGCTATTACCAAACAGGTATTTGAACCAAGCGCAACCTGATCCTGTCCAGGGAGCCTGAGTCCTGGAGCAATACGAATTTTTGCTCCTCCAATTGTGATCGAACCTGTCACTCCTCCCAACGAAGGTGAGAAGCTGGTGACAATGCCGCAAATTTGCGAAAGATTTTGCCCACCAGAAGAAGCACCTGCCTGACTGGCAATTTGCCCGGAGCCATCAAAACAAAATGCAAAACATTGGTCGCTTCCGAAATTTACTCCGTTCAGCGCAACGCCTGGGGCTATGGCGTAGCTCAGATTTCCAATCCTTATCACGCCTGCACTGTTGGATGTTGCTGGCGAATAAGCATAAACAACTCCGCAAACTTTTGCCCCTGTTGGCAGCGGAGCGAAGGCATGCACTGCGCGAAGTGCCAGGTTTTGCAAAATTGTTACAGTTCCAGACGGAATCGCCGTCAGCAATGCCAGACAGCACGCCAAAACAGCTAAATTAAGCGTAGTTCGTCTTTTCATTGTTCCTCCGAAAATGAATAGTAAAAGCTCTAGGCCAATGACCAAAGGGAGCTTGAATTCAAAGGTTGAATTTTTCCTGGCTCTTCAGGGCTTGCGCGAAGAAGGGCGGACGGCTGATGGCGCTGCGGGCCCCAGTGATTTTGTACAGCGCCGTAAATTAGATCAAGTAATGGTCAGCGGCAAAGCTGTGAGAGTGGCTTTGCCGCTGACAGGGTTTTGAGGATATTGGAGTTACTGCCGCTTAGCAGCGTCCATTTAACAACGCCAGAATTTGCGCCAGAGCGACCATATCCTGTGTGCGATTTTCTTTGATTGCCAGAGTGGATTGCATAAACAGCGTATCCAGCAGCGAATCACGTGAAAGCGTCACTCCGTTAGACAAGGTCACAGGCGTGAAATCCAAACCGGAACAACGTAGCGGGCTCCAGAACACATTGAAGACCACAGGCGAACCGGTTCCGCCGTGAGCAGCAAAGCTCATCTGCAACGCGACAAACTCTTTATTGAGTTGTTGCAAGGGGCCGGAACCGCCCTGCAGCACTTGTCGGATTGCGGCTTCGTTTCGCTGAATGCTAATCGGATTATTGAAGTTCATTCCGCCAACCAAGATTGCTCCGTTGGGCCAGCGAATAATCGGCGTAAGCAGCCAGTCACGCGCGCCTCTGAAGCAGATGGTGTCGCATTTGAACGGCATCGGCGGAGGCGTTGGCGTCGGAGTCGGCGACGGAGTCGGGGTTGGTGACGGAGTCGGAGTTGGCGACGGAGTCGGAGTTGGTGTCGGCGTCGGCGTCACTGAAGGCGTAGGTGTGGGAGTCGGAGTTGGTTGCAAGAAACAACCGTTACAAATAACTCCGCAAATCGGCCCACTCGGATACATACCTATGCCGCCGGATTGCAAACCAGCACCTTCCTGTTCATCACCCATGCGTTTGACTACAACATAATCAATCGCGGCGCTGGTCATGCCTTGGCCGCCAACACGTTTGATGTCAACACCTAGCTGAAAACAACCATTGAGCGGTGATGCCGGATCTGTCGAAAAGATCAGAGTCAATGTTTGGGTACGCAGACCGGCTGGCCCTGCGGGAACCATCAGCGGAATAAAGTATCCGGCTCCAAACGGCCCATTGCCTCCAACCAGCAAACTGATGCGCTGATGCAGTTGGTTAACAACAACCCCGCCATTCTGAACTGTGAACATTGCCAACACTTGCGGCAAAGAACCGTTCGGGTTCTGGGTGAACAAAGTGATCATATCGCCTTCGGTCGCTCCCTTTGAAGCAATGGCAAAGACAATGTCCCAGAAGCTGTCGGTACATGAAAGCGCCCGCACAGTCGTATTCGGCAACATCGCCATAATACCTTGCGGAGAGGTTCCATTAATCGTTGGGTAATAACCGAAAGACGCCGGGTTGGCATTGAACGATGCCACACCGGCAGAACTTGAGGACGAAAGCAGGAAGCTCAGAGGACGCGGCAGCAAGAAAGTATCGTCTTCATTTCCATTGACCATACCATGCACCAAGATCGGCGAGGAAAACTGCGAGCAAGCACTATCGCCTGCACTAATCACCGATCCAGGGGCGACAAGTCCATTACTAAGGACCAAAGGCGAGATACAGACATTAGAGCCAATCGCGATTGAGTTCTGTCCTGGCAAGGCAATTCCTTGCAAGATCGGCAGCGTCACGCCACCAAGAGTAATCGAACCCTGAACACCGCCAAGTGAGCGATTGAATTGGGTTACGACTCCACAGACTTTGTTTTCATTGGCGGCATTGGCTCCAACTGAACTTGGCGCAACCAGCCGTCCATTGATGTCCAGGATTCCGGCCATGCACTGGCTGGTTCCGACATTGACGCTTCCAAGATTAACTCCGGGCGCAATGGTAAAACTCATTCCACCGATGGAGATGGCTCCGGTCGAATTCGCCGTCGCAGCCGTATGGCTGGCAACTGTGCCACAAGCAAAAATCGGCGACGTGATGTTAACGACTATTGCACTGGGCCTGGTAATTTGACCGTTTGCACTCAAAGTCGCCGTCAAACACATATTCGACCCGACATTAACATTGTTTTGGCCGTTCAAAGTGACATTGGGAGCAATGACGTAATTGGATGCTCCAATTGAAATTGCACCAGGAGTTCCAGGCGTGGATGGAGTAAAGCTGTTTATCCCACCGCAAACCGTCACAACATTTCCACCAATGGCGCTGGGCGGGACAATCTGGTTTGAATTATTAAAAACCGCGTCAATACAAATGCTGGCGCCTATTCCAATGACTGCCTGTCCGGCAATTGTGGTTCCGGCTGCAATTGTATAAGTCGTGCCGCTGAGGTTGATTGAACCGGCAGTGGTAACGGTTGCTGGATTAAATGCTTGCACCACTCCGCAAACTGCCGCAGAAGTTTCAGCAGCCGCAGGTGATGGATGCCATTTGGCAAGCGCCGCCAAACACAGCGTTAGACACAAAGTGAGTATTGTCGTTTTCATTCGCATGAACTGTCTCCTTGGAAGAAGGTCGGGAGGCCGGTCAAATTAATGACCTGTTCCTCGTGAGGTTCTATTGCCTGCTATCCGATACCGTCTTCGGAAAAACGCAGATTAAATTTGAAGTTTGAAACAATGAATCCCAGCTTTGCCTTCAATTGCTATTGCTATGAGGCAGCAGTTGAAAAGAACGCATCAGATTCAGGTAGAAAGAATGCCCGGCGTCAGAATAGAAAAATTCTTGTAGTGTAAGCTTCTAAACCATAAACGCCGCACTTTTTATAAAGAAAATTGTCAATGACAAGAGCAGCAGCAAAGCAATTTTTGCCACTCCGAATTGAACACGGGCATGCCGCAAACGAGCCGGAGATAGCGCCATCGCCGTAATGAATTGACCCAGTGAGATTTAGTCGAAGATGATGTTCGTTACTTGGAACGCATCAGACGCAATCGGACTTGCACAGGTTGGCCATAGAATTTCACTTTGGTTATTTTGAAGATACAAAATTCAACAAAGTTTTAATCCTCAGCCGTTGGTTGATTCATAACGTCAATGAGCAGTTGTTACAAGATGGGGCTTTGAAAAAGGCTTCCGAGGGATAGGTCTAAAGTCATTTAGCCGGTTAGCCAAGCAGCCAATCTCCTGATTCAACCGTCATTCACCGGGATTCAAAAGATGAAACAGCAGCGCCAAAGTCCGACCTTAAGACTTAAACTTGATGAGTTTCCTGAAGTGTTGAGGCGAATGTGAGGAACTCATCCGGGAGAGAGTGTACGCATTTTAACGGCAACCGTCTATAGGTTTTCAGCCAATGCAAGCAAATTTAATCTTTCAATATCATACACTTGCAATGAAAGATCATTTTGTCGGCACGGTAAATTTGGCGATGCTTCCTTTTTCGCCGACCGCCCATCCGGTTCGTCGTTTGCTCGCAAAGCTGAAGGCGTGAAAACCAATTTCGCCACTGTTCGACCAGCTCATTCCATCATTCAGTGAAGAATCAGCGCCAGAAGGCCCAACAGTGATCAAGCTTGATCCGCCAAGCCAGGCAATGGCTGAACGAAATGCCGTCAAGCCGGAATTTTTCAGCAATGCCCAATTGCGGCCTCCGTCGCGAGTGATGGCTATCTGGTCAGACGCTTCTTTTTCTTTTTGATAATCACCGCCGACGGCAATACCGAGCTTGGCGTTTTTGAAAGCGATGGAAAAAATTCCAGATGAGGCATTGCCAGTTCTGATCGGAGTGTCGGCTACAAACCAGGTTTTGCCATTGTCAGTGGATCGAAAAACTCGCGCCGATTTGGCTCCGCCAGTGGCAAACCAGGCGTTATTTTTGCCCTGAACAATCAAACAGGTTCCACTGGCGGCAAATGCTCCTTCCCCTTCCAAAGCAGCAGGCATGTTTTCCGTTGGAATCTGAGTCCAATTTTTGCCGCCGTCACTGGTGCGGATGATAACAAAGCGACCATCAACTGGGTCACTGACAGCCAAGCCATTATTGACGTCCCAAAAAGCAATTGCATCGAAAAAAGCTTTCGGCTCTTTGTTCGTGAATTGCACCAACCAATTCTTTCCCCCGTCTGAAGTCTTATAAATACGTGATGCCTCGCCAGGCCCAATGCTTAGCAAATAAGCCGTGTTTGCATCGAAGGCTTCAACATCACGAAAATCAAGCTTTTCGGCGCCTGGCACGACTGCGGCTTGCCAGGTTTTGCCACCGTCTATGGTTCGAGCGAAGGTTCCATTGGCTCCGCTGGCCCAAGCAACTTGACCCGAAACGGCACTGACCCCGCGAAAGCGCACAGTCGTTCCGCTGGATTGCATAACCCATTGGGCATTTGCCGTCACGCTCAACATCAGCAGACCAAGTGATAAGAAGATTGCTTTAGTCATTTGTACTTACTCCAATCAAAAGGCGGAAGCGCCAGCAATGTTCCTAACGCCCCCGCCAACTTGTTTTGCAAAGAATTATTATTTGACGTTCGGATCGGATTCTACGACAACTTTGGCCGTCAACTCTTTGCCGTCAACGGTCAGTTTGACCAGATAAACTCCAGGTTCCAAAGGCAAACCGAAATTACCTCCACGCCCGCCGAAGCCTCCGCCGCCAGGACCGCCTTGTCCCGCTGGTTGCGGAGCCGCAGGCGGTTGACCTGCCTGACCAGTCGCAGGCGGTTGGCCAGGGGTAGGTGCTCCGCCGGGGCCGCCCTGACCACCGCCTCGCCCGCCGCCAAATCCGGCAGGGCGAGCCGGAGGATCACCGCGCAAATTCCACTGCAAACGATTTAACCCAAGCTCTTTCGTTCCGTTGATGTTGCGAACGACTTTGCCTGTAATGTCAGAAACAGTGATTTTGACATCGCCAGCAGCCGCAGCTCCAAGGTAGTAAGTAATTGCTGTTCCGGCTTGCGCGTTTTCGCCGCGAAAGACTTTCTGGCCTCCACCTGCTCTGCTAAGCGTGATGTCGTTCTGCCAGATAACCCCGGGGCGAATGTCGAACAGATGAGAGCTGGCCGCAATCACTTTGTCGTCCATTTGCTGCAACGCTGAGATGTCGTCGCAAATCCAGATGCCGCGTCCGTGAGTTCCGGCAATCAGATCGTTGTCGCGCGGATGTATCAGCAAATCGTCAACGCGAACCGTAGGCAAGCCGGTCATGAATTTCTTCCACTCACCGCCGCCATTCAGCGAAACAAACAGACCATACTCAGTCCCGACAAAGAGCAGTTTTTTGTTTTTCAGGTCTTCGCGTATGACATTGACGTTTCCTGTCGGCAAATTGCCAACGACAGAAGTCCAGGTTGCGCCAAAATCTTTGGTGACAAAAGCATAAGGTTTGTGATCGTCGCTGCGGTGAGCGTCAACCGTCACGTAACAAGTTCCAGCATCAAAGTGCGAAGGTTCGACGCGCGAAACCAGATGATTATTCGCAGCCAACACAGGAATGTTTGGAGCTACGTTGGTAAAAGTGGCTCCGCCGTCTTTGCTGACCTGAACATTGCCGTCGTCAGTTCCAACCCAAATAATGCCTGGTTGAACCGGCGATTCCGCAATCGTCGTCAGGTTGCTGTAATTCGCCGTGCCGTCATTTTTCGATGCCATTGGCTCAGTGCCTTTGACGCCCATGATCGAAAGCTGCGTGCGATTTATTTGTTTGGTCAAATCGGCTGAAGCCGTCCAGGTTTCTCCGCGATCCAGCGATTTGAAGAACTTGTTGGCTCCGGCGTAAATGATTCGCGGGTTGTGAGGCGACAACGCCATCGGCGTGTTCCAGTTGAACCTGTACTGTTCGCCAACTGGAGGCGCAGGAACGATGTTGGCTTGCGCTTGATTGCCAAAGCCAAAAGCCTGAGCAATTTGAGCCTGTGTCGGTGGAGCAGCCTGATTCTGCTGCCCCTGAGCAGCGCCGCCAGCGGGTGCAGCCTGACCGCCACCGCCGCCACCTCCGCGCCCGCCGGGACGTTGCGCAGCTCTCGGTCTGATCGAAGTGCTGCGCCCAGTCCTCAAATCGTAACGCTGCATCGCGCCTTGCTGCGATTCAGAGTAAACGATGTTGTGATCGGTCGGGTCTTGCAAGGTATAAAAACCGTCGCCGCCGCCAACTCGGAACCATTCAGCGTTGGTAATTCCAGCGCCGCCTTGACCGCCTCCGCCGCCGAAGCCGCCGCTGCCCGTGCGAATCTGGCTTGGAGCGCACCAACTGCCGTTATCCTGCAAACCTCCGCAAACATAGTAAGGACGCCGCATGTCCGCAGAAACCGCATAAAACTGCGCCGCAGCTATGGTGTTCACAAAATCGAAAGTCTCGCCTTGATCGTAGCTGACATCCAGACCACCATCGTTGCCGACCATCACATTTTGGCCATTCTTGGGATTGATCCAGATAGCGTGGTGATCGCTGTGAGCGACTCCGGCCAGGTTCTTGAATGTCTTGCCTCCGTCGGTCGAACGACTGAAGTTCAATCCGCCAGTGAAGACGATTTCCGGGTTCGATGGGTCAACTCGAACCTGACTGTAATACATCGGGCGATTATTGTTGCTGCTGACGATGCGCCAGGTTTTGCCTTTGTCATCAGAACGCCACAACCCAGATTTTTTCGGGTCCGGCGGTGTGTTCGCGTTGTTTTGACCACCACCAAAACCGCCGCCTCCGCCGCCAGGCCCAGCGGCAACTGGCTGACCATCGGCGGTTTCTTCAGGCACGCCAGTTCCCTGACTTGCACCGACTTCGATCTGAGCGTAAAGCACGTTCGGATTCGAACGAGAAATATCAATGCCTATGCGTCCAAGCAAACCTTCCGGCCAGCCGTTGGCTTCTATTTTCATCCAGGTCTTACCCGCGTCAGTCGTCTTCCAAAGTCCGCTTCCCATTCCGCCGCCATTGAATCCCCAGGGAGTTCGACGGCGCTGGTAAGAAGCAGCATAAAGCGTCTTTGTATCAACCGGGTCAATCACCAGATCGGTAAAGCCTGTATCTTCGTCAATGAATTTGACGTTTGTCCAGGTTTTGCCGCCGTCCGTGGTCTTGTAAATACCGCGCTCTTTGTTCGGAGCATACATATGGCCAAGAGCCGCGACGTATACCGTATCAGGATTTTTGGGATCAACAACGATGCGGGAAATTGTTTGAGTTTCTTTCAAGCCGACATTGACGAAGGTTTTGCCAGCATCAGTTGATTTATAAACGCCGTCGCCAAAAGTCGCGCTTTGACGATTGTTCGGCTCGCCGGTTCCAACCCAGATCATGTTGGGATTGGATTGGCAAATGGCTACATCTCCAATGGAGGCAGTTGGATAAGTGTCAAAAATTGGCTCAAAGGTGGTGCCATTATTGACCGTCTTCCACAATCCGCCAGTTGCAAATCCGACATAGTAAACAAAAGGATTGCTTTCGACGGCTTCGATATCGTCAATTCGTCCGCCCATGCTGGCCGGGCCGATTGAACGCCAGACAAAGCCGCGCAGCAGCGGGTCATCAGACGGATTAATAGGCGGTTTAGGCGGAGCCTGATTTCCCTGAAAGCCCTGAGCCAGTCCCGCCATATTTGAAAAGACCAGACAGAAGGCCAACGACAAGGCCATGAAAACACGCTTAGAGCGCAAGTTTCTTCGCATAACGAGAATCCCCTCCGAACTTAATAATTTTAGATTTTTTGATGGAACGAGCCTCGAACAACGGCTCTACGATCGCTATTTTAGACGGCCAGCAACAACCGGCGGATACGAGAATTTGCTGCGGCTTTCGCGCCAAAGCTATTTTCTGATGGCTTTACGCGACGATGCGGAAGAAAGAGAAAAAGCATTAAGGTCGCGCCACAACAAATCAACAAAGCGCATTTCCGCAACCTTTGCCTTGCGACGCGGAAACAGGCTTGACCAGCCAAAAGCGGGCAGTCGCGGCAATTCGTCACCGGCGTGGGCTTCGACCGCTGCGCGGTAATCCGAATCCTGCGGATTGATTTCGTAAGCAGCGCGGAAATGCTCCTGGGCTTCATCAGTGCGATTCGACTGCCAGCAGATAAACCCCAGGCTGTAAAACGCCACGTCAAATCGCGGATCAAGCCGAACAGCTTTTTGAAGATGTTTGAGCGCCTTGTCAGTGCTTCCCTGCTCCCAGTAAGTGCGGCCAACCAGATAATGCATCTCCGGCGTAGGGTTCAGTGTTAGCGCTCGTTTTAGGTGAGTCAGCGCCGAGCTTAATTTCCCTTCGCGCGCCAACAACCGGCCAAGCCCGTAATGAGCGGCAAAAGAATTATCGTCAAGCGTCAGGGCGCGCTCCAAATGAACTCTGGCTGATTCAGCTTCGCCTTCATCTCCGCTCAGCAATCCAAGCAACAAGCGAGCGCCGAAATGATCGCTCTGTTCATCCAGGGCGCGTCGCAAAAAGACCGCTGCTTCCAATTGCTTACCAAGCTGAAAATAGTATTCGCCAATGGTGAAGCTCAATTCAGGGTTGTGTTCATCCATCCCCAACGCCGCTTCCAGCATTCGCAAACCGCGCCGCGTCCGGCCTTCGGTAATCAGCAGCGTTCCTTCTTCAACCAGGTCAACGAACTCGTCTCGCTGTGAACCTCTATAAGCTGAAATGATTCGTTCGCATCGCTCGTCCAGTCGTTCGCGTTCAGCGGTTTCTTCGTAATGGCGGGCGACCCGGTTGCGCCAGCGTTGCTCCAACTCTTCCGGATTGACCGCGCGCATCTCGGTCAAAATCTCCGTCAGAGCTTCAAGCATCATGTGATCGTAAAAACTGCCGGTAGCCTGCTGCTGCGCCAAGTCCAGCAATTGCTCGAAACGTTCGTTCGACCGCGTCATCGCCGATTCCAGCGTGCTGATGCGCTCCAACAAATGCTCTTCCAGCGAATCACCGATTTCAAAACCTCCCGCGTTGTACGGGCGTGAAATCATCAGCAGATAAGTGCCACACTCATGACAATAATCCACTTCATCGGGGTTAGCTTTTTTGCAACGTTGGCAGAAGATCATTTTTTACAGTTGGCAGTTGGCAGTTGGCAATCGTTTGTTCGTCCGTCGAATTTCCCGATTACCCAATACCGACTGCTCATCTCTCCACAGCTAGAGCAACGGCATTACCGCCGCCCAGACATAAACTGGCGATGCCGCGTTTGGCTTCGCGCCGAATCATTTCGTGCAACAGAGTCGTCAACACTCGCGCTCCTGAAGCACCAATCGGATGGCCGAGCGCGACCGCTCCGCCATTGACGTTTACCTTGTTCGGATCAAGTTCCAGTTGTTGAACCAGAGCGACCGATTGCGAAGAGAAAGCTTCGTTCAATTCAAACAGATCAACTTCGGCAAGATTCCAACCGGCTTTGCGTGCAACTATTTTGACCGCTTCAACCGGAGCCATCATCACCATCTTTGGTTCCACACCCGAAGTAGCCTGCGCAACAATTCGCGCCAAAGGAGCGCGTCCAAGTTTTGCAGCCAGTTCCGCCGAAGTCACGACCAGCGCAGCGGCTCCGTCGTTAATTGTCGAAGCATTGCCAGCCGTCACAGTTCCATCTTTACGAAATGCCGGTTTCAATTTTGTCAGCGATTCAATCGTCGAATCCGCGCGCGGCCCTTCGTCGGTGTCAAAAACCAGCGGATCGGCTTTGCGCTGCGGAATTTCTACCCGGCAAATTTCATCTTTGAACTTGCCTGCTTGAATGGCCGCAACGGCTTTACGCTGAGAATTGGCTGCGTATTCATCCTGCTGCCCGCGAGTAATGTTGTACTTTTCTGAAACGACTTCGCCAGTTTCGCCCATGTGCCAGCCGTCGAAAGCGCACCACAAACCGTCGTGAACCATGGCGTCAATGATTTCGCCGTTACCCATTCGATAACCGTCGCGGCCTTTGGGCAACAGGTAAGGCGCGTTGGACATTGATTCCATTCCGCCAGCCACAATGATTTCGTTGTCGCCCAGCGCAATGGATTGCGCGGCCAACATCACCGACTTCAAACCTGAGCCGCAAACTTTGTTGATGGTCATCGCGGCGACTTTGTCTGGAATGCCGGCTTTCAGTGCGGCCTGTCTCGCAGGGTTCTGACCCAATCCTGCTTGCAGAACACACCCCATAATTACTTCATCAATTTGCGAAGCTTCCAACCCCGCACGCTCAATGGCAGCACGAACGGCAATTGCGCCGAGTTGCGGAGCGGAAAAAGGTTTTAACGATCCCTGGAATTTGCCTATGGCGGTGCGAACGGCGCTGATGATGACTGGTTGTTGCATGAGCTTGAATCCTTGTTTGAATCGTTGTGATGAAGAGCGATGTTTGTTTCGCCACTCAACTGTCGTTTCAACGCGCCCGATTATAACGGTGAGGAAAGTCGAGTCAAACAAACATCGGGCAGCCATCACCCACAATGATGAACCGATTGATTGTATTCATTGCTTGCTGCCGATGTCCCGCCTGAACTGCATTCCCTCAAAGTGAATTTTGCCTACAGCTTCATAAGCTCGCGCTGTTGCTTCAGCCAAAGTCATCGCGCAAGCCGTCACGCCAAGCACGCGACCTCCGGCAGTTTCGACCTCGCCTGCGGAGTTCAGCTTTGTGCCTGCGTGAAAAACAACAACGCTTTCAACCTGTTCAGCAGCGTCAAGTCCGGTTATCACTTTACCGGTTTCGTAACTGCCCGGATAACCAGCCGAAGCCATCACCACACAAGTCGAAACGCCATCGCCCCATTTCGGCTTGGCTTTGCTCAATTCGCCACGAGCAACAGCCAAAGCCAGTTCGCCAAAGTCGCTGTCAAGTCGTCTCAATATCGCCTGAGTTTCCGGATCGCCAAAGCGTACGTTGTATTCCAGCGTCTTCGGGCCTTCAGCCGTCAGCATCAAACCACAGTACAAAACTCCACGAAACGGGAAACCATCAACGCGCGCAGCTTCCAGCGAAGGCGCAACAATATCTCGAATGATTCGCGCTTCAAGTTCGTCATTCAGTAAACCCGGAGTAGAAAATGCTCCCATCCCGCCGGTATTCGGGCCACGATCACCATCAAAAGCCCGTTTGTGATCCTGTGCCACAGGCATTGCCGCGAAATCTTTGCCGTCGCTGAAAACCAGATAAGACAACTCTCGCCCGACCAGACATTCTTCGATCAACAACCGTGCTCCGGCTTCGCCCAACTTTCGATCAACCATCAAGTCCTGGACAGCCTGCCTAGCTTCGGCCTCGTCAGCGGCAATGATGACGCCTTTACCAGCGGCCAGTCCGTCGGCTTTGATGACCACTGGAAATCCGAATGAACCAACAGCCTTAAAAGCCTCGCTGGCTTCGCTGACGACAACATACCTGGCCGTTGGAATCCCATGACGAGCCATGAACTCTTTGGAAAAAATCTTGCTGCCTTCAAGCCTCGCCGCTGCTTGCGAAGGACCGAACGCCGCTATGCCCTGCGTCGCCAGAGCGTCAGCCAGACCGTCTACCAACGGTTGTTCAGGCCC
>JBGAPB010000149.1:0-14084 GCA_044221525.1 Blastocatellia bacterium | reverse complement strand
CTTTTATCAGCGCGCGCAACCCAGGCTGGAAAAACTTTGCGCGCGTTTCGGTCTTTATTCGATCTTTTTGGTCAAATACGTTTACGGTCTGCGGACGGCCAGCGCCGTTTTTTGGGGATTTGCCCATATGCGTTTGCGACGATTTCTGCCGCTGACGATGTTCAGTTGCGGAGCTTGGGCCTTGGTTCTGATTGGACTGGGCTACTCATTCAGCGGAGCGATTGTCGTCACGATCGGAAGAGTTCAAAAATTCGGCGTGCTGTTACTGGTCGCCTTCGCCATTGCGATTGGTATCGCGCTTACACTTTATCTGGTTGAAGTTTTCGTCGTTGGTCGCCGAGTTCCCGAAATGGAACCAATGGAACCGCCGCGCATTCACGAAAAGTTGCACGAAAAATTCCAGGAGACTTTTCACGAAGCCATAGATACGGTCAGAAAAGAATCCGCCAAAGATTCGGCGGATGACGACAAACCCACAAAGGACAGACTCCCGCCGGAACAACACAGACCGAGGCAAATCGGCTCTCATCGCATCTGACCCCCGACATTACATTTAAGTTTTCAGGAGGTTTTCGTTGATTATCGAATCACAAGCGCCTACGCGCATTGACCTGGCCGGAGGCACAATTGACCTGTGGCCGCTTTATCTGTTTCACGACAACACGCAAACGATTAACTTCGCCATTGACCAGTACGCCAGATGCCGTCTGGAAACACGCGACGACGGCAAATTTATCGTCGAATCAAAAGACCGTGGAGTTCGCATTGAAGCCAATTCACTGGAAGAACTTCGCGGCGATGACGAACTGTCGCTGATCTCGAAACTGATCTATCACTTTAAGCCGGAAACCGGTTTGAACATCACGACCGATTGCATGGCTCCGGCTGGAGCCGGTTTGGCTGGATCGTCCGCGCTGAACATCGCGGTTTGCGGCGCTCTGAACAAACTGGTCGGCGGACGTTATCCAACCGAGCGACTGCCTTTCATTGCCGTCAACGTCGAAACTCAGGTTTTGAAAGTTCCAGCCGGTTATCAGGATTACTTCCCGGCAGTTTATGGCCGGGTTTCACGCGTCAAACTGGATGTCGAAGGCGTCGTGCGCGAAGAAGTCGCCACCGATCTGGATGAATTGGAAAACCGAGTCGCGCTGTGTTTCACCGGGGCGCCGCGTAATTCCGGCATCAATAACTGGGAGATGTACAAAAAACACATTGACCGCGAAGGCGATGTCGTCGAACGTTTCGACCGCATACGCGACACAGCGCTGAAAATTGATGAAGCCCTGACGGCAAAAGCTTTTGACCGAGTCGGCGGAATCTTTGCCGAAGAATGGGCCAGCCGCCGCGAACTGGTTCCAACCATCACCACTCCGTTCATTGACGAACTGATCGAAATCGCCAAACAGCACGGAGGCGAAGCCGCCAAAGTTTGCGGAGCAGGCGGCGGGGGCTGCGTGGCATTTTACTGCCAGCCTGGCCGCAAAGCCGATGTCGAAGCTGCGCTTAGTCAGGCCGGAGGCCACGTTATCAAATACCGCATCGCGCGCGAAGGTTTGACCGTCACGCAAAAGTAAAAGTTCATAGCACTCACCGCCTTTAGGCGGAAGGTCTTGGCTGGCCGCCTAAAGGCAGTACTACGAACCTTGGGAGACATTTTGGAAGATCATTTGATTCAAGGCACATTGGCCGATTCGACAATTCGCGTCATCGCGGCGTTGACCACCAATCTGGTCAACGAAGCTTGCGGACGGCATAAAGCATCGCCAACGGCTTCGGCAGCGCTTGGTCGAGCGCTGACCGGAGCGTTGTTGCTGGGGCGCACGTTCAAAGACCTGGAATACGTCACGCTGCGTTTTGATTGTAAAGGCGAAATTGGCGGCATCACCGCCGAAGCCAGCGCTCACGGAACAGTTCGCGGTTATGTCAAAAATCCGCTGGCCGATGCCCCGCCGACTGCTCTTGGGAAGCTGAACGTGAAACAGATTGTCGGCGACGGCATGCTTTACGTCATACGCGAAGCCGGTTACGAAATCGGCCTGGCGAAAGAGCCTTATTACGGCTCTGTGCCGATTGTTTCCGGGGAAATTGCCGAAGACATTACGCATTATCTGGCAACCTCTGAGCAGATAAATTCGGCGGTTTCGCTTGGCGTCTTCGTTGAACCGGAACAAGGAAAGGTGGCTGCGGCTGGCGGCTTTTTGATTCAGGTCATGCCCGGAGCCGATGAGGAAACAGTCGCCGCAGTAGAAAAAATCATCGCCGCAGCGCCTCACGTTACCGAGATCATTCGCAACGGCGCGAACGCCCAGGAAATGATGGACGCCGTTTTCGGCAACCTGCCGTTTGAAGTAATGGAAACTCACCCGGTCGAATTTCGCTGCAAATGTTCCTATGACCGAGCAGTCAGCATCGTCACAATGCTTGGCAATGAAGAGGTCAGCGAAATGCTGGAAGAGGATAAAGGCGCTGATCTGATCTGTCATTTTTGCAGTTCAACTTATCATCTGGACGAAGCCGCGCTCGGCGACATTCTCAACCCACCACCAGCGTTGGTGATGTAAAAACTCTGCTCTCATCAAACTCCCAAAACGGCGGTGTAAGCTTTGACCTCAATGGTTAGAGGCGTAGAATGCAGCCGTTTCGCTCCCTTGATTTCAACGACAATCAGGCGTTTTTCAGCCTTCAGAGGTTTTCTATGGCTTGTATGACCATCTCTCTTCGACGCCACGGGATTGGATCAAATCAACGTGGAGATTCTACAAATTCTGGCCGGGCGCGGTGAAGTTGACTTAGTTCTGACTGTTGACGGCCAGATCGCAAACACAGTTCGTATCAACATCAAATAACAGGAAAACAAACTTATGACCGACAGAAGAGATTTTCTGAAAACATCAGTAATGGGAGCAGCGGCAACGCTGCTCCCAAACAATCTGACTGGCTTTGCACAAACAAAAAACACTGGCGGCCAACTGAAAAAAGGCGTGCTTATTACCATGCTTCCCAAAACCATGAGTTATGCCGACCGGTTCAAGCTGGCAGTTGACGTGGGTTTTGAAGGCATCGAAGCTCAAACCGTCACCGATCAGAAAGAAGCCGACCAGATCAAAGAAGCTTCGATGAAAGCGAAGATTCCAATTCATTCGGTGATGAACATGGCTCATTGGCAGTATCCGCTTTCAAGCCCAAATGCCGACGATGTCAAAAAGAGCCTGGAAGGTATGGAAACTTCGCTGCGTAACGCAAAACTTTGGGGAGCGGAAACGGTGCTGCTGGTTCCGGCTGTCGTTCGCCCTGATACGACCATTCCGCAAGCCTGGCAACGGTCTCAACCACAAATCAAAAAGCTGATTCCGCTGGCCAAAGAACTCGGCGTCGTCATCGCCATCGAAGAAGTCTGGAACAAGTTTCTGCTGACGCCTTACGATCACGCCAAATACATTGATGAATTCAAAAGCCCGTGGGTTAAGGCTTATTTCGATGTCGGCAACATTGTGATGTACGGTTATCCGCAGGAATGGATTCGCGCGCTGGGCAAACGTATTGCCAAATTCCATCTGAAAGATTTCGACACCAAAACTCGCAACTTTGTCGGTTTGCGCGAAGGCAGCATTGATTGGAAAGAAGTCCGCAAGGCGATTGGCGAAATCGGATATGGTGGTTATCTGACCGTCGAGCTGAATGGCGGCGACGAGGCTTATCTGCGCGATGTGTCAAAGCGTGTGGACAAGATTTTTGCTGGTGAATAACACCGCACACCTGGCCACAAACAAAAACGCGCTCGGCAATTGAACTTTTGCCGAGCGCGTTTCGCTTTCTTACTTTGTCGCAATTACTTCAACAATTGATCCAAAACTTTGGCGATTTCGGAATAACCTTCGCCTTGCTCCGTTCCGAAGCCGGTGTGCTTCAAAACAATTTTCCCTTCGCTGATTATGACGACGGTTGGCAACCCGTCCAACCCAAAGGCTTTGTAAGCTTGCTGTTCAGGGTCGCGTAACACAGTCAGTCTCAAGTTGTTTTTTTGAGCGAAAGCAGTCAGGTCGCCATCAGTCGCGCTTGTTCGCGTTCCGGCTTTGTCGCTGTTGATGCTGACCCAGAAAAATTGAACTCCGCGCGGAGCATAACGGTCAGCCTGTTTTTGCAGCGCTGGCAATTCTTTTGCTGCCAACGGAACCCACGTGCCGCCGAATGACAACACTACAACTTTGTTTTTTGAATCGGCCAGATTAACCGTGCGGCCATCGGTTGAACGCAAACTGATTTGTGGAACCTGTTGAGCCATTGCAGAGACAGAAACCATCGTCAACATCGCAACAGTCAAAGCCAATTTTGTTTTCATGTTTTTAGTCATCGTTTTCCTCCCGCGTAAGAACGGCTCTGAAAGAGGCAACTTGCCGTCCGTTATCGCCGTAATTCAGATGCCAAATCGTCAGGAATAGTTCGGTCGCCGGATATTATTGAAAGATCATTTTCGATTCTGATTCTGCGGCGAGTCAAACGATGGTTAGTTCAGAAAAGTTTGTCTTAAAGAAGATCGAGCCGGTGAATGCCCAAACTCACCGGCTCGAATAAATGGCTGAGTTGAAAAATGTGCAGCGGAAAATACCTTTGGCTTTGGACGCTGCTGCACCAAATTTGCGGCTACCTTTTTCAATGGCTGACGACTGAGGGCCGCAACTTTTTTTCAGGCTTCGGAAACTTTCAATTGACCTGACCGGGACACGGCTCAGATCAACTTTCAGCTTCGTTTGCCCCCTCCACTGATATAAGCGTAAAACTGAGGCGAAAACTTGAACGTTGGCGAAAATATTTTTGAAAAATTTTGAGATGCCGCCTCCGCTGGCGGCTAGCGCTACGAAAGAAAGGACTTATGGATTTCAAGCTTGTTTCGGATTACGAACCTCAAGGCGATCAACCAGCCGCAATCGAGGCATTGGTCAGAGGTTTAAGCGATGGCGAAAAGCATCAGGTTCTGCTTGGCATCACCGGCAGCGGCAAAACTTTCACCATTGCCCAGGTCGTGGCTAAAGTTAATCGCCCTACGCTGGTAATGGCACACAACAAAACCCTAGCAGCTCAGCTTTATCAGGAATTGAAAACCTTCTTTCCTGAAAATGCCGTCGAGTATTTCGTTAGCTATTACGATTATTACCAGCCGGAAGCGTACGTTGCGGCGACTGACACTTACATCGAAAAAGAAGCGACGATTAACGAAGAAATTGACCGGCTGCGAATTTCGGCGACGGTTTCATTGTTTGAACAACGCGATGTCATCATCGTCGCTTCGGTTTCGGCAATATACGGGATCGGAGCGCCTGAAAACTTTCGCGATCTGGCGATGATGCTGAAGCCTGGGCAGAAAATCAGCCGCGACGAACTGATTAAGCGTTTGGTCGCTCTGCTGTACGAGCGCAACGACATCGAATTCAGTCGCGGCAAATTCCGGGCGCGCGGCGATGTGATTGAAGTTTATCCCAGCTATCGTATGAATCAGGCAATTCGCATAGAGCTGTGGGGAGACGAGATCTTCAAAATTTCAACCATTGATCCATTACTGGGCGAAGTGCTCAAAATTCATGAAGATGGTCTGCCGATTTACCCCAAATCGCATTACGTTGCGCCCACCACTGCGGTCAAGAGAGCCGTCAAAACCATCAAAGCTGAACTGGAAGAATGGGAACCGCAACTGATTGCTCAAAACAAATTGATCGAAGCTCAGCGGTTGCATCAACGAGTGATGTACGACCTGGAAATGTTCAACGCCATGGGCTACTGCCACGGTGTAGAAAATTATTCGCGGCATCTGACTGGTCGCGCAGTTGGTCAACCTCCGCCAACCCTGTTTGATTACTTGCCCGAAGACACGCTGATCGTGATTGACGAAAGCCATCAGTCCGTTCCGCAAGTCCGGGCAATGTACACCGGCGACCGTTCGCGCAAACAAAACCTGGTGGATTTCGGATTTCGGCTGCCGTCGGCGTTGGATAATCGTCCTTTGAAATTTGAAGAGTGGGAAGAGCGTGTGGGCCAGGTGATTTACGTTTCGGCTACGCCCGGGCCTTATGAATTGACAAAATCCAGTGGCGCTTTTATCGAACAGGTTATTCGCCCTACCGGCTTGCTGGATCCCGAAGTCGAAATCCGTCCGGTGCGCGGTCAGATTGACGACCTGCTTGGCGAAGTCCGCGAACGAGCCGAACGCGGTGAACGCGTGCTGGTGACTACGCTAACCAAGAAGATGTCCGAAGATTTGACGGATTATTACGGCGACCTAGGGGTCAAAGTCCGTTACATGCATTCGGAGATCGAAACACTGGAACGCATCAAAATCCTGCGTGATTTGCGGAAGGGCGAGTTCGACGTGCTGGTCGGCATCAACCTGCTGCGCGAAGGGTTGGATTTGCCCGAAGTTTCGCTGGTGGCAATTCTGGACGCCGACAAAGAAGGTTTTCTGCGCAGCGAATCTTCGCTGATTCAAACAATTGGTCGCGCGGCTCGCAACTCTCACGGTAAGGCGATTCTTTACGCCGACAAGATCACTGATTCCATGCGCCGGGCCATTGGTTACAACCTTGCCAACGGCATCACGCCTCAGTCCATTATCAAACCAATCGAAGCCACGCTGGTCACGGCTTATGAAGCCGATTATTTCAAAGTGCCGGTCAACCTGGCAGAGTTCGACGAATACAGCCCTGAAAAATTAACAGAGACGATTGGACGCTTGAACAGCGAAATGCGCCAAGCCGCCGGCAAATTTGAATTTGAGCGCGCGGCGGAACTGCGAGATAAGATCAAATACTTGAAGGAGAGAGAGCTTGAGATGATGTAGTGGCGCAAAACGTGACCATCATTCATACCTAAGCGCGACAATCGGATCCAGCCGCGCGGCTTTCCAGGCCGGCCATAGGCCGAAGACTAATCCTATGCCTACGCTGGAAACAAAGCCCGCGACTGGCGCCCACAATGGAACGTAAGAAGGCAAAAACAATCGAATCAACAATGTAGTCAGCCAGCCAATCGCCAAGCCGATCAATCCGCCCATTCCGGTCAATGTCATGGCTTCGATCAGGAATTGCCACAGAATGTCGCGGCGGCGACCTCCGATGGCTTTGCGGATGCCTATTTCACGTGTTCGTTCAGTGACGCTGACCAGCATGATGTTCATAACGCCAATACCACCGACCATTAACCCGACTGAGGAAATCACCACCATCGCCAGCGCGACTCCAAATGTGATTGAACGAAAAGTGCTGATGATGCCGTCGGCTGTAGACAGTCCGAAGTTGTTCGGCTGGTCAAACAAAACTTGACGGCGAATTCGCAGTTGTCCCGTTACCTCATCCACTGCTTGAGTCAGCATCCCGGGTTTGGCGACCACAGTAATGTAGACATCGTCCGCGCGCGGTTTCAGTTTTTCCGCGACGCTGAACGGCATGAAAATAACGTTATTCTGATCATTGCTGCCTTCGCCGCCCCCAAAAAGTTGCTCTCGTTTTTCCAGCACGCCAATCACACGAAACTCGCGTCCGCCGACGGTCAGCGTTTTGTCCAACGGATTCAACATCGGAAAGAATTGATCCGCCACCGAACCGCCAATGACGCAGACTTCATCGCGCGAATCATTTTCCAGCTTGGTGAAAAAGCGCCCGGCACTCATCACCCAAATACCAGTTTGTTCGTAAGCCGGCGTGACGCCTTGCAGTTGGACTGCCGCAGATTCCTTGCCGCTGCTTTTGACCACCAATTTGCGGCCAAAAAAATCGTTCGTGATGTTCAGAATCGGAGTGGACACGCTGACACTGGGCAGGTTGCCAAGCGAAACCGCGTCTTCATAGGTCAGCGGTTTTCGCATGCGCTCTTCACGCGAAGGCGGGCCGAATCGCACACCACGTTCCATCTTGGTGACAAAGATGGAATTGGTTCCGATTGATTCGATCTGTTTGGTCACGGCGTAATCAATGCCGCTGATAATGGAAGCTATGGCCATGACAGTCCAGACGCCTATAACCACACCCAGCACGGTCAGAAACGAACGCATTTTGTTCATGCGCAACGTGTCCATTGCCATTTTCAGATTTTCCCAGATGTCGTTTCGGAAAAATTTCATATTACTCTGCTCTCAAAGCTTCAATTGGATCCAGCGACGCCGCTTTGCGCGCAGGCAAAATACCTGACAGCACGCCGATCAGACCTGAAACGCCGACGGCAATGATAACGGCGGCGATTGAAAGATAAGTCGGAAAGAACACTGCCGTAACGATTCTGCCCGCCACCCAGGCAATGAAAACACCAACCGAACCACCGATGGCCGACAAAGTAATTGCTTCGATCAGAAACTGGCGCAGTATGTCTTTTGGCCGAGCGCCCAGGCTTTTGCGTATGCCGATTTCCTTGGTTCGTTCTGTAACGCTGACCAGCATGATGTTCATGATGACTATGCCACCGACGACCAGTGCGATGGCGGGAACTGCGATGGCGGTAATAAAAATCGGGCCAAGTATTCGGTCGCGCATCCCCATGATCGCGTCTGGCGTGTTAATGCCAAAATTGTCTTTCTCATTGTATTTCAACTGGCGACGCCCACGCAGTAAAGCGCGCACTTCTTCGACAGTTTCCGTAAATCGGCTATCGTCTTTAGCCGTGCCGACGAAATACATGCTGCGTTGGCGAACCGCTGGGCCGAAGGTTTTGATGTACGTTCGTAACGGAATGGTCGCGAACACATCTTGAGGCATGCCAAAGATGGTTCCTTTGGCGGCGGCCACGCCTACTACGCGAAACGGCAGTCCTCGAACGGAAATTTCCTTGCCGACCGCCGACGTGTTCGGAAACAATTTCGTTGCCACATCGAAGCCCAGCAAAATCACATTCTGCGTTGCGGTGTCTTCAGTCTGCGTAAAATAGCGGCCTTCGCCTATGTCCAGATTATCCACTTCTGCGCAATTAGCCGTGGCTCCGTCCACCACGACATTTTCGGCACTTTCGCCACCGAATTTCAGATTCGACGGGGTTCCCATTGCCTTAGCTCCGAGCAAACCAACCTGCACGGCACGCTCTTGCAAATAATCGAATTCGTCGAAGGTTAAATCCTTGTTGCGTCGCTGCGCTTCGGCGATCGTGTCGGTGCTTTTCCAATCTTCAAAGCTAAAGCGACGTATGCTAAATGACTTCGCCCCAACACCCGCGATTTTTTCGTCCACATACCGGTTGAAGCCTTGAATAAGCGAAACGACGATAACAACCGCCGTCACTCCGATAATCATTCCAAGCAGAGTCAACGCAGAGCGCAGTTTGTGCGACCAGATGGCATCAAAAGCCAGTTTGATTGTTTCTTTGAATTCCATGTTGTTTGTACAGACGATGATCCCTGAATTAAGGCTACAACTCTTTACCGAGGTGTCAGTTTTATATCCGCCGTTACGATGACGGAGTCACTGCCTGTGGCAACTCTAAGGTTGGACAGCGAGTAAATAAGTTTCTGTTTTTCGGTCGTGTGAAGGTTGCTGCCTGCGTCCACTTCCATTTTTCGCGGCAACATAATTTCTCGATCAAGCAGTGCAGGAAGTTCTATCTTACTCAACCATCGGTCAACTTGCACAACCTCTGTACGATTAATCCCAATATCTTTTCCCGCGACATTCAGGCTGAAACGCACATTGATCGGCAGAGTAGCGCCGGGTAAAGCTCGCAAAAAGGCTTTGCCGTTTTCGCTGATGAATTGCAGTGGAACCAATTGATCTTTGATGGCGAAACTGGTCCGTGGCGATAAGCCGTAAGGCACTCCAAATTCGCGGCCTTTAACTCTGGCATCAATTACTCCTTGCCCGCTCAGCCGCAAATTCAGTTTGTCTTCGGCGATGCTTTCGATGTTCAACTCGCTAACGTCCGCCTGACCTTCGCCGTTTTCGACATCCGTGTAGTTGGTGATCGAAATTCCGGCGTTGATTTCGTTGGTGCGAATACGCCCCTGTTTCAATTTGAAATTGAGGTCTGGGTTCTGCTGTCCGGCTAAATTGGCCAGCAAAGAACCGATGACGTTGCGGCCAAGTTTTAACTGCACGTCGCTTTCGCCGGTCAGTCCAGAACCAAGCTGAGCGATTTCGTTTTCCAAAGTCGCAGCATCTTCGCCGTTTACAACGATTTCGGCAGCGGGTTTGTTAACAACGCCTGCCGAATTTACCCGCAAACCCAACACCGCGCGTTTGTCCATTACCAGCAACGAAGTCAGCGTCAGTTTCAGCGGCGCGCGATAGGCAGGGGTCAAAATGTCCATCGGCATTCGGTCATTGCCGCCATCCCCGCCATCCCCATTGCCTCCGACGCTGAACTGGCTGGCTGGAATTTCCATCGCTTCGTTCAGTTCCAGCGGCAAATTCAGCGAAGGCAGTTCGTCGTTCCAGGTTTCCGGTTTCAGCCATTCACCAAACATCGTTTTGACCAGCAATCCCGAAACACCGCCGTTCAGCAGTTTCACTTCGGTGATGCGAATAGGCATTCTCATCAGACCTTCGCTGATTTGCCCGCTGGCGATTCTCCCTGAAAGTTGCAGGTTGACCGATTTATACTGAAGCCCGAGTTTGATCAACGCCGCGCCAGTCGCCAGACGACTTTCAATCGAAGTCAGCTTGACCAGATTGCCGCTGGCCATTTTGATTTCCAGACCTATGAATTGCTGAGCGGCTTCGATAATTGCGCGCTCGCTGACGACGACTACGGCGTCAGTTGCGCGAAGCGAATCCGTTGCCTTCAATTCATCGCGCAACCGCCGAAGCTCTGCAATTTGCTGGACGTCTGCTTTCTGAGCTAGCACTGTAACCAAGCCAAAACTCAGCGCCAGCAGCGCCGCAGCCAAAAGCCGTTTTCCAAAAATGGTTTTACTCATAACGTTTGGACGGAAGAGACAGTGTTGAGAAGGCTGGTGGATTATACCCTCAATGGCTACTGTGGCGTGAATGGCGTGTGCTAGAGTTCGCACGCTTTTCGATATCGAGAAAGAAAATCACTCAAAATGAAAATCAGAGGGCGCATAGGAACAAACTCAAAGGCCGTTGAATTGTTGGTTGACAATGGGCGAATCGCTGCTTTAACAGCCGCCGATCTTTCGGAGGGTTGCGATCTTGGCGGTGAGCATTTGCGGCTGGCGGCAGGCTTCATTGATCTGCAACTGAACGGATACGGTGGGATTGATTTTAACGACGCCGCTACGACGACGGAGCAAATTGCCGAACTGACTGGCCGAGTGTGGCGAACTGGCCTCACTTCGTTTTGCCCAACCATCATCACCGAATCCGCCGAACACATTTCAAAATGTCTGAGCAACATTGTTCGCGCGGCTGATGAATCGCCGGAGTTCGCGCGAGCCTTCATCGGCGTTCACCTGGAAGGCCCGTTTATTTCGCCCGAAGATGGCCCGCGTGGAGCGCATCCTCGCCAGCACGTATGTCCGCCAAGTTGGGAAAAGTTCCAGCGTTGGCAGGATGCGGCTGGCGGGCATATTCGCTTGCTAACCATCTCACCCGAATGGCCGGAAAGCCAGGAATTCATCGAACGCGCCGCGGCTTCAGGCGTCATCGTCGCCATCGGTCATACGGCGGCCACTCCGCTGCAAATTGCCGACGCAGCCCGCGCCGGAGCCAGAATGTCCACGCATTTGGGCAACGGTTCGCATGCGAAAATTGATCGCCATCCGAATTACATCTGGGAGCAACTGGCCAACGACGATTTGTGGGCCAGCTTCATTGTGGATGGGCATCATTTGCCGCCATCGGTGGTTAAATGTTTTTTGCGAAGCAAGGGCTTGAGCCGCAGCGTGCTGGTGACCGACGCCATCGCCGCAGCCGGTTGTCCACCGGGCAGATATAAACTCGGCAACGTCGAAGCCGAAGTCACAGAATCAGGCCGCGTCTGTTTGCCGGGCACGCCTTATCTGGCTGGTTCGGCGCTGGAAATGTACGACGCGATTGGAAAGACCGTCGAATTTTCCGACTCTACGCTGGATGAAGCTCTGCAAATGGCTTCGGCAAATCCGGCGAAGTTATTCGGCTTGCAAGATCGAGGCAAAATTGAAATCGGCCAGCAAGCCGACTTGATTTTGTTCAACTGGCAGGAAGAATCGAACAAAATAGAAATCGTCGCCACAATTGTCGGCGGAAAAGTTGTTTATCGAAATGGAAGGTAATTACTTTGTCTATGCCAGATGAACCGATACGATTGTCAAAATTGATGGCTCAGCGAGGCATCTGCTCTCGCCGCGAAGCCGATGCTTTTATCGAGCAAGGCTTGGTGATTGTTGACGGCGAAGTTATAAGTCAGCTTGGCACTAAAGTTTTGCCCAATGTCGAAATTAAGCTCGCCCGCCAGGCCAGTCAGCAGCAAGACAAACTCGTCACGATAATTCTGCACAAACCCATCGGCTACGTTTCCGCTCAGCCTGAAGACAACTATCAACCTGCAATCAAGCTGATTACCCGCGAAAATCAGTTCGGCGAATCCAGATTGAGGTTGCGACCTGAACACATGAAAGGTCTGGCCGCCGCCGGGCGACTGGACATTGATTCGCAAGGGTTGTTGCTGTTCACACAGGATGGGCGCATCGCCAAAAAGATCATTGGCGACAATGGAAAAATCGAAAAGGAATACATTGTTCGTGTCGAAGGCTTGCTGCCTGACAACCGTCTGCAATTATTGCGACACGGCTTGGAACTGGACGGCAAGCCGCTGAAACCCGCCAGAGTTGAGTGGATAAACGAAGATCAATTGCGCTTCGTTTTGACTGAAGGCAAGAAGCGGCAGATTCGCCGTATGTGCGAGATGGTTGGATTGAGAATTACCGGCTTGAAGCGAGTACGAATCGGCAAGATCAAGTTGGGGCATTTGCCCGAAGGCAAGTGGCGTTTTCTGGAAGTCGGCGAAAGCGTGGACTAAATTCAGTCGCGTGTGGAACCTTGTTGCGTAGCTGGCTGAACCGCTTTCAACACCGAATCAAAAATCTTCATATACCCAGTGCAGCGACATAAATTTCCAGCCAGTCCGTTGCGAATATCTTCTTCGGTTGGTTGCGGAGTTCGTTCCAGCAAATTGACCGCAGCCAGCACCATTCCCGGAGTACAAATTCCGCATTGCGCGCCGCCGCATTCGATGAAGGCTTGCTGGACTGCGTGAAGCCGGTCTCCATTCGCAACACCTTCGATGGTTGTGATATTTGCGCCAAGAACTTGAGCAGCCGGAACCAGACAACTGTTGACCAGTTCGCCATCAACGATCACCGAACAAGCCCCGCATTCGCCTTCGCCGCAACCTTCTTTTGTACCGGTCAGTTGGCATTCTTCGCGCAGCACGTCCAGCAGCCGAGCCATCGGCCAAGCCTGAACCGCCTTGCTTTGACCGTTAACGGTGAAACTCAACGTAACTTTTTCAGCCATTCGCGCCTCCCGCCGTCATAGCTTTCATCAAAGTTTCAGGCATCAAAGGAATTCGGTTTGCAGCAAAGCCTATGGCGTCTTCGATGGCGTTCAAAATTGCCGGAGCCGGGCCATCCATCGGCAATTCGCCGATTCCTTTAGCGCCCGACGGCCCATAAGCGTAAGGCAATTCTTCAAAGAAAACGCGGATCGGCGGCAAATCCGCCGAAGTCGGCATGATGTAATTTGTCATCTGGTTATTCACCATTCGCCCGTTTTGCCAGACGACGTTTTCGTAAAGCGCGTAACCTATGGCCTGGGCCACTCCGCCTTCGATTTGACCGGCAGCCAGTACCGGGTGAATGACTTTGCCGACCTCCTGCAAGGCTACAAAATCGTCTATGCGAGCTTCGTAAGTTGTCAGGTCAACTGTGACTTCGGCGACGTAAACCGCCCAGGTGTAAGCGCCGTAAGCTTCGCCCTGATACTTTTCGTCGTCCCAGAGAACTCCCGGCGGAGGTTCGTACTTGCTGAAAGATTTCAGTTCGCCGCGCAAGGCAATGTAAGCGCGACAAGCCGCAGCAAATTCTTCAGCCGAATAACTCTCGCCAAGTAATCCGCTGCCAATCAGCGTTTGTTTCAAACCGAGAGCGGCTGATTCAACCAGTTTGCCCACAATCATCG
>JBGAPB010000148.1:0-13405 GCA_044221525.1 Blastocatellia bacterium | reverse complement strand
AATTTGCAAGGTCATAGTTGATGACGGAACAGATGTAAGAGTGCCTGTTATTTGTGAGTTGTATGTTGTAAGCACAGCCAATGGCAAAGGAAAGTACGTTCAAACTACAGGTATCGTTTCACGAGCAACTGCAAGTAATAATTGGGCCATATATTATTTGGGTGACCACATCGATATGCGGGGGAAAGTGCAATGTTGGAGCAAAGAAAATTAATTAAGAAGGTGTAGCAAAGCTAACTGTGTGTCCGTTGGCGGAAGTTCAAGTAAAGTCCTATGGCCAGAAACAGAATTTGAGGTCCCCAGACGGCGAGGTCTTCTGGCAAGTTGTCTTGTTGACCGGCGGCTTCAAATAAAGACATCAGCAACCAGAAGATCAGGCCGATGCCTACGCTGACTGCTACGCTGAGCAGGGGACTGAACTTACGCCCGTGCTTTGTCAGCGCAAAGGGAATTGCCAGCACTGCCAGTGTCAGGCAGGAGAAGGGAAATGACAGCCGCCTTTTCAGGTCCAGTTGAGCTGCTGTGATCGAAGCGCCTACGCCTTTTAACTGCTTGATATAATTTTTCAACTCTTCGGAATCCATCTTGCTAGATTCGTTGATCGTTCGTTTGAAGATGCCTATGCCGTCTTCGATCCTGATTGGTTGCGGATTATCGGTCAGCGAAATTCTGGTTACGGTCAGGTCAGGATTGATCGTCTCAGCCCAACCTCCGCTGGCTTTCCAGGTCATAGCAGTTGATTGCTCGGCTTTGCCAAAGTGCATCGTTCTTTCAATCAAATGCGTCCCCGGAACCAGAAAGTAAGCTGAAGCATTCAACAGGCTGTTGTCGTTTTCGACTCGTTGATAGCTGTAAATCGTGTCGTTTTTGCCAAAGACCCATTTCCTGCCAAAGGCAATGGTCGTTTGTTCCATCTGACGGCCTTTGATTTTATTGTAACGAAAATCCTGCTCGCGGTTGGTCTGCGGCAACATAAAGTCAGATATGAACCATAGGGAAAACCCTATTGTCACCACAGCCATCATCAGCGGAACTACTGTGCGGAGTTTGCTCAAGCCTGCACTGGAAAGAATCACAAGTTGATTGCTTCGAGCCAGAACGCTGCATCCGGTCAGGATTCCCACCAGCAAGGCGAACGGCGAAACCTGATAAATAAACTGCGGGGCCAGGTAACCCAGATAAGTCATTGCATAACCAATCGTCGCACCGGTTTTGCTCATCGCCGGAATCAAATCGAAAAGGGTAAACACCAAAGATGTCATAACCAGCGCGCCAGCAGCGATCAGGTAGTATTTGAAAATCTCGCTGATTAGCAGGTAGTTGACCAGATTCACAGGGTTTAGCGTCGGGAAGCTAAATTTTGTTCGCTGGCTTAACTGGCCGGTTTGGCCAGCCCCTGCAACAGCGGTTGCTGCCGATTTGGCCGGGACAAGCTTTGAGGAAAGTGAAAACCTAAGCGCCGGTTTGTTCGTGACAAAGGCATAGGCAACGTAACTGCCAAAAACCAGATTGGAAAACCAGACTCCCAACCAGGCCGGAACTGCTCCTGATACAGCCAGATTTTGACCAGCAACCAACAACAGGTAAAAGAACATGGCCAGAAACAAAACCACCACTGTTGTGCGAGGCTTGCTGGCCAGTCGCCGACCTTGCAGCGCAACGATAAACGTCATTAAAGTCAGCGTGATGCAGGCGAAAGGGAAAGCAAAGCGCCTGTGCCATTCAACGTTGGCTTGCCGCCGGTCTTTCACCGACGGAGCAGATTTGATCTGTCGAGTCACTTCGCCCAAAGTCATTTCAGACAAAGGCCCAGAGGAAACGGCAGAATCGTCGTTACTGTTGCCTTGTTCGGTGAACTTGATTGAGGCTTTTTCAGAAGCTGAAGCTGCGCTGACCGATTGCGAGCCGTCGGCCATTTTGCTTTCGATGGATATGACTTTTAACAATTCGACTTCAAGCCCAAGTTTCTGGCCTTCTTCGCCGCCTGTGATTCTTAACTGGCCTCTTTCAGCCGTGATTAGCCGAGAAAGATCACTGTCGGCTTCCTGGCGCAGTAAAAAGACTCCCAGCCATTCACCGGTTTTGTTGTCAATGTCTCTGACGTACAGCAGGGAATTGGGAAATCTAGTGATAAACCGCCCGGATGTGACCTGAGCATTGGCTTCTTGCACCAGCACTTTGGTTCGCAAGCCCTTCAGCTTCTTCAATGCCCGCGGGGCGACTTGAGCCAGCAGGTATGAAGTCAGAATGGCTCCGGCAAGTCCCACGCATAAAAATGGCAAGGCGATTTTGACTTTGCCTATGCCCAGCGATTGCATCGCTGTCATTTCGCCATCTGTTGAAAGACGACTGCAAGTAATGATGGTTCCCAGCAGGAGCGAAACAGGCAGCGTAATGACCACGATGCCTGGAATCAGGCTCCACATAAACTGAATGGCAACTTGAGCCGATGAATAAAACGAAAGGATGACGTTGAAATATTTGCCGGCCTGCTGAACAAACACAAGCGAGGTCAGTGCGATGAAAGCGACCAATGTGACAGGAAGTATTTCCAACAGCAGAGAAAAGAAGAGTCTGTTGTGCTTGAGTAGGCGGTTCATTCAGGATACTTGGCGCGTCTGATAAGAAGCCTTATGTGGCAAATATGCTTTAAGCTAAATAGGTTGTAAGCTTCAATATCTTGATTCTGTATCGAACAAGCGCTTGTGAAACTCCAGCCTGTGCAGCGATGAATTTGATTGAATGCCCGCGCGAAAGATCGCAAACAAGAGCACGATACGGCAGCAAAGCTGCTGCGCCGACTGAATATGCCTCATCCTCTATGTTTTTGTCATGGGTTCTGGCTGAAGATAATTCGCTATGTTTATGACCCAATAGTACGTGGCAGATTTCTTCCATTAAAGTTGCAGCTTTTCTTTGGCTGCTTTGGCTTGGGTTTAATATGACGATTCTGGTTCCGTCTGGCAGCATCGGAGTCGCTCCGCCTGACCAGGCTCTGTCCGGCGATTGAAGCACAGCTTTTACGTCTTCGGTTAAACCAGCAATGGATTCCAGCGGCACAACGCGTAAGCCTACCGATTCAGCCAAAACAAACGGATCAAGCCTGTCGTGAATGCTTGTCAATCCGGCAAAAGACCTGACGCGCAAGCCCAACTGTTCATACTGCCGAAACTTTTCGCTGACCGTAAGTTCAGGAACGTAAAGCAAGCGATTCAGACAATCACTGTTGCCACAGGAACTTGGCATCTTCTATTACTTTTTGACGCTGTATTGTTTGTACGCCAATCGAAAAAGCTCTGAAAGAGCCAGTGCGTTTTCCGGAGTCAGATTGCTGTCGGCGCGTAAGTGGGCTTCAACCATATCTGGCGTTGAACCCTCCATAAACTGAGCTACGGAGTTTTCCAGTACGGCTTGGAGTCCGATAATGCGATCCAACGATAGATTAAGCCATTTTGAAAGCTTGGCCAGAGTTTCGGCATCCGGCGTTCCTGTACTGTTTTCAATACGTGAAAGCGTGGATGCGCTGACCTGAGTTTGTTTGGCCACAGCCCTAAGCGAAAGCCTTTCACCTTCGCGCTTGCGCTTGACGTAATGCCCAAGCTCGGTGACGTTGATCAAACTGTCGGAATCCCCGACTTCCTGTACTTCCCTTTTTGATTTGTCTCGCTCTTCCATAATTGAGTGATGATGTGGATAATTGTCTTGCATCAACTTCGTGATGCCGTAAATCCTGATCACCCAAACGCTAACACATCAGTCTTGCAAAGGCAACGGTCGTTGCAACGACGGGACACTGTTTTTATGCTGATCAATCAATCAATAGAAACAACATTTGGGGTTAATCCGGCAGAGACTGAAATCATACAGTTTGCTGCTCAGCCCTTAAACCCGGACGATCATTTAATCGAACAGACATTGAACGGAGACGAATCCGCTTTTGAATCGCTTTTGCGCAAACACCATAAGCGCGTCTTTTCCATAGCCAGAAGGTTTTTCAGGTCACGCGAAACAGTCGAAGACATTGTTCAGGAGACGTTTTCAAAAGCATATTTTTCGTTGGCAACTTACAGGCGCGGAGCCGCTTTTGATCAGTGGTTGGCAAAAATTGCGGTCAACAATTGTTATGACGAATTACGCCGCCGAAAAAAGCGCAGCGAATCTTTGATCACGGATTTATCAACAGACGAAGAATACTGGCTGGAAAGCAAGCTTTCTCAATCTGCGTTTGAAATTCATCTCAGCGAAAGCGAACGCGGAATTGCGGCTGAAATTTCCGGCAAGCTATTGGTTGGCCTGTCACCCGAAGACCGATTGGTGCTGACTCTGCTGCATGCAGAAAACAATTCGATCAAGGAAATCTCTCAAATCACAGGCTGGTCTGAAGCCAAAGTGAAAATACGAGCCTTCCGAGCGCGCCACGCAATGCGAAAAGCATTTGCCAGGTTGAGAAAAGCTGAAGAACGTAAGACGCGCGCAACTGAGGGAGGAAACGCAAAATGAGATGCAAAGACGTTATTCGACTTGTAACTTATGGTCGAGCTACTAAAGCTGTCGAACAAGCCGAGGTCGCAAAGCATGCACAGTCCTGCGAAAAGTGCCGCGAAGAGCTGGCTGCGTATTCCGTTATCAAATCCATTCTGACCAGCCAGACGCATATTGAAGCCGACGATCACTTTGACTGGGAAGAAACCCGATTGGTCAATCAGGTGAAAGCCCGTATTCAAACAGCCAAAGAAAATGGCGTTGGCACCTGGGAATCTGCGGTTATTTCAATTCGAGGTTGGTTGATCGGATTTGCCACTGCGGCAGTTTTACTTCTTGCTTTAAGCGGTCAGCTTGCCATCAGCAAACCCGCCGATACAGACGACGGCAGGCTCGAATTAATCAGCAACGCCTTGACTCCATCAACAAGCGAAGACCTTATCAGCAGTAACACGCAGATAAGTCGGCAAGGCGAATTAAACAGCAAGGAAGTCGAGAATGGCCGTTAATCAAAGTCAACTTGCAACCAAACGCAAAGCTCACCTGATCATTTTGGCCGCATTTGTTCTCGGCATTGTCGTAGGCGCATCCGGGCAGTACTTGCTGATTCACCGGTCGCTGAACAATAAAGCTCAAAACGCCCAGGCTTCGACTTCGGTCAAAACCATTGACGAACTGACCCAGCGGTTGAACCTGACCGCCACCCAAAGAGATCAAACCGATCAGCTTCTTTCCGACGCCCGCCGGAAGTACCAGCTTCTGGATGATGATGTTCGTCCGCAATACAAAGCCATTCGACTGGAAACACGCAAACAAATTTCCGCATTGCTTACGCCGGAACAGCAATCGCTTTTCGAGCAATATACGCAAGAGCTTGACACCAAACGCGAAGCCAAAGAACGCGAAGCTAGAGAGAAGGCATTCGCGACACCAACCCCATTGGGAAAATAACCAATTACCGCTTCACCGCTAAGAACCATAAATATGAAAATTTCAGGCAATCGCTTCCCTGCCCCTCGTTGTTTTTTTACGCTGCTTATACTGACCTTTGCCTTATCTGCCGCCTGTAGCCGAACCGCTTCCAGCAATGAGCTGGTAATGATGCTGGAAAAGCGTGTTTCGACATTCGATCCGCGCGTTAGTTCGGATTCAGCCGATGAGCGAATGCGACAACTTATCTTCAACGGATTAACTCGCAAAAACGAAAAGTTTGATCCGGTTCCAGACCTTGCAGAAAGCTTTGAATCGTCGCCGGATTTCAAGACATTTACCTTCCGGCTTAGACAAGGAGTAAAGTTTCATAACGATCAAAAACTGTCTGCGTTGGATGTGAAATACACTTTCGACACCATGCTGGCCGCAGGATTTACTTCAGCCAAAAAAGTCGAGTTCACTCGTGAAGTCGCGCCAGGAAAACCTTTGCTGGCCGTCGTCGAAGTCGTTGACCCGCAAACCGTCATCTTTCGTTGCAACGATGCCTGCCCCGGACTGGCAAATATGATCGTTCCGGTCGGAATCATTCCCGAAGGCACAACCGATCAACAAGCCAAAAAGCCCATCGGAACAGGCCCATTCAAATTTGAAAATTTCACCGAAGATCAGGAAGTTGTACTTGGTTCAAACGCGCAATACTTTAACGGTCCACCCAGCATCGAACGGCTGAGAATCAAAATCATTCCCGACAACAGCACACGCGAAAGCGAGCTTCGCAAAGGTTCTGTTGATCTGGCCATCAACGCAGATTTTGACCCTATTACAGTCGAAGGTTTGCAAAAAGATGCCCAAAAAGTTGGCCTGAAAGTCGAAACAATTGATGGAACGAACATCACCCATCTGGGAGTCAATTTGATTGATCCGATTTTGAAGGATCAACGCATTCGGCAGGCTCTGGCTTTCGCCATTGACCGCGAAGCCATCATACGCGATGTGCTGCGCAGTCAGGCCAAACCCGCACACAGCATTTTGCCTGTATCTCAATGGGCTTATGAACCGAACGTGACGGCATACAATTACGACACCGAACGCGCCAAGAAATTGCTGGACGAAGCAGGAAAAACTGAAAAAGACGGCCAAAGGTTAAAGCTGACGCTGAAGACTTCGACCGTTTCGATAGCCAAAAAAACTGCTGAAGCCATTCAGGCTCAACTCGCCCGCGTAGGAATTAAGCTGGAAATCCAAACGCTGGAACGCCAGAAACTGACTCAGGATATGACCGACGGCAATTTCCAGCTTTATTTGAACACTTCGGTCGGTGGCAATCAGAGCACTGATATTTTTGCTTTTATGTACGCAGCCAAATCCATTCCGCCAAACGGCCAGAACCGCATGCGCTACAACAACCCTGCTTTGGACAAACTGCTCAGCGAAGCCACGCTGGCGACTCAGGATCGTCGCAAGCAAATTTACTCTGAAGTTCAAAAGACCTTGTCGAACGACCTGCCTCAGATTTACCTGTGGTATCCGGCAACCATAGTTGTTTACCGCAACCGAGTCAGCAATCTGAAGATCGAACCTTCGGGCGACTGGCAGGTTGTACGAAACGTTAAGTTGAATTAGAGAAAGTCCCTTATAGCGATTTGCATATGACCGACGGCAATTTCCAGCTTTATTTGAATACTTCGGTCGGTGGCAATCAGAGCACTGATATTTTTGCTTTTATGTACGCGGCCAAATCCATTCCGCCAAACGGCCAGAACCGCATGCGCTACAACAACCCTGCTTTGGACAAACTGCTCGGCGAAGCCACGTTGGCGACTCAAGACCGTCGCAAGCAAATTTACTCTGAAGTTCAAAAGACCCTGTCGAACGACCTGCCTCAGATTTACCTGTGGTACCCGGCAACCATAGTTGTTTATCGCAACCGAGTCAGCAATTTGAAGATCGAACCTTCGGGCGACTGGCAGCTTGTACGAAACGTTAAGTTGCATTAGAGAAAGTCCCTTATACCGATTTGCAGCGGACTGCTGTTTTCACCCCGATAAGTCGCCATTGCACGTCGCGGAAAGCCATTTTCACCCTGATAGGTCTCCATTTCACGATGCGGACTGCTGTTTTCACCCCGATAAGTCGCCATTGCACGATGCGGAAAGGCATTTTCACTCTGATAAGTCACCGTTGCACGACGCGGAGTGCAGTTTCCACCATGATGTGTCATCGTTCCACGATGCGGAAAGCCATTTTCACTTTGTTGATTCCAGTTGATGCGCACAGAACTGTGCGTATCTATAGAGATCAAGAAAATGACTTTCCGAACAGAACTCCGGTGGGGCGAAAAGAATTTAGCCCAGGGTGAAACCCATTGGTATCTACACCACTTTTTTCACTAGCCCGCGGTTCACCGCCGGGTAAACGTCGCCATCATTTGTGTTAACCCGGTTCACCGGGCTTCCAGGAAGCTTAGCTAAAGCGTTTGGTAAGCCCGGTGAGAACCGGGCTATGACATTAATAACGCCACCATCCTCAGCCGTGAACGGCTGGGCTATTGAAAAGAAGCTTGTCAAATAAGCGGTTAGCCGTTTGCCGACTTGTGTAGATACCAATGGGTGAAACCCTGGGTATGGTTGGCAAAAATTCAAAGCCCCGGCGGGCGACAGATATATCGGCAATCCTTTTTCTCAAAAGTTATAAAAAATATCACACTCAAAGCGGTATTTTTCTTTACCCTTCCATGAAACGCGATTAAGCTAGGTCTGTCCTGAATTCCTAAGCCCCAATCAAGCATAGAAATAAAGCAAATCTTCTAATGTCAGCATTCTGCGTGTAAGCGAAAGGCTATTTTTTTGACACGGTAGCAGGCCAGAAACTCTGCCATTCAATTTCACTGCAGAGCACGGCCAGTTAGTGACTGATGTTACGCGCTGAAGAAGTGAGCATTCGGTTTGACATGGTTTTCGTCCCGGTAGGGACGGTTGAAATTAGCGCGGCAGTTCACTGCCGGGAAAAGCGGCGAATAGAATTGGCGTCCTGTGGGGACGCCTGAATTCCTCCCAGCGCAAAATTCAAGCATCACCACAGGACGCGGCAGAAAATTCTACGCCAACCAGTGATGAATCGTCGGGTTACTTTCAACCGTCCCTTATCGGAACAAAGAAGCAGTCAAACGCTTTGCTTAATTTGGCATCGCGTAACATCAGCTAGTAATTTTGGCCAACCCCGTAGCCAGAAGTTTACAGAAACATTTTTTTCCTGGAGAGAAATTACGCTTCTCCCCTGCTGAGATACCTTCTTACCTGTATGAGCGATCAAATACAAAAATCAAGCACCGAACGCCAACCGCCGCAGAGAGTTCACCTACATGCCTATGACCGACTGAGAAAGCTCTGCGCCGAAATTCAGCGTGGCAGTTATCCGACCAAAGCCGACTTGGCGCGCATCACGGAGCGTCATTCGCGCACAGTGCAAAACGATTTGCGGGCTTTGGAAAATGACTGGGGCGCGCCGTTGGAATTTAATCGTGAAAAGAACGGTTTCTGTTTCACTGATCCGGCTTGGCGACTACCGCCCATCAAATTAACGGAAGGCGAACTGCTCAGCTTTTTCATTGCCGAACGATTGCTGCGCCGTCTAAGTGAAGCCACGGAAGTTCAATTGGTGCGTGGCGCATTACGTAATTTAGCAACATTGTTGCCCCAGGAAGTCAGCGTAGATATGACGGCGTTGGAGCAAGCCATTAGCTTCGCACCCGAACCGGCAGCCGACGTTTCGCCGCAGATTTTGCGCCAACTGACAGAAGCCGCCACACACAGAGAAACGCTGCAAATCGAATACTTTTCGCCACACAACAACGAACGCACCGAACGCGAAATCAACGTGTTGCTGGTGCATAACTGGATGGGCGAGTGGTACGCCATCTGTTGGGATGTGGGCAAACAGGATTACAGAGACTTTCACGCCGGAAGAATAACCAATCCAATCCGCACTCGCCGCCGTTTCGATCCGCCCGCAGATTGGAATCCCAAGGAATATTTGAAGCTCGGCTTTGGCATGTTCCGAGGCGGCGAACCGGTCACGGTCGTAGTGGAATTTGACGCTTATCAAGCCCGCTATGCCCGCGAACGCTCCTACCACACGACGCAACACCGAGAGGATTTACCAGATGGTGGACTTCGCCTGAGCTTTGAAACGACCGAAGCCGCACTTGAACAAGTAGCGCGCTGGGTCATGCAGTACGGGGAGCATGCGCTGGTGGTGGAGCCAATTAAGCTGCGCGAAACGATGCTCGAAAAGTTACGAGAAACCTTGAGGATTTATACCGACAGGAAGGAATAACAATGGACTACCAAGATTTTTTCAAAATAGCATTTGGAAATGCGCCTTTTGATTATCAGCTTCGGTTTGCGACCAGTAAGAGATTTAATGATCTTATCAAAGCGCCAACGGGAGCCGGGAAAACAGCAACCGTCATCGGCGGATTTTTGTGGAAGCGATTGCAACACCCGGGAAGCATCGGGCGCAGATTAGTATATTGTCTGCCGATGCGAACGTTGGTCGAGCAAACGTGTGACGTGACCAAACAAGCCATCAAAAATCTTGAGGACGCAGGATTGATCGAGAAAAGTCGCTTTCGAGTTTACGTGTTAATGGGCGGTACAGTCAGTGATAAGTGGGATACTGATCCTGAGAAGGAATGCATTCTTATCGGCACACAGGACATGTTGCTATCACGCGCGTTGAATCGCGGTTATGCCATGAGTCGTTACCGCTGGCCGCTGCATTTTGGTTTGCTCAATAACGATTGCCTTTGGGTTTATGACGAGGTGCAGTTGATGGCCGATGGCCTGGCGACTTCGACGCAAATGGCCGCGCTGCGAGAAAAGTTTCAAACGGTCGGCAAGTCACAATCCATTTGGATGTCGGCAACTCTCAGCAACGAATGGCTGGGATCCATTGATTTTACTCCGAAGATTAAAAACCTGACGTTGTTGGAGTTATCAGAAGCAGACCGAGCCACAAAGGTTTTGGCAGACCGGCTTTCCGCTCACAAATCCCTTCAGGTAGCTCCGCAAGAGTGCCGCTTACCCAGCGGGCTGGCGGCATTCGTCAAAGAGCGCCATCAAATCGGAACGCAAACTCTAATTGTTGTGAATCGGGTCAATCGCGCGAAAGAAACTTACGTCGCGCTACAAGACTTTTATCACCCGCAGCCCAAAAAGCTGAAGAAGGACGAGGCCAGAGTTATCAACCCTGACGCGCCCGAAATCATTTTGATTCACTCGCGGTTTCGCCCTGCGGAAAGAAAGCGCTGGAAGCAGATATTTGAGAATGCTCCTGCTTCCGACAGCCCCAACAGAATCATTGTCGCCACGCAGGTTGTCGAAGCGGGCGTGGACATTTCTTCGCGACTGCTTGTCACTGACCTTGCGCCGTATTCCAGTCTGGTGCAACGCTTCGGGCGTTGTAATCGCAAAGGCGAATTTCCTGAAGCCAACGTTTTTTGGGTAGACCGTCCCCTTGAGCACAAGCCAGTGCAGGAAAAGCTCAAAGACAAAACCGAAGACAAACTGGAAGAAAAAGATCAGAACACCATCGCAGCTCCATATGCCTGGGAACAATTGCAAAAGGCCCGCGAGATCATCAGTGAACTAACTTCCGCCGCGCCGCAGGATTTGCCTGATTACCACGACGACTACACGCCGACACACGTTTTGCGAAAGCGCGACATCGTCGAGTTGTTCGACACGACGCCGGATTTGTCTGGCTTTGATTTAGACGTTTCACGCTTTGTCAGAGGCGGCGAAGAGCGCGACGTTTCCGTGGCTTGGCGACCGTTGGAAGGCAAACAACCCGCGCGCAACATTCCCGCGCTGTCACGCGATGAACTCTGTCCGGTTCCGTTGTACGAATTCAAAGCTTTCCTGAAAAAAGAAACGCTGGCGTGGATTTGGGATCCGCTTGCCACATCGGACGACAAGAAAAAAGCCGTTGGGCAATGGGTCAAGTTTACCGACGCAATGCTACGTCCCGGCATTTCGATTCTGCTCGATAGCAGCAGCGGAGCTTACAACCTGGAAGTCGGCTGGGACGCGAGCAGAAAGGAAACCGTCAGCCCGGTTTTGCCGGAAGTAGAAGAACCCGAAGAAGCATATCCCGACGACTTACTGTCAGAGCAAAATTACACGCAAACACTGACCGCGCATTCCGCTGAAGCCAAAGCCAGATGCGTGGAGATTCTTGAAGCGTTGAAGGATTTGCCTCTGACCGCCTGGCGCGAAGAAATCATCCGCGCCACTCACCATCACGACTGGGGCAAAGCGCATTCGATCTTTCAGCGCACGTTGCACGGAACGCCTGAAGTGCTGGATGTTTACGAGAGCTTGCTCGCCAAGTCGCAGCGGGGCGGCAAACACACGCGCCCGCATTTTCGCCACGAGTTAGCCAGCGCGCTCGCCTTGCTGCAAACCGGAGCTGACGATCTGACGGTGTACCTTGCCGCCTGCCATCACGGCAAAGTTCGACTCGGCATTCGCTCATTGGCGGGAGAGCATAAGCCGCCCCGTCCTGAGTCCACGGAAAACATGAAGAAATTCGCGCGCGGCATTTGGGATGACGACGAATTACCCGCCGCAGACTTGGGCGATGGAGTAATTACCGAAGCCATCAAACTCAATCTTGCGCCAATGACGCTTGGCGCGTCCGACAACGGAAGCAAGTCCTGGCTGGAACGGATGATTGCGCTGCGCGATGAGGTCGGCATCTTTCGCCTGGCTTTTCTCGAATGCCTTATTCGCGCCGCTGATGTGCGCGCCAGCAAATTCCCAATTGATAAGGAGGTTCTCTGATGTCGAATCGAATTGAACTGCGCGGCTGTTCGCCCGCGCCGCTGCTTCATTACTTGAAAGCTCTTGGTATTTTGCGGCTCGTCGCCGAACAGCTTGACCCTGAAGTGCGCGCCGCTTGGCAAGGTGATGCGTTCGTGCTGGAAACCGCCGCTTCCGAGGAAGAACTGCTGGATTTCTTTTTGAATCGTTACCGCCCAACGCCGATGGTTAGCCCGTGGAATGGTGGAAGCGGTTTTTATGATGGGGATGATGCAACAGGGCGAGACGCAATTCTCGGTTCGCAATCCGAAAGACTTGAGGACTATAGGCAAATTATCAAACGTATATTGAGTCTTCCTAAGTTACCTTCAGTTGGCCACTTGACCCTTCAAGATTTATCAGCGCGAGTACAGAAAGCTGTGGATGAGGCAAAAAACAAGAGCGGGAAAGATGTCAAAGGCTGGATAGAGACGCTTAGCAAGACAAAGAGCAGCTTAATAGCTTTGCAAAGTAGCAGGCTTGCGGAAATGACATTGTCTCAGATTGAAACGAGCAAGGCAGATTATTTGGCCTCTCAACAAGACAAAGAGGAATTTGCCAAATTTTTGATGTCAGCAAAGAAACTGCGAACCATTGTTAAAAAGTTTGAGCGGTCTGCCGGGAAAGACGAGATGTTCCGCGAATGCCGGAATACACTCAGCGATAGTGCTGTCGAGTGGCTTGATGCAACGATGACGCTCACCAACGAAGACAGCTTTGAAGCTCCGCTTCTCGGAGCTGGAGGAATAGATGGGAAACTGGAATTTGCGAAGAATTTCATGGGCAGGCTTTGCGAAGTCTTGCCAGAATTAACCACGGGGAAAAAATGCGAGATCAGCAAGGTCAATTTACGCTCATCGCTCTTTATTGATTGCCTGCCCAGGCTTGAAAACGCTTCTGTCGGTCAGTTCAACCCTTCTGGTGCTGGTGGCGCGCCGAACGCTTCAATCGGTCCCAAAATTGATAGCTCTGAAGGAATGGTTAATCCATGGGACTTTATTCTTGCGCTCGAAGGAGCGGTAGTTTTGGCGAGCGCCACCGTTCGCAAACTCGCTGCTGGTTCTCATCAACGAGCGTCTTTCCCTTTCACCGTGCGCAACTCCGCCGTGGGTTACGGAACGGCGGTC
>JBGAPB010000147.1:0-14148 GCA_044221525.1 Blastocatellia bacterium | reverse complement strand
GAGCAGTTTGGAAACGATCATCCGGATTTTTCTCAAGCGATTTGAAAACTATCTTTTCCAGTTCCGGCGAAATTCCAGGGTAGAACTCTGCCATTGCCGGCACAGCCATTTCAATATGTCCGCGCCGAATTTCGTAATCGGATGTTCCGCTGCCGTCGCCCTCAAACGGGACGCGACCGGTCAGCATTTCGTAAAGCACCACGCCTAGCGCATAAATGTCGGAGCGATGATCCAACTCGCGACCGCGAGCCTGTTCGGGACTCATGTATTCCGGCGTACCGGGATTGAACCCCATTTGCGTACCGCCCTTGACGCCACGGACTTTGACGATGCCAAAATCTGTGACTTTAACAATGTCATCTGGCGTGACCAGTATGTTGGCAGGTTTCAGATCACGGTGAATGATGCCCTGATGGCGCGCGCCGGATTTGTCCGAGTAGATAAAATTGTGCGCATAATCAATTGCCGCCAGCACCTGTTTGAAAAGTTTCAGCGCGCGATAATCGGGAATCGGCCCGGTTTCGCGAGTAATCATCTTTCGCAGATCGCGCCCAGGAACATATTCCATCACGATGCACGTCGTGTCTCCGACGGCGATGAAATCATAAACACGCACAATGTTGGGATGGTCGAGCTGCGATTGGACAAAAGCTTCGCGCTCAAGCCTCTCTCTGAGGTGGTCAACCTGGCGCGGACTGAAATCTTCTGTGCGAATGGTTTTGACAATAACTTCGCGCGCCAAACGCGTGTGGCGTCCCAGGTAAAGCTCCCCCATACCGCCTTCGCCGAAGGGGCTGATGACCTCGTAATTACCAATAGTGCGCCCGAGCATATTCATTTGGATCGCCGCAGAAAGTTTGTGTCAAAGATTGAAGGCCTGCTCAGCTAACTCAGCCAAACGTGTAAGCATCAATCACTTTGTCGGTCTTTTGAAATTCAAAACGCAATCCTGGTCGCGCAAACTAACGGTCAAAGTAAAATTGCCGATGCGCAATCTGTCTCCATCGCCTAGCTCAGCCAGTTCAACTTGCTCTTCGTTCAAATGAGTTCCGTTGGCGCTGCCAAGATCAGCAACGAAATACTTGCCCTCACGCCGCTCAATTGCCACGTGATTCCGCGAGATGTTGTCCCCCTCCAAAATCACCTGGTTGTCCGTTCGCCGCCCAATGGTGATGCGATCCTGAGTGAACGGCTGAGTGACTCCTTCTTCCAGCCCTTTGACAACGATGTGCGGGCTAAGTTCGATGACCGGCGGCAACCAATTGGGAGTTGTCTTACGGCTGTCCAGCAGGCCGGTTCCAACTGATGAGGTTAAATGCACAAGCAGAATATTCTGGCCGATACGAATATGATCACCATCTTTCAGTTTAACCTTTTGCACACGTTGTCCATTTGCAAACGTGCCATTACGGCTGAAATCTTGCAGCATATACGCGGTTCCCAACCGCGTAATTTCACAGTGAAGCCTTGAAACCGTGTGTCCATCAAGAACAATATCGCAATCTTCACCGCGCCCAATTGAAGTTCGCCGACCTGACAGAAACAGACCTGTCCTGCCAGCACACAACCCATCAACAAAGCTCAAAGTGAGTTTGCTAGGCGGCGAACTCGAGGTGGCTCTACCTCCCGACAGCGAAATCGCCACAGAAGAATCAAGCGAGTGAGTAAGTTCGTATTCCTGACCAACCACTATGGATTCAACGTCCCCCTGAACTATTGAAAATGCACTACCTCACGCTGTGAGGCGTAACGTTAGCAACCCAGATTTTTCACGTCTAAATTTGCGTCGAGGCGTCCGCAGATTGGAGTCGTCAATGCGCTTTTATGCCAAAAAATACTTTTGCCAAAAGAGTTCATAGATTAGCACGAGGCCATGTCTTTGGCTAGCCAACCCTCACTCGGTGATTGCCATGGCAGCCCCCGCTCTCCATATACACAAGCACTAATCAAGCTTTGGCAATTTTATCAAAATGGGCAACTTCATTATTTCGCCCAACTTTCACGAGAATGAAATTATTAAACACTGGCAAAGACCAAAAGCTGGTTGACTCACTGCATGATCGAAGCTAGAATCCGCCCGCGTCGGTAGCGAACCTCAAAAAGCTTCACCTAAGAAGCGCCCCTTTCGTAGCCGCGCCCTTGTCCCCTTCAATTAGCAGCGAACATCACTTCAGATATATATGATTGAGCAGTTCTTGATAGGGGCTTACTTTTCTTGATTGATTTTGCAGTTGTGCAATTTTGAAGCATCCCCGTTGAATTTCTCGTTGGGCAACAGGGGAATCACTCTATTTATTACAAGTTCTGTTGAATTCTAAAATTTCTGTTGGCGTTTGCGCCTTGATCCAGTATTGCTGGATTCGAAACAAATCCACCGCCTCACAACCGTCAAATTGTTTCGACCATTCAAATTAGGGCTAACGTCGTGTCGAGAGGAGAAAAGGATGCGAACCTCACATATCCGTTTATTGTCCAATTATTCATTAATTGCTGTGCTGGCCTTTTTATGCCTGAGCTTGGCAGGTCAAGCCTCTGCTCAAGGAATACAGGGGCTGCCTGGCAGCGCGGCTGACGCCTCACAGGGGCGGGGAATCAGCGAAAACAAGCTCGGTAGTGTTCTCTTCTTTAACTACTACACCAGCGACGCTCTCAGTTCTCAGGTCAATACCCGGTTCAATATTACCAATGTCAATCCGTCTCAAGACGTTGTAGTTCACGTATTTTTTGTTGATAGTAACACTTGCAGTATCGCTGACGCTTTCCTGTGCTTAACTGGGAATCAAACGACGACGTTTTTGGCATCTGACCTTGATCCAAATATCACCGGGTATCTGGTTGCCGTTGCCGTTGATACACAGGGTCGTCCTGTCAGTTTCAATTATCTTGCAGGCGATGAGCTGGTTGTGACTTCTACCGCTCACCGATTCGGATTGGCAGCAATGGCCGCGGCTCGTCGCGACGGCAACTTCGCTTCGCCAATCAACGCTGATGGAACCACAGCGACAATGTTCTTCAATAGTGCTCAATACGATTCGCTGCCTTATTCGATGGTGCTGGACAGTTTTCCAAGTCAAGTTGGCGCAGTTGGCGCGCCTTTGGCTGACACAAGGATTTATGTCTACACGCCAATGTCGGACTTGGTTACCGGCAATTTATTTAGCGGCACTCTGTTCTTCCTGATGCATGACGATGCTGAGCACACTTTCTCAGGATCACTACCTCTGAATTGTTTCCTGGCTTCTGATAAACAACGAATTACATCGGTTCGCACCTCACCCCCTATCAATACAATAGTTCCCACTGGGCGTACTGGCTGGGCGGCTTTTTACGGCAATGGTTCACCCAAGATTGTTTGCAATCCTTCGGGCGCCACTGTCACGCTCGCGAATGTACCTCTGATGGGTGCAACTGCGACAAAAGTCGGCGCATTTAGCGGCGGACATAATCTGCGATACGCAACTACTTTTAACGCCCCCGGATACTCAATCACTATTCCGGTTATTCCACCAAGTTGCGGCTCCAGTGTCGAATACCCGACAAATGGAAGCAGCTTATGTCCGTTATAATTTAACCAAGCGGAAGGCCGCCTCACACAAACCTCACACACGTGCCACCGCTGGACCGTCATTGTTCGCAATGACGGTTTTTATGCCGAGCGCAATCATCAAAGTGATTGCGCTCAAACTTTTTTTGAAGGGTAAATAACGAATTCACAAAATTTTCTGAAACCTGATTGCAATCAGAGCGTGGAATACGCGGAGTTCTTTTTCAAAAAAGGCTAAGTGTGTACTGCCGACCGATAGCAATGACACAAAACAGCGACACGATGTGGCGCTTGTTAGTTGTCGGCGAATCTGAAATATAAGAAATAGACGGATACCTCAAATCCGACGCGATTGCCCTTACAGATAGCCTCAGTTGCCAGTCAGCCTGCATCACCCTCATTTTGACTTGTAAGCAATGACTGGAATCGCATTCGGCTAATACACATAACTCCACTCACACATAAGCGAACTCAATTTCAGCGAGAGCAACACAACATGGCAGAATTTATTTGCAGACTGGGAACCCCGGCAGGCGACATTGTGACGCGCACGGTCGAAGGACTATCCGAAAAAGAACTGCGGCAAAGACTACAACTTGAAGGTTACAGGATATTCTCTCTTGAATCTTCGGGCCAAGGCGGGCGCAGCAGCACAGGTCAACGGTTCGTCAAAATTAAGATGGACGACTTCCTGCTATTCAACCAGCAATTGGCTGCGTTGATTCATGCCGGACTGCCTGTACTACAATCAATTCAAATGCTTCGCCAAAGATCGCCGAATGCCAGGTTGCGTTCGGTGCTGGCGGATGTAGAGTCGCGAATTAAATCTGGCAGCGCCCTTTCCGAAGCGTTTGCCGCACAAGGCGACACTTTCCCCAAAATTTATACCGCCTCGATCCTGGCAGGTGAGCGTTCCGGCAACCTTGATGATGTTTTGCGCCGTTATGTTGAGTACACAAAAGCAATTGCCCAACTCCGCCGTAAAATTCGTGGCGCTTTGACCTATCCCGTTTTGTTGCTTGGCGCGGCAGTTGTACTTATTGCAGTTTTGACAACGTTCGTCATCCCACAATTTTCATCCCTTTACGAAAACATGGGATCAGAACTACCAACAATCACCATCGTTGTTGTCGGCCTGTCAAAAGCCATACGTGAGAACCTGTTTTGGCTGGCTCCTGCGCTGCTGGGATTAATTGCAGCAATTTATTCCTGGCGTAAAACAGAAAATGGAAGACGAACAATGGATCGCTGGATACTGAAAATCCCGATTATCGGTGAGTTGGTCAGGCAGATGACGACAGCTCAGTTTTCCAGAAGCATGGCGACTTTGTTGGCAGGCGGCATTACTGTGGTCGAATCATTCCAAATTGCAATGAATTCAGTCGCCAATCGAGAGCTTTTGAGAAGCACTGAGCCTGCGCTTCCCAAAGTCCGCGAAGGCAAGCCATTTACAGAAAGCCTGGCTGAATCCGGCTGGGTTCCGGAACTGGCAACCGACATGATTGGCGTCGGCGAGCGTTCAGGCTCTTTGCGTGAGATGCTGGACGAAGTTTCAGGCTTTTACGATGCGGAAACCGAAGTCAAATTGGGTCAATTAACCAGTTTGATTGAACCCGCAATTTTGCTTGTTATGGCCGGAGTCGTCATCACGATTCTTTTGGCCATCTATCTGCCGCTGCTGCAAATGGTCAGCAAAGCAGGCTCGTAATTACTTTTTTTTGGATTTCACATGGCTATTTCAGCAGAACCAACAAATCAGCAATCAGAGCGCGAAACTGCGGAGCGTCTGGCTGCACGTTATCGTCTCAATTTTATTCAACTTGAAAACCAGCCGGTGGATTACGGACTGGTGCAATCGCTGCCGGTTGACCTGATGTTGCGGAACAAATTCGTCCCGCTTCGCCGCGAAAACGGCCATATGGTAATAGCCATGGCCGATCCTTCGGATTTGATGCTGCTGGATGAACTCAAAGCCCAGCTTCGCACTCATTTGAAGGTCGAAGTGGCAACAGCCAGCGCCATCGAAGGAGTTTTGCGAAAAGGGGACGCCTCTCAACGAGTTCTGCAGGAGGCGACCGAAGGCTTTCGAGTTTCTCTGGTCAGAGAAACCGATCAGGGCGAAGAAGTTCTCGATCTTGATCGTTTATCTGGCGATGCTGAAATGTCGCCGATCATCAAACTCGTTGATACTATTGTCTTTACGGCTCTGGAAAAGCGCGCGTCCGACATTCACATGGAAACGCGCGACAACGATATGGTCGTCCGTTACCGAATTGACGGCGCGCTTTATGAAGCTGGCGATCCGATTGACATACGCCACCACCAGACAATCATCTCTCGCATCAAGGTCATGTCCGAACTTGATATTGCCGAGCGCCGCGTTCCGCAGGACGGGCGTTTCCGCATGCAGATAAAAGGACGCAAAGTTGATTTCCGCGTTTCCATCATTCCGACAGTACATGGAGAGGACGCGGTAATTCGTATCCTTGATAAAGAGCAGATTAACGAATCCTTCAAGGATTTGCGGCTTGAAGTCGTGGGTTTTGACCCGACGTTGCTGGCAAAATTCCGGCGCTTCATCCTGGAACCTTATGGAATGGTTTTGGTCACAGGGCCGACTGGTTCAGGTAAAACTACTACGCTTTACGCCGCGCTGAACGAAATCCGTAACGACGAAGACAAGATCATTACCATCGAAGACCCGGTTGAATACCAGCTCCGAGGCGTCGCACAGATTGCGGTCAACGAAAAGAAAGGGTTGACCTTTGCGCGCGGCTTGCGTTCGATTTTGCGACACGACCCTGACAAAGTCATGGTCGGCGAAATCCGCGACAACGAAACAGCACAAATCGCCATCAACTCCGCGCTGACCGGTCACCTGGTTTTTACAACCGTTCACGCCAACAACGTTATTGACGTGATCGGGCGTTTTATAAACATGGGAGTCGAACCATACAACTTTGTTTCGGCGCTCAACTGTGTGTTGGCACAGCGACTGGTGCGCGTGCTTTGTTCGCGCTGTAAACAAAAATACCAGCCGGATGACGCCGAGTTGATTGAATCCGGTATGAATCCGAAGACATATCGAGATCGCGTTTTTTATAAAAGCGTCGGCTGCGAGGTTTGCAATCAGACCGGATACCGCGGGCGAACAGCGATTCATGAACTTTTGGATATGTCCGACACCATTCGCGAGTTAATCATCCAGCGCAAACCCGGATCAGAAGTCCGCCGAGTCGCCGTTCAGGAAGGGCTTGGCAGTATGCGTGAATCGGCGTTGCGACTGGTTTTTGAAGGCCAAACGACGTTGCATGAAATCAATCGCGTCACGTTCGTTGAAGAGTTGACGGACTTGGCCAAGTGATTTTTGGAACGCTAATGGCGTCACCAGCGTTGAAGCCTTTGTTGCGACAACCAATCGCACAGGAGTTTCAGCCCGACAAACCCGGTCCCGTTCCCTTACCCTGACACGCGGCTTGGCATTAAGTCGCAAAGTTTTGAATGATTGATTTTGCGCTTTTAACGGCGTAGTTTTAGCTGCTTTTGCATTACGACAAAGGCCGCCGAACCTTTGTCGTAACTTGAACCGAGCTAGTCGAACCTCGACATCAAAATAATAGAGAAGGTCACCATGAACACAAACATTACGACTCGCAGAATTCTAGCCTTGTTCCTTTCGCTCTGCCTGGTATTGCCTGGGACGGCTCTGGCTGGAGATAAGGGCAAAAAGAACTTCAATGAAGGCAAGAAATACGAAGCCACTCAGCAATGGGATTTGGCTGCTCAAGCATACGCGCTGGCCGTTTCGGCTGAGCCGAATAACCCGGAATACAGGCTTAATTACCTGCGCGCCTTGCAGCAAGCTTCGCTGATGTATGTCAAACGTGGTGACGCCCTGGCCGACCAGAACGATTACGCAGGCGCATACACCGCTTATAGAGCGGCGTATCAATACGATCAGGGCAACGAAGTCGCGCGAATCAAGATGGAGCGAATGCTCGATCAACAGAAAGCCGTCGCTGGTGGCCTGGAACCGGTCAGCACAACGCCTTCGGGCAATGTCAAACCAACCAGTTTTATCGAAATCAAGTCCAATCCCCGCAGCCGTGACGCGGTGACTGATATTCAGTTCAGCACAAACTTCAAATCAGTTGCCAAAACACTGGCCAAGCAATTGGACATCAACGTCATCTTCGACAAGGACGTCAAAGACGACAAAGTAGACATCGAGTTGAAAGATGTGACTGTGGCCAGAGCCTTCGATCATGTTCTGTTGATGACCAAGCACACGTTCGAGCAGCTAGACCGCCGAACAATCATGGTTTACCAGGATAACCCGACCAACAAACCGCGTTTTGAAAAGCTTTACGTCAAGACCTTCTATCTTGGAAACATCAACGCTCAGCAGGCGCGTACAGCAGCGCAGCTTATTCTTGGCCCTGGCCGTCAGGCACAAGAGCTTACAGGCGGCGGAGGAGGAGCCGGTGGCGGTAGCACAGTAAGCAACGTGCTTCTGGTCAAAGCCACACAGCAGGAACTCCAGTTGGTTCAAGACATGCTGGAAATGCTGGACAAGAACAAAAACGAAGTCGTGCTGGATGTGGAAATTTATGAAGTCTCGCACGACAGCATGCTGCAAATCGGTAATCAGGTTGCGACCTCGCCACAGAATATTGACGTTCTGGATTACACCGATAAACAAACAGGCAAGAACTATTACAAGCAATCGCCAACAGCTTCCTTAACTAATTTAGGCGGGTTGGGGGTAAGCGCTCTGGCAGGTACGGTTAGTGTGATTGGCGGAGCCGCCAGTGGCGCGAACTTCCTCGGTTACGGCGCGCTACTTGGTCTGCCAACTACAACACTCTCGTTACTGCAATCAAAGGGCAATTCCAGGTTGCTGCATAAGACTCAGATTCACGTTCTGGACGGCCAGCAAAACGTCACCAAAGTCGGTCGCAGCGTGCCCGTGCGTCTGGGCCAAACTTATGGCGGCTATGGTGGCTTCGGCGGTGTCGGAGGCATCGGTGGCCAGCAAACCGGTATCGGCGGTGTTGGCGGAATCGGCGGCCAGCAGGGCGGAATCGGTGGGATTGGTGGAATCGGTGGCTTTGGTGGAGGCTTTCCTGTTGACTCTATTCAATACAAGGACGTCGGACTTGTAATTGACGCCAAACCTCAGATCACCAACGAAGGCTACGTTGAAATCCAGATGAAGTTTGAAACCTCGGACGTGCTGTCATCAGGTAGTGACGTCAACCTGACTCCGACATTTACTCAGCGTTCGCTGAACACGACTGCCCGTATCAAAGACGGAGTGACCGCGGTGGTTGCCGGTGTCAATCAGGACAGCAAAGGCGAGTCGCGTGCAGGCATTCCGGTTTTAAGCATGGTTCCCATTCTCGGCAGATTGTTTACGACACCGCGCCAGGATTCACGTCAGAGTGACATTGTCATCACAGTCACTCCGCACATTGTTCGGTCGGCTGGCATCAGCGCCAAAGATTTTCTGGCTCTTCAGGCTGGCAGCGGCCAACCTGGTCAAGGCGGCTTGTCACCCAAAATTGAAGATGTCATCTATCGCGCTCAGATGGAAGAAGAGCAGGATCGCCGCCTGATTGCTCTGGAGCAAGCTCCGCAGCAACAAAACATCCCGCTTACGCCGAACAATCAATACGCTGGAACTCAAACATCTGCGGCTCCGCGCACAAGTTCGCAGCCGCAGATTCAAAACGCTTCAAACCCAAATAGCGCTGCACCTGTTGCAACACCTCCAAAAACAAAACTGGACAACAAGGACTTGATTCAGGTCAGATCCACCGGTGGTGGTTCACAGCCGCAGGAGCCTCAATACCAGGAGCCGCCTCCGCAACCGGAAAGCCAACTCAATGGTGGAGCAGGTGCTGGCGAAGGCAATGCCGCCCCTAAAGAAAAAGAGTTGAAAGAAGGAACAGTCGTTGGTCCAGAAACCCCTGTCCCTCAAGCGACTGTAAGAATGAACCCGGACAGCGATGAGATTAAGCGCAAACGCGCTCAAATGCTGAAGGAATACGAAGAACAGAAAAAGAGAGAAGCTGAAGAAGCTAAGGCCGCAAAAACCAAACCTCAAACCGCTCCGCAACCGACTGACTTTGCCGGTGTGACTCCGAACGGCGGCAAAGTTGATCGTGCTCTGCCAACCGCATTAAGCCGCAAGGTCAATTTCAACCTATCGCCTGCCCCGATTCGCCAGCAGATTGGCAAGTCCTTCAATCTGACGGTCGAAGCCAATGGACAAGGCGAGATGGTCGGCGCCAATCTGGCGATTCGTTTTGACGACAAGAAGCTCAAGGTCAAAACCGTGCGCGGCGGAGAAATGTTCGGCCAACAACCGGAACTGAGCTTCGACGTTGATAAAGGAGTCCTGAAAGTTCAGATCAACACTCCGAAAAAGACTCCGGTTTCGGCCAAAGGCAACGTTGTCGTTATTGAATTTACGGCAGTTGCCGAAGGCGAATCCAATATCACCTTTAACAACTCTGACACAAAAGTAAATCTGGCTGACAAAAAGAGCGCGCCGGCCAGCGGCTCAACCGCTCAGGTTGTTATTACCCGTGACGCGGTGGCGAGTTCGACTAATGACAGATAGCAAGAAGACAAGAACCGGTAACCGGCAGAGTGAATCTGGTTTCACTCTGCTGGAACTGATTATCACACTGGCAATCATTGCAATTATGGTGGCGGGGACGGTTCCCTTTGCCCACAGCATGATCAGACGTGAAAAAGAGTTGGAACTACGTCGCAACCTGCGCGATATTCGCAAAGCCATTGATGGTTATTACATTAGCTGCCGCAATAACGAAATACCCAGATTCCAAACCAAACCGGAGGATTGTTATCCGGCTGATCTACAGGTTTTGGTAGATGGGTATGAGCCGGTGGGTAAAACTGGCGGCGCTTACAGAAGGTTTTTACGCAGAATCCCGATTGATCCGTTTACCGGAAATGCCGATTGGGGATTGCGGTCAATGGAAGACGACCCTTTTTCGGCATCCGGTTCTGGCCCCAGCCAATCCAGCGGTGTTTTTGATGTTTACAGCAAAGCTCCCGGTAAGGCATTGGACGGCACGGAGTACAGAACATGGTAGAGACCGGCAAGAATAAAACTCGTCAATTCTGGCCAGTTAGATTCACCGAACTCTCACGTAATTACAGAGTTGGCGAATCTGGGTTCACTCTGCTTGAACTGATAATTACTCTTTTGATCATTTCAATCCTGGCTGTGGGAGCCGTCCCTGTCGCCCGCAATTTATCGCGGAAACAGAAGGAGCGGGAATTAAAGCGGTCTTTGCGCGAAATTCGCCTGGCGATTGATCAATACCACAAGGATTGCGAAGAAAAAGTGATTGATACCCGCTTCCTGAAAAACCCGGAAAAACATGCCTGTTACCCGGAAAGCCTGGACATTCTTGTCGAAGGCGTTGAAAAGTTTGACGGGCAAAAACTACTCCCAACCGGAGTAATCAAGCGATACCTACGGCGAAAACCAATAGACCCGATGACAGGACGCGATGATTGGGAAACCAGATCAGTGCAGGATGAGCCTGATTCGTTTGGGGGCGACCAGAACGTGTATGATGTCCGAAGCCGATACAGGCAGTTGTCGCTAGACGGAAAAACTTATTACTCCGAGTGGTAAACAATGAAAATTAGAATCTCAAACCTGGAATCAGATCGCCGATTGTTTCATCGCGCTCAACGCGGCTTCACTTTTATGGAGTTGCTAATCGTGATGGTCATCATCTCGATTTTGGCGGCAGTCGCCATACCCAAATACCTGGCCCACCTTCATCACGCCAAAGAGGTCGTGCTGCAACAAGACCTGTGGGCAATGCGCCGCGCAATTGATTTTTACACCACAGACAAAGATAAACCGCCGCAAAGCCTTCAGGAGTTGGTTACATCCCAATACCTTAGAGAATTGCCCAAAGACCCTCTTTGCCCTGATTGCGGCTGGGAGGAAATCCCTGCACCAAGCGACGCTTTCGACCTGAGTTCTCAGGGTGGCGGCATCGGCGATGTCAAAAGTCGAGCCGAGGGAGCTGATTCCAACGGCAAAGCTTACAGAGAGTACTAACACTGAACCGTCACCGACGGCTTTTTGATCCTTTTATGCAACAAATTCCTGTTTTATCCGGCTTGTGGAACTTTCTAACTGCGCCTGAACTTCCCCGCACTGCACTGGCCATCAGTGAAACCCATCTTTCAATCGTCACACTGAAACGAAGCCAGGGCGAATTTGAACCGCGCAATTTGGGCGTCTTGCGATTGCCTGCGGGACTGGTCGAAGGCAGTTTCACCGAGCCGAACATTACCAACGAATCTTCGCTGATCGAACACCTGACCAGAACCGCCAATCAGGCAGGGATCAAACGCCCGAGTGCATTGAGCGTGGCCCTTCCGACAGGCAGTGCGCGCAGCCAGGTCATCACACTTGATTCCAACCCGCACTCGCGCCAGGAACTGGAGCAGTTACTGGAATGGAAAATCGAGCGCGCATTCGGGCAGAAATTTACCGATCTGAAAATCAGTCACTCCAAATTGAGCGCTTTTCATGGACGACCTCAATGGCTGGTCACCGCCGTACACAACTCGGTGTTGGAACAGTACGAACGCATATTCAAACAATTACGCTGGCCGGTTGGATTGATCCTGCCGCAGCATCTGGGTGAAGCTCAGTGGTTGATGCGGCAACGGTTGGGCGATGATCAAGTGATCGTCAGTCTAAATGATCGCGGCTTCAGCGCAGTTATTGTGCGTGGCGATCAACCGATCCTGGTTCGCGAGGTGGAGTGTTCGCCGGAAGAACGCGAAGACGAATTTTTCCGTCTGATTATTTTTTACCGAGATCGCCTGTTGCCGGAAAACGAACCGATTAAGTTGAGCCGCATTCTGACTCTCGGCACTGTTGCCGAACAGCGCAGTTTCCGTGAAGTTGTGGCTTCGGCATTGCAAAATCACGCAATCGCCCTCGACACTCAACAAATTGGATTGAAAGTAGACCCGAATGCTCCTTTCGGGCATTTCGCTGCGGCTGGCGGCCTGGCCACAATGGCCTGGAGTTATTGAGCCAAACATTTATACCTTGAAAGGATTTTTATGAGAGCACACACGAAATTATCTTTAACCAAATTACTACTGACTTTCGCATTGGCATTGCCTGCCGCATTTGGAATTGCATGCAGCAAGAGCTCCGTCGCAGACGGCTCGGCGGCGAATCCGGCAACTGCAAGCGCCACGGCTACACCGGCTGAAGTTGCGGCCCAATCATCGCCTCAAACCGCTGCAAGTCCGGCGGTCAGTCCAACACCGGTTGGCCCTTCCGGTCAGACGACGCCAAATTCGCCGTTTGACCTGCAACCCGGCGAAAAAAGACAGATGGCTGGCAATATGCCCGTCATGGTCAGCACAGCAAAACCGGCGTTAACGCCTGCGCCTGACCCTTTTCCTCCGCGCGCAGAACCGCCAGTTGTCATGGAAAACGGCAAAATCAAACAGCAATGGCAAGCTGCAGCCGAAGCAGCCAACTTGACCAGCCCTGTCAAAGGCCGCTCCGATGCTGCCAAACTGGGGCAGGAATACTACCTGCAAAAATGCGCCGATTGTCACGGCAGATCCGGCAAAGGCAACGGCTGGATGTCGGCCATGACCAAACGCGACGGCAAGCCGCTGCCTCCACCAAATCTGGCAAGCAAAATGGTTCAGGCAAACTCCGATGGAGAATTGTTCTGGAAGATCACCAACGGAAAATCGCCCATGCCTTCGCATCGCGTGCGCTTTGACGACGACCAACGTTGGTTGATCGTGGCCTACCTGCGAACGCTAAAACCTTAATTTGATTGTCCGATTTTGAAGCTAAAAGACAGAAAGGTTAGGTATTCACCTGCCTTTCTGTCTTTTTCGGTTTTGCTCGCAATCTAAAACTGGTGTAAAAGCGTAACTCAAGATGGAGATTGTTGGAGCAATCCTCCACCAATCCGGCTCGCTCGAAAATTCGCGCCAGCTTTTCTGAGAATCTGAAACGCTAACTCACACGAATACCTGAAATATGACTTGGGACGAAGTAAAAGAACTTGTGCCGCTTTACGCGATTGGCGCGCTTGATGCTGATGCCAGGCAGGCAGTAGAAGATTTTCTACGCCAGGCCACGGTTGAACAGCGACGCGAGTTCTATGAGTGGTCGGAAGTTGCGGCATTGCTGCCTTTATCGCTTTCGCAACCTGCTCCTTCGTCGGGCATTAAAGACAATTTGATGGCGCAAATCGCCAGTCATCAGGAATCAACGTCGGAGCTTTCAACTGCCAAAGTTCTGCCCTTCAAACCCAAACAGAGTGTTCAGCGACAAATTCCGAGTTGGTTGAGAATGGCTGCGACAATCGCACTGGCGTTCAGCAGTATTTATCTGGCCTGGCAAAACTATAAAATTTCAGAGCAGCTTACTAACTCTGAATACAAGCTCGGAAAATCAATGCAAGTAGGATGAGTAAGACAGCTTCTACCAACAGCACGTGGACAAGCGGGATATGAAAGGGCGCATCAGCCAGAAATCCTGTGATGATTGCGCC
>JBGAPB010000146.1:0-14308 GCA_044221525.1 Blastocatellia bacterium | reverse complement strand
TTCACCGGTCACGATTCAACTTCAATTCAATTGGTCAAATTGGGCGGCTGAAGCATTTTCAGTCGCCCAATTTCTTTTGGAGCTTAAACAATGCAGATCATAGACACACATCAACACCTATGGGATTTGGACAAACTGCCTTATTCGTGGACGGCGAACCAGCCAAAGCTGAATCGTAGCTTTCGGATTGACGATTACCTTGAAGCCACGAGAGGAATAGAAGTCATCAAATCCGTCCATGTCGAAGCGGATATTGATGAAGCTTTCATCCCTGATGAAACGCGTTACATTCTGGAATTGAGCGAACGCGATGACAATCCGCTTTCCGGTGTTGTAGCCAACGGGCGTCCCGAACACGACAACTTCCGCGAATACGTTCGTCAGTTTGCCGGGCACCCTAACCTGAAAGGCATTCGGCGATTGCTGCAATCGGAACCGGATGAGCTTTCGACGACTACGACGTTTACGGAAAACATCCGCTCGTTGGCGGAGTTCGGGCTATCGTTCGACATTTGCGTTCGTGACCACCAATTGCCTGTGGCGATTCGGCTGGTCAAGGAATGCCCAAACGTCAGCTTTATACTCGACCATTGCGGAAACCCGGACATAAAGAATCGAGATTACGACGCTTGGCGCGAACGAATTGCAGAAATCGCCGACTTGCCGAACGTCGTCATCAAAGTTTCCGGCATTGTCGTCAACACAGACGTTGAAAACTGGACGGTGGAAGATTTGCGTCCGGCGATTGAACACGTCATTGCCAGCTTCGGCTGGGATCGGGTGATGTTCGGCAGTGACTGGCCCGTTTGCACTCTGGCCGCCAGTTACCGGCAATGGTTCGATGCTTTGAATTTCCTGGTAAAGGGGGCCAGCGAAGAGAACAAACGAAAGCTGTTTAAGGAAAATGCCGAACGCGTTTATCGGCTGACTTAAGGCTGGTGGAGTACCGCGCGCATAAGCAAGCGGCTGTCTAATTTTGCTGCTTGCTTATGCGCGGGTACCGCGCCGCTCATCACACCCTCTGAGTTTTCCACCTGCCGCGCTTGAAAATAACTATCGCGATGATCGCCAGCACTGATTCGGCGATGGTGACCGCCAGAAAGACCCCTCTTGGCCCGAACGTCGTCTTCACCGCCAGCCAGTAAGCCATTGGAAGTTGCAGCGCCCAAAAGCAGATCAGGTTAATCACAGTCGGCGTGTAAGTGTCACCAGCGCCATTGAACGACGCCGACAGCACCATTCCGTAACCGTAAAAAATGTAGCCGTAACCGATGTACCTCAGCGCATCCACGCCGAAGGGAATCACCGTTTCGTCGTGAGTGAAAATACGAATCAGGAATTCAGCGAAGAAAACATAGACGAATGTCACGACAGCCATAAAGACGGCGTTGCTGTGGCAGGTCAACCAGACGGATTTTTCCGCCCTGTCGGTTTTTTTCGCGCCCAGGTTTTGGCCGACCAGTGTCGCCGCCGCATTGCTCATTCCCCAGGCAGGCAAGATCGTAACGACGATAATTCGAATGGCGAATGTGTAACCCGCCTGAGCCGCGCTGCCGAACCTGCCGACCAGGCTCATCAACACCATCCATGCCGAGGTTGCGATAAGCATCTGAAACATTCCGCCGACTGAAATTTTCAGCAGCGTCCACATCAACTCAAAGTCGGGTTTGAACAATCGGCTGAATTGCAGTGGCACCCGGCTGTGCCCACCGCTCAAACGCGAAAGTTGATAGATGACAGCGATGCCTCGCCCAATGGTTGTCGCTATGGCAGAACCCTTGACACCAAGCTGTGGAAAAGGCCCCAGGCCAAAGATGAAACAAGGGTCAAGCACCAGATTGATGATGTTGCCTATCCACAAAGAGCGCATGGCAATCGCCGCATTACCTGCGCCGCGAAATATGGCGTTGATTAGAAAGATCAACATGATGACGACGTTCGCGCCGAAGATGATTGTGGCGTAACCGGAACCGGCCTCACTGACGGCGGCTTCGGCGTTCATAGCGGCAAAAAACTGGCGATGAAAGAACATGCCAATCAGCGCAATCGGAATCGAAACCAGAATGCCGAGCAGGATTGATTGTTCGGCTGCGCGAGCTGCGCCTTCGGGGTCTTTTTCACCAGTCCGCCGCGCGACCATTGCCGTCGTGCCCATGCTCAAACCGATGGCCACGGTGAAGACAATTGTCAGCAAGGATTCGGTTATACCCACGGCAGCAGCTTGATCCTTGCCGAGCTTGCCCACCCAGAAAATGTTGACGATGCCGAATAGCGATTCCATTGCCATTTCCAACACCATCGGAACCGAAAGCAGAAATATTGCTCGGCCAATGCTGCCCTCGGTGAAGTTTTGTTCCGATCCTGCTACGGCTTCGCGTAGCGTTGACCAGAAGCCATGATTTTCGTTTTTGGCTGCTTGTTCGGCAGCCGCTTCGGGCTGAGTGATTTCAATTTGTTCGTTCATATATTTGAAATTCTCTTGAATAAAAAGTTACGGCAACCGTCGCTGGTTGCCGTAACTTTAACGTTTCGTTTTGGCAAATCAGCCACAAATCAATTTGGAAAACCTTCCGACGCCATCACTCGCCGGGCTTGCTCGAAATGACGCAGCTCATGAGCGACGATAATCCGGCAAGCATCCAACAAGCTGTAGGTGATGATTCCGACAAACGGCGAAGTCACGACAACTTTGTCAGGATTCAGGTTTTCGACTGCTTTGAACTTTTGACCGATTTCTTGTTGAAGCGTCACGAATTGATTGACGATCTGTAAATCAAGCTTGCTGGATGACGGCGCGGCAGCCGGAGGAGCTTTGAGTTTTTGTTTTCCTTGCGGAGCCACAAACTTGATCATCATTCGCCCCATCAAGCCCGGCAAAAACGGAAGCCGCTCAACGAAGGTCGTTTGCTTCGTTCCGCTAATGACGGGATCGAAAACTGACAACATCAAGCCATTGGAAGTGATCAAATGATCCAGGCATTGCGCGACGCTCCAACTGTCCGCGTTGGATTTCCAGTTCAATTGCTCTGTGCTCAACCCGCCAAAGGTGGATTGAACATCGCTGGCAATTGCTTCAGCTTCATTCAACAATTCAGGTAATGACATATCGAGTTTCATTGTTTCACCCCCGGGTAGTGACTGAAATCAGATTTTCTCAAAGTTCACATAATGGACTGCACGATGTTCGGCGACTGATGTGTTGGCTGCGGTGAATGATTCTTTTACCTGATTGAAGTCGCGCACGTCTAAAGCTTCTTTCAAATCTTGCAGTTCGCCGATCAAAACGCCCAACGCGGCGGAAATGTTCGGCTGGTTTGTCAGGCAGATGTCTCGCCAGACGCTCCACGCGCTGCCGCCCAGCCGGGTCATATCTCGCCAGCCGGTTGCCGCCAATCGCTGGGCCAGCTCTCGTTGGGCGACTTCGCCATCGTGTTCCGCGCCAAGCAATCCGGACAAAGCCGTTGCAGTCAATTGCGGCAGATGGCTGATTAACGCCACTGCTGCATCGTGGGCTTCGGGTGCGGTCAGCAAAACTTTTGCGCCGATGGATTCGACGATTGCTCTGAAACGATTAAACTGAGCCTCGTTGGTCGTAGTGTCGGTCACCAAAGCATAAGTTGCGCGGTCAAACAAATCAGCGCGAGCGTATTCGACACCGGTGTTTTCGCTGCCAGCCATTGGATGACCGCCTATGAAATGAACGCCAGCGGGCAAAGCTTCGCGGGCGGCTCGGCAAATCTCAGTTTTGGTGCTTCCGGCATCAGTGATAATCGCTCCGGGTTTGGCCAGCTTCGATTTTGTTTTCAGGAAGTCAATGATCGCTCCGATTGGCGCAGCCAGGTAAATCAAATCGGCCTGGCACTGTTCGTTCCGGTCAAAACTGGTTTCAATGGCGTCGGCAACTCCGCGTTCGACCGCCAGCTTGGGCGAACGCGAACCTCCGCAAGCGGTGATGCGACCGGTGAATCCGCTGCGCCGCAACGCCAGCGCGAACGAACCGCCCAGCAATCCACAGCCAACGATAACAACGTGTTTGAAGTCGAACATCATTTGTTGGAACGGTACACGCTCAGCGTCTGGCAGTACCGCGAAAAGATCATTATTCTTGCCGAGAAACGAAACGGCATTCCTGTTTCAATCACACACTCAGCAGCATCTCATTCAATCCCGCTCGGACATTGAGCGCAAATTTTTATTGGAGGACCAAACTATGATTATGAAAAAATCTTTGATCGTTTGTCTGCTCACTGCATTGTCAACTGTTGCCTATGCACAGATCAGCAAGGAACCAAGCATTCCCGAAACGCCTGCTGGCCTGATGGCCGCAGCTTATATCAAAGCCTTCAACTCCGGTGACTCGAAAGAGTTGGTTGAGTTTGTAAAGAAGAACGACGCCCGGTCAGATGGCGACAGCCCAGGATCAGATATTGTCAAAAAGATCATGGAAGATTTGGGCAAATTGAATGTCACGGAGATCACTTGGTCAAAGGATCATCAGATTTCTGTTGCACTGAAAGCTCAGAACGGGAAAAAAATTCTGCTCGACTGTCATGTCGAAGCAGACACTCCGCACAAAATCAGCTATCTACGTTTTGAGCTTATCAAGGATTAACGTCTCACAATTGCCGCTCCACCGCCGAAGCGATGACGCGCATTTGGCCGGTCAGTTTGCTGAATTGATCCAGGCCCAGCGACTGCGCGCCGTCACACAAGGCGTGATCGGGGTCGTGATGAACTTCGATCAGTAAACCGTCTGCTCCGGCAGCAACCGCTGCACGAGCCATCGGTGGAACCTTGTCGCGGCGACCGGTGGCTCGGCTTGGGTCAACGATAACCGGCAAATGGGACAGTGTCTTAATCAGCGGAATTGCCGAAATATCCAGCGTGTGGCGCGTGTATGTTTCAAAGGTCTTGATGCCGCGTTCGCAAATGACCACCTGATGATTGCCGCAGCGCATGAGGTAATCAGCCGACAGCAGAGTGTCTTCGATGGTTGAAGAAGTCCCGCGCCGCAGCACCAATGGTTTATCCAGCTTGGCCAGTTCCTTTAGCAGCGCGTAATTCTGCATGTTGCGTTCGGCGATTTGGATGATGTCAACGTAGCGGGCAAACAGTGGCAATTGAGCCAGATCGGTAATCGTTGAAAAAGTCAGCATCGAATTGCGCTCGGCGGTTTCGCTGAGCAACTTCAGGCCTTCTTCGCCCAGACCCTGGAAACCGTAAGGATCGTTGCTCGACCGAAAAGCCGTGCCGCGCAGAACTCTCACGCCTTGTTTGCTCAAAGCAGCAGCGATGGTTTCGATTTGCTCGCGGCTTTCGACGACGCTGGGCCCGGCGATGGTCACAACCTGTTCGCCGCCAATCACAACGCCTTTGATCTTGATTTGCGTGCTTTCCGGCTTGAACGCGCGCGCCGCCAATTTGTAAGGGCTGCTGACGCGAACGACTTTGTTGACGCCTTCCAGCAATTCCAGTTCGCGCACATCGGCGATGCGCGAACCAACCGCTCCCAGAATCGTGTAACGCGATCCGGTCGAACGGTGGATGTCGAATCCCAAATTAACCAAACGATCTACGACGCGGACGACTTGTTCTTCCGCCGCGTTTTCTTCCATCACAATAATCATAATTTCCAATCAAGTAGTAGCCAGAAAAACTGGCATCGTAACTCTCACATGGTTCGGCGAGCAGCCTTTTTCCATCCAAGTATTGCTCCGCCCAACCCTCCCACAACGTATCCGCCAAAGAAGCCAAGTCCTGAAGCTGATCCATTCCAGTCAAATATCCAGCCTCCCAAACTGGCCAGCGCCATTGAAAGACCAAATGCGCTTAGCCCAGCGAATAGAAGCGCAAGGCCGATGCAGGAAATTAATTCAGCCAGCTTTCCTTCACCCTGACTGAAAAGGCACGCCACACCACCGGCCATCATCAGCATAAAAGTAAATCCCATCATCGGTAGTAGCATAACCTCTCACCTCGCGGAGAAATTTTTATGGCTGTCCTTGCTTATCATCGTCTTCCTTTGAATCTTTACTGGCATGGATCCGCTCAATGCGCCGAGCTTCATCAATGACGCGCTCGAACAATCGGCGAATTGCTTCGGCGTCCAATGGGCCGGTGTTGGCGCCCGTGACGTTGCCGATAACCTCAGCTTCGCGGCTGGGCGAATAGATTTCCAAGCCGTGCCGTTTTTTTATGTGGCCGATTTCAATAGCGCATTGAGTCCGTTCGTTGAACAGTTTGACCAGTTGCAGATCAATTTCGTCAATCCGCACACGCCAACTGCTCATTTCATTTTTTGCTTGGTCATTGATTTGGCCGCTCATCTTTTCAACTCCCTGGCCAATTCCGCCACCCGCTGAACAAGCTGCGGCGAATCAATATTGTCTTCGATTTCCAGAACCAAACGGCTACCGACGACCGCTGCGTCGGCATAACTGCAAACCTCGCGGACTTGTTCGGGAGTTGAAATACCGAAGCCCACAGCGACCGGCAGCGAAGTATGTTGTTTGACTCGCTCAACCAAACTGCTAACCGCCAGCGAAATGCTTTCGCGCACGCCTGTAACTCCTGTGCGAGCGACGACATACACAAATCCGGTGGTGTGTTCGGCAATCAACTTGATGCGTTCTTCGGTTGAAGTCGGCGCGACCAGAAAGATCGTGTCCACATCGGCGGCTCGCATTTCAGCGACAAAACTTTCGGCTTCTTCTGGAATCAGATCGGTAATCAGAACTCCGTCAACGCCTGCCGCTTTCAGTTTCTTGCCAGCGTCCTGCCTGGCAAATTGCATCAGCGGGTTGAAGTAAGTGAATAGCACAATTGGCACGTCAGAATTTTTGCGAATGCGTTCGACCAGGGACAGCACCTCGGCGACTCCGACAGGATTTACCAACGCGCGCTCTGAGGCTCGTTGAATGACCGGGCCGTCGGCCATCGGGTCAGAGAAAGGGACTCCGAGTTCGATGACATCCGCGCCCGCTTCGGCCAGCGCCAAAACCAGCTTTTCAGTTGTCGCGATATCGGGATCGCCAGCAGTGATGTACGGAATGAAGCCTTTGCGATTTTCGGCTTTGAGCTGTTGAAACTTTTGAGAGATTCGTGTCATTGAAAACCCAAAAGCAAAAACCAAAGTGGCTTTGTTGTCACAGTTGATTTTTGCCTTTTGCCTTTTGATTTCTATTTTTTACCTGTGTAAGTCACGCGCCAGATTTTTTTGCCGCCGTCGTCAACCACCAACAACGAACCGTCCTTAATCATCGCCAAACCGACAGGGCGTCCCCAGACTTCCGGCCCGGCTTCGTCGGGAACCCAGCCGGTCAGGAAGTTTTCGTAACCGCCTTCGGGTTTTCCTTTTTCAAACGGTATGCGTATGACTTTGTAACCGCTGCGGTTTTTGCGATTCCACGAACCGTGCAGAGCCACGAAAGCGTCGTTGCGATATTCCGCCGGAAACATCTTGCCTGTGTAAAACACTATGCCGAGCGCAGCCGAATGCGGTTCGATCAGGACGTCAGGCACGATGGCGCGTTTGACCAGATCCATTCGCGGAGCTTTGACGCGCGGATCAACATTGCTGCCCATGTACGAATCCGGCCATCCGTAAAAGCCTCCATCTTTGACCGAAGTCGCATATTCAGGAACCAGATCGTCGCCGAGCAAGTCGCGCTCATTGACCGCCGTCCACAATTCGCCGTTGACAGGGTTCCAGGCCAGACCGACCGGGTTGCGAATGCCAGCGGCGAAGATGCGATGGCCAGTTCCGTCCGGATTGTATTCGCTGATGGCGGCGCGGATTTCCGGTTCGCCTTCGTTGACATTGGATTGCGAGCCGACCGAAACGTACATTTTCTTGCCGTCTTTGCTGAACAAAACGTCGCGGGTTGAATGGCCGCCGGTTGGAATTGTCGCCAGCTTTTCAGGCTCGCCTTCCAGCTTGGTTTGGCCGATTTGGTATTTGAACCGAACGATAGAATCGGTGTTGCCGACGTAAAAGTAAGTTTCGGTTCCGACTTTTTGAATCGCCATTCCGAAAGGACGATTCACCGCCGTGGTGAATGTGAATCGCTCTTTGGCGTTGTCAATCTTGTTGTCTTTGTTCAGGTCGCGCAGCAGGTAAATGGTGTTGGCTTGCCAATCGGCCAGGAACAGATCACCGTTCGGGCCTTCTTTCACCCAGCGCGGAATCTTGTAATCGCCTTCGCTGAAGACTTCGACGTTGAACCCGACTGGAACTTCCAGTTTTGCTCCATTTGGTTGCGGAGCGATTTTCGGCGGATTACGAACCGATTCAGTGGCGAACGGCTTTGGCAATCCGTCAGGTTTGTAAACGATGCGTTGCGGTTTGGACGATTTGGCCGCGGGAGCTTTCTGAGCGGTTGATTTTGGTTTTGTCTGAGCAAAACCAGACAGCGCAGAAGCGCCGATGAAAAAGACAGCCAGAATGGCGAAAGACTTTCGAGTCATGGTTTCCTCTCTTGATTGAAAATTAGTGGATGGTGCTGCAAGCGCGATTGTCAGAGATGCAAGCTTCAGGCGCAAGACAGCGTCGAAAAAATGAGGCAAAAAAATGGAAGACCGAAACTGTTGCCTTTTTGCTTTCGGTTTGTCCTGCCATTCGCAAGCTCACCCAGCCAGATTTATGAAGTCAATCTGGTCGCATAGTCCTAGCCCCAGATTGAACAATGTTTTGGTGGCTGGGTTTCATCGGGCTAAAAGTAGAAAAGCCCGGCTAACTTTGCAGTCAGCCGGGCTAAAGCTTCTGTTCACTTTGCTAAACTTAGAAAGTAAAACGTCCGCCGAATTGAAAAGCTCTCGCGCCGCCAGATCCAAAAACCTGTGAAGCACGCGATTGTGACTGACCAAACGAACCGCCGGAGTTGACGGTGAAGTTATAGCCACCCAAATTGGATATGTTGAAGATGTTGAATGCCTCACCAAAGATGGAAAGTGTGTACCTTTCTTTCCAGGCGAATTTCTTGGTGACACGAACGTCTTGCGAACTGAAGTTGTCGCCGAATTCAAAATCGCTGGGCAGCGTCAACTGAGGAATAGCCGAACCGCGAGCATCCTTTGATCCGGCAGGATACTTGGCGTTCCAGGCCGCCACTGCATTTCTCAGATCGTCTTTACCGCAGCCGCGATTGAAACAGTTCCAATCAAGGCCCGGAAGTGGCTCAGACGTTGTTCCGTCGCCGTCCAGATCAACACCTGTAACCATCGGCATTAATGGACCTTTGCTGGCCATTGACGAAATCACGCCAATCTGGAAGCCATATGGCAAATCAACAAGACCGGACAAGTTAAGCAAATGACGTCCACCTTGCGGCCCCCAGGTGCGGGCATAATTGTCCAAGTTGTTGATTCCATTGATGCCATGGTTGTTGGTTAAAGCATACGATGCTGTGAACAGGTAACGCTTCGAGAAACGCTTATCCAGTTTGACCAGCATTGCGTTGTAAGTTCCGCGCCCTCCGGGAACCCAGAAACTGATTCCACCGGTTGAACATTGCGCATTGACATCTGCGCGCTGGGCGGCAGTGGTGCAAATCGGAATGATTGGCGATTGGACGCCATTGACACGGCGATTGAAGCGATTGAGATCAAGCTCACCCAATAGCAGGTTGACATACACGCGGCGAACGAAATCCACATTGACGACCATGTCGTGACCCAGGTCGCGCTGAATCCCGAAGTTCATGTGGTAGCTGCGTTGCACCGGATAATCTTTGGGGTAAAGCTGCGCCGCTGATTTGTTCAGTTGGATGTTTCGAACTGAAAGATCATTGAGGTCTTTTGGCGCAAGCGCTGTCGTGATAGCGCCGAGTTGTTGTTTAAGAATTTGTTGGTATTGACCAACCGTCAGGTTAATCAGTTCGCCGCTTGGTAGAGCCGCGCCGATAGCGATTGGGGTTCCTCCACGGCTGATGTTAACAATCCCCGGGAAGATATTGGTGAAAGCAGTATTCGGCACCTGGATGCGGCCATTACCAACCGGTCCAATAAATGCGCGTTCCTGCAGTCGGCGCCAGAGCAATTCCGTATCCCAATAAATTCCAGCGCCGGCACGGATGACGGTCTTGTTATTCATGGAATAGGCGATGCCCAGCGAAGGCGAAAAGTTGTTGTAATTGTTATTCGTCGGGCTCAGGTCGCTGCCATAAAGCGGAGCCAGATACTTCGGCTTGTCCAGGTCGCGGTTGACCAGGGTGCTTTCGAAATTCCAGGCCAAACCGTAGTTAAGCGTGAATTTCGGAGTAACCTTCCACGAGTCCTGTCCATAAAACCGCATGCGGTTATTGAGTTTTGCTTTAGCGACATTGTAAGGCGGAGGTTGCGACGGATCGCCGACCCCAACTACACCGCCCAGGAATGGCAGATTGAGAAGGTCTGCGTTAGTGCGGATAACTGTCGGCAGATTTGGAAACAGTGCGGCGACAAGCGCCGAAGGAACAAGGCTTCTGATCAATTCCGGCGAAGCTGCGACGTCACAGGACGGGTCGCAATATCCCCAGAAGCCGGTTCCGGGCGCTCTTTCAAGCTCGGTTCCAAAGCGGAGTCGGTGCGAGCCTTTTTGCCAAGTCAAGCTGTCAGTGAATGTATAGCGATACAGGTCACGACCTTGCGTGGCGTTTGACGTGTTGCCAACTGTGAAGTTGGTTCCGTTGACCGAAAGCTGTCCGAAACCAAGGCCTAGGCAATTAGGGCAAACGCTGTTGTCAGGAAACAGATTGCGATTGCGCCAGTAAGTAAAGTTGAACCGGAAGTCGTTCACCAGCGTCGGTTTCAAAACTGAAGTCAGGCCAACGACCACCTGGTTTGAATTGTTGGTGTTTTGCAGCCAGTTTGATGGAAGTTGGGCTCCGCCATTTGGGCCAAATCCTTTGTTTTTATCAAGTGAGTATCGGGCAAAAAGGTTGTGCTTGTCGGTGACCTTCAGGTCAACTTTAACGCTGAACAGTTTTCCGCTATACGGGCTGCCGAAGTTTCCGGCCAGGCCGGACAATGACGGGACGTTCGGTTGCACTACGAATGCCTGCACCTGTCTGGTGTATTCGTAATTGGTAAAGAAGTAGGCACGATTTTTGACGATTGGGCCGCCAAACCAAATGCCAGGATTGCTACGAACAAAGTACGGGTCTTCCACCCTTTTCTTTTCGGCTGGGTTCAAACAGACAGGATTGTTCGGGGATTCAACGCAGACGCGCTTCAGTCCGGGATAAGCCGACATGTTGTGATCGCGGAAGAAGTAATAACCTGATCCGTGAAATTCATTGCCGCCGCTGCGCGAGACAATGTTCACCGCGCCTACGCTGGTAATGCCGGTCGAAAGATCAAAGTTGGATGACGAAAGCTGAAATTCCTGAATGACTTCTTGTGAGAAGTTCATGCCGGTTTCGCCTTCAATTGAGTTGCGGACGTTGCCGCCATCCACAGTGATGGCCGTCTTGTTTGAAGCGCCACCAAGAATTGAAACTGAGAACAGCGAATTGTATTGAGAAGTTGTTCCTGGTGATGCCGTGACGCCGGGCTCAAGAAACGCGAGCTGCAAAAAACTGCGACCATTCAACGGCAATTCCTGAATCTTCTGACGAGTGATGACGCCGTCAATCGAGTGAGATTCAGTATTGATTTGGGAAGTGCCTGAACCTTCAACGGTTACGATTTCCGTTTTCTGACCAACTTCCATTTTCAACTCAATTCTTGAGATTGAGCCAATGTTGACTGTCACTTCCTGCAAATGGGTGCGGAAACCATCAACCACAGCTTTGACTTCGTATTGGCCTGCGGGCAAAGCCGCGGCTGAAAAATTGCCATCTTCATCTGAACGCACTTGACGCTCAAGGTTGGTGGCAGTGTTGCGGATGTTGATCGCAGCGTTGCGAATGACTGCGCCGGATTGGTCTGTCACCATTCCGGAGATTGTCCCGACCGGTGCTTGAGCCAATGCAAATACTGCAAATGCTGAAAGCAAGAGCCAGGTTGATAATGCGTAGCTGGCAGAACGTCGCATAAGTTTTCTCCTTGGGAAAATCGTTTGTAATCCCGCCTTTTAGCGAGAGTGATTGGTCGCCAAGCCCCACCGCCCTGAAGGCGGGACAACGAGCTTCTGGAAAAGTTGTGGGTCGTTTTTTGACTCTGGAGCGAGAGAGAAGAACCAAGAGTGCGTTAGTTGGAAAACGCTGCTTTCACGATTATTGATAAAACGTGATGCCCTTAGAACCTTTAGCTAGCCATTAGGAAAGAAAATCTCTCGTGCTTCCACAGTCAATCTGTACGTCAGTCAGTTCTTTTTATTCAGTTTCTTTTTTGTTTAAGAGTGCCGAACTCAATCAGCAAAATGAGGAACAGCACGGGCATTATAGCCCAGCGCGCAATTTCGGCAAGCCTTTTACCTGCCGATCGGTAAGTTGAAATTTTTCTGTTGCAGGTCAAAAAACACGTAGTTCTACGCATAGCCAGTCAAACCGATTGCCGGTACATTGTTGCCTGTCTGAGGGCGAAAGCCGATAGACATTTGGAGAGAGCATCGGGAACGAATACTGGTCTGGGGATTCCGGTAGCGTTCTTGGTGAAGTGGGTGGTTCTGGGGAGTCCTGCTCACTTCTGTTTTAATGGGCCGAACGTTGCGAAACAGCGTTCGGCCCATTTTGTTTTAGTCAGAAGTTTTTCGGCGAAAAAAGGCGGCCCGAAAGCCGCCTGCAAAGCATGTTTTTGAAGGTCGTAGGCCCAGATTTAGTCTGAATCACTACGATCTTCTTTATTTCTCGGTCAGTCAACCGCCTAACGCCCTCTATTGGCAGCCGCTTGCCGGGAAAACCGGGACGACGTACGAGCCTGCGCTACTTAACGTCAGTTTGTGCAGGTTATGAGCGCCGTTGAAGGCTCCTGCTGACGCGGTCGAACCAGCATTGTAGTTGATTGAAGCTCCCACCAGCGCTATGTCGCTCTGAGAAAACAGTTTCAACCAGCCGGTGCGTCCAGCGGGAATTAAGCCTTCAAACCTGGGCGTTGTGCGCGGGAAGTTATTGCTCAGGCTGGAACGCAACTGGCACAGGCCGTTGACGTTGAAGCTCAAACCAATTTCGGCGTCGTCGTACATAATTCCGAACAGAGTTCCCAACGTCGCGGCTCCGGTTCCCAGATTGCCGCCAACTCGGTCAACAATCAGCATAGTGTCGTTGCCATCGGCCCGGCTGCCGAAGTTATCCAATGCCAGAGTCCTGCCGAACCTGCTGTATTGAACACCGTCGAAATTCAGCGTCGCTGTCACAGAAGTGTTGTTGCAAGCCTGTAATCCGGGCAGAGCTGCTACGCCTTCGGCAATCAAGTTGCCGCGATGACCGCTGGCGAATTTGACGTACTCGTCGCCTACCAAGAAGTTGAAGTTTGTCGGGCAGCCGTTGCAATCAATTGCCACGGCCACCAGATAACCAGTTGTTCCCGGATCAAGGTCGGAGGCCAAAAAGCTGGTTGTCTGATTCGGAGTAAGACAGATGATGCTGTCGGCGATTGAACAGCTTGCACCATCAACAAAGAACAAATGCACGCAAATGGATTTTTGAGTCTGAATGTTCGTCAGGTTGATGCGCGTGTTTTGGTTGTTCGATGAAGATGAACCCGAAGTGAAAATCGGGTAAATCAGTACCGAACTGCCGCTGTTTTCAAACGGCTGACCGGGAGCGCCCAGACCGTTGACGACGTTGATCGTTACGCTGCCGGAGTTGTTTGTCAGGTTCGGATCAGTCGGAATTGAAACCGTAGCCGTGTTAGTTGTGGCTCCGCTGATGTTGTAACCGATGCCAGCGGTGATAGTTACGGCGCTGGCGGCGTTGACCGCAATCGGCCCCGGATTGGTGCAGGTCACGGTCTGGCCGACGATTGAACAAGTCCAACCCGCTCCGCTGGCCGCCACCGGAGTGATTCCGGCGGGCAAGGTGTCGGTGACGGTTGAAGTTGTGTTGGCGATGGACGGGCCGTTGTTGCGAACCGTCAGCGTGTAAGTGATGGTCGCTCCGTTGCAGGGATCGCCCGCGACGGTTTTGACCATGCTCAAATCCGATTGGCCGTAGAAACCAAAATCCACCGTCAGGTTAGTCCATCCGTTCGGTTCAACCGGATCGGTTGGGCCACGGTCTGGTTCGTTGATGGGTTCGCTGTTGACTCCGGGGCCAAGCGTGACCGGTTTGCTGCGAACCACGCTGCCAACTGTTTCGCCGTTGTCGTCGTTGTCAGCAGGATTGATGTCGGGGTCAGATGCCGGTTCAGTCCCGCCGCCCGTGCTGCTGACACAGCCAGCCAACGCTCC
>JBGAPB010000145.1:0-14360 GCA_044221525.1 Blastocatellia bacterium | reverse complement strand
TGCATCAGTTTTTCAAGCACGTGAATTTTGGCGTCGTTCCCCAGCGCGATGCGTTTCGATTCTCTATAAGCCTGCATCGCTCGGCGACCTTCCTGGCTGCGGGCACTGAGCATAATGAACTGCTGCCAGCCGCGCGGATCGCCGAAGTAAATTCCTTTTTCGCGAGTGAACTGGCGAAAGATGTTTCGCTCGCTTTCGTAAAGCTCGCGCTCAGCGGGCGACAGCACGACGGAGATGTGTTCGGTGGTGTAATCGGCCAGAAACTCTCCGGCCAAGTGCTGAGCTTCTTTGCGATAAACAATCGGCCCAATCAATCGTTCCAGCAATTCATCCGCACCGTCTGCGCGTTCAGGCGTTGCCGTCAGCCCAAGCCTGAAAGGCGCAATCGCCATTTCCGCCGCGTACCGGTAAACATCGCTTGGCAGGTGATGGCATTCGTCAAAAATGATGAAGCCGAATTCGCCGCCCATTCGCTCCATAAAGCGAAACGCCGAAGCGTAAGTCGTCACGACAATCGCGCCGCGTTCAAAGTATCCGCCGCCGATCAAACCGACTTCGGCGTTGAACGAAGACAGCAGCAAGTCGTACCACTGATTCATCAAATCAATCGTGGGCACAATGACCAGCGTCGAGCGCCCAACCATCTCAATCGCCATCTGAGCTACAAAAGTCTTGCCAGCGCCGGTCGGTAAAATCACTGTGCCTCGTCGTCCAGCTTGTTTCCAGGCGGCGATGGATTCGACCTGGTAAGGTCGTGGGTCAGAGGTCAGTTCGGCTTTGAATTGAAATTCGATGTACTGACGAGCTTTGTCTTCGTGCTGGATTTTGCGGCGGGTCAGTTCAGTAACAACCTGACGATAAGCAATGCCTTGCGCGCGCCAACGCTTAACTCGTTCATCCCATTCAAAAGGCGGCGGAGCCTCGAACGAACGATCCGCCCCTTCCAGCAGCAAGGTTCCGGCGTCAAATTGAAGAGTGAATTGTTTGTCAGCGACATCAATCATCGTTGCGGATTGTGCCACAAACGCCGCAGGCGACAAGTGAATTTGCCAAGAATAAAAATGGCGCAAATGCCCGAGCATTCTCAGAGCATTTGCGCCATAGGTTTCTAAGTCTACAAATGAAATTTGCCTAGCAGGTCATTTATTCCCTTTGGCTTCGGAGCTTTTCTTCAGGGCTTCGCTGACTCGTTCGAAATTCTTTTTATAAACCGGCAGGTTCGGATCGTTGTCCCGCGTGCCAAGCTTGGCGGCTTTTTCGTAATTGTTTTTGGCCAGTTCCAGCTTGCCGGTCTTTTCGTAAGCTTCGGCCAGGCTGTCGTAAACGTTGGCGGAGTTTGAATAACGCTCGACGTTTGATTTGAAAGCGGCGATGGCTTCTTCTTGTTTGCCAGCGCCGAACAATTGATAACCGAGTTGGTTAATCAAAGCTTCGGGCGGCAAAATCGCGTAGCCGAATTTTGCCGACAGCTTTTTGTAATGCGCTTCAAGGGTGCTCAGCCCATCAGCGGCCAGCAGCACAGGCGCTTGCCAGCCGTCGAAGATTTTGCGCAGCCCCCAATAATGACTGCGCAAAACAGCCGAACCATGATCTTCGTCTTCCATATACATCGCGTCCCAAACGAAACGCCTTGGCGCTTGTTTGGAAAGAGTTTTCTTGAAACGGTCGAAGCCTCCAACCATCTCTTCGCCTTCGTTGCTCATTGTGAAATAGAGCGAGCGATCGAGTTCCTTGCGCTCTTTGAAAAATGCTTCGGCCTCGCGTTGCGGAAAGCCGTTGTCCCAGGGAAAGGTCGGGCTGACGGCGATGTATGAATTGAAAACTTCTGGGCGCGTCAGCAAAGTGTGTAACGCGAACAATCCGCCGAACGAATGCCCGGCAAAAATTCTATAAGGTTGAGTGCGGTAATCGGATTCGATGCTGGGGATCAATTCGGTTTCGATGAACTTCAGGAATTTGTCAGCACCGCCGCTGGTCGGGAATCGGAACGGTCTACCTTCCGGATTACTCATTGTGCCGTTTGTCGGGGTCAGATCGCGTGTGCGGTCGGTGTTGCTGATGCCGACCACGATCATTTCCGGCATGCGCCCGTTGCGCGCCAGAAAATCAATCGTGGTTATGGTGTGATCCATTTGAGCTTCGGCGTCGGTCAGATAAAGCACTGGGTAACGCATACCGTTGCGCTCGTAAGTCGCAGGCGTGCGGACAAAGATAATTCGGTCTTCGCCCAAAACCGAGGACTTCAGGCTCAGGCGAGTGACTTGCTGGCGATCTTGCCCGAACGCTGTCGCCGACAAAATGACCAGAAGCAAAAGCGATGCAAAAAGAAAAAAGCGTTTCATAAAACCTCCGTTGGCTTCAGTTGAAAATCGGATCGGTCGCGTTTGGTTTGAGATTTGGAAGCTGAGTATACGCAAAACGCGCCGACTTGAGCGGCGCGCTTTGCGGTTTGGAAAAGAGTTTTACCAAAATTTACAACTCGCCTTCGAACTCGGCCAGCATGACGCAGATTTGATCGAGCACGGCAGTCACTTCCCTGCCGGGGCCGACGAAGTTATTGCCCACCGAACTAATCACAACAACCTGGCCGCGTTTGGTCGTCACGTAACCCGACAGCGCGTTGACGTAACTGAGTGTTCCGGTCTTGCCTCGGAAGTTTCCGGCTGCGGCAGTGTCGCGCATTCGACGTTCCAGCGTGCCATCGGTTCCCGCAATGCCAAGCGATTCGCGGAAAACATTAAAGTGCGGATGCGTCAGCATGAATTCCAGCAATCGCGCAGTTGCACGCGGAGTAATCAAATCCTGTCTGGCCAGGCCCGAACCATCGCGCATACTGAGTGGGGTGACATCAACTCCGGCTTTCTGCAAAAACTGCCGCCGAGCTTCGTTGCCGCGTGAGATGGTAGTTTTCGGCCTGCCGTATTCGTCCAGTTCATGCTGGCCGCCATTGACTCCGAGTTGCCGCAACAGTAATTCGGTGTGCAGGTTCTGACTTTCTTTGTTGATGACTTTCAGCATTTCAGTCATCGGCTGGGATTCAACTTTGGCGATTTCTTTCAGCTTCGATTCGTCAAAAGGTTTGGCGACGCGAGCAACGGCGTCAGTGTGAAGAACTTTGCCCATCACACGAACGCCGCGTCTGGACAGGGCTTCTTTCAGCAATGTAGCCGCAAACGCAGCCGGGTCGTGAATGGCTATGTTGACTTCAAACTTTTCGCGGTTGCGTGGAATCGAGCCAAAGAACTCAATCGTGTTGCTGTTCAGCGGACGATTCACGCCAACGCGCATGGCTCCGCTGACAGAAGTTGTAGCGTTGTTGATGATTTTGACGTAATCGGTTTGCGGCTGAACGGTAATTGTTGGTTTGTCGCCGGCTTTGGCTCCGGGTTTGACAGTGAAGCTGACACAGTTGTCATTGACAGTCAGCGCGCTGACTTCTGCTCCGTAATAAAACTGCAGGTCATCCCATTCCCAGCCCGGCCCAACCAAGTCGTCGGCAAAAAAACTATCTTCGCCGATCAAATTGCCAGTAACTGTTTTAACTCCGGCGGCTTTGATTTGATCGGCCAACCGTTCAATCGGCGCGATTTTATCGGCGGAGGTGTGATCGTTATACCTGTCCGGGTTTTCGCCTTCAAAGCGCGGAGACAAGTTCGGGTCGCCGCGACCATACAGAATCAAATCGCCGACGACTCGACCGGCCTTCACGGGTTTGGTCGCGTAAACCGAAGTCTTGATTTTGAACTCCGGGCCGAAAGCATCCAGTGCAGCCGACGACGTGTACAGCTTCATGTTGGACGCTGGCATAAAAGCTTTGTCGGCGTCGCGTTCAAAAATGATTTTGCCTTGTCCTGCCCCAACAACTTTGACCAGAACTCCAAATCGAGCGGCAGCGAATTTCGGCTGATCCAACAAGGCGGCAATGCGAGCTTGAAGCTCAGCGACGGTCTGCGGTTTGGCAACAGGCGCTGCCTGCTGAGCCAATGCCGGACCAACAAGCAAACAGGCTACAAGCAGCAACGAGGTAAAGCGGTTGATTCTTTTCATCATGGATTCGCTTTGGTCGGGAGTGGGAATTGTTCGGCAGTTTCAATGTGGCCTTCGGCATCAACGTTGAAATACTGCACGGTGAGTTGTTCAAAATCGGCGATGCAAAAACAGGGATTGTCTCGGCGATAAAGCGTCCCGGCGTTAATGATCGTCATCCCTTCAAAGGTTTTGACCAGCCGATGATGCGTGTGGCCATTGACGACAAACGCAAACTTGCGGGAGGCGACCATCATCCACAGCGGATAATTGGAATGCAGCGCAATTGCATCGTCAGCAGGCCAAACTCCGCCCATATCGTCTCCGCGCAAACCGTGAGTCAGCAGCATGCGACCGGCGACAGTTTCAAATTCCAGTTCAACCGGCAACCGATTCAGGAAAACCCAAGCCAGCGCATCGAAATCGAATCGCGTTTGTGCATCAGGCAAACCACGCATCTCGCTTCTGACCAACCAGCGTTCGTGATTGCCTCGCACGGTGGCGACGTTGAACCGCTTTATTAATTCAATCGTGCGGTTTGGGTCGCCCGGCCCATCAACCAGGTCGCCGACTGAACAAACCATATCCAGGTTGTGAGTTTGGAAAAATTCCAACGCAGCAGCCAAGCGGCCATCTTCGCAATGAATGTCGCCCAGTACGCCGATTCGTTTGAGTGGAGGTTTGGAAACAGTATCGTCAGTCGTCACGCGCAAATTATTACCACACAGCGCAAAAGTACGCGAGCGCAAGTAAAGCCTTATCTGACCAACATTTCTTCACGATATAGGTATCTTTCTGCTAGTTCTTCTGCCCCAACCTGAATGTCACTCCGGCTGTTACCGTCAGCGGATAACCCGGCGTGGCGTGAATGCGCGACACAACCGGCGCGCCTGGAATCAGACGCGATTCAAAATAATTCTGAGTCTCGAAGTAGCGTTTGTCGGTCAGGTTATCCACCGATAAGTTGAATTCTACTCGCCGATTGATTTGCTTATTGACGCTCAGGTCAATCACGTCAAACCCAGCCGCGCGAATCGAAGGGTCTTCGCCGTCCAGCCGATAATTGCTGATGTGACGATACCGCAGCGAGCCGCTAAAACCTTTGAAGCCTGCCATCGTCAAAGCCGCGTTGCTGATGAAATGCGGCGCGCTGTCCACATAAACTTTCGGCTGTTGGCCTCTGTAAAAAGCGTTCATCACTCGCGTCAGCCCGCCGTTGAATGAGAGAAAGCGCGTCAGTTTGATTCCGGCTTTAGCTTCAAAACCAAAGGCGCGCGTCGGTCCCAGAAACTCAAAACTGCCGTCGTCAGGGATGTAAACCTGTTCGTTCGACCGGTCAATCAGGAACAAGTCAGTGCTCAGGCTCAAGCGTTTGAAGTTGTGCGAAGTGCCGACCTGATAAAAGTCAGTCGTTGAAACGCGCTGGCCTTCAGGCTGCTGAGTCACACCACGCGCATCCTGGCTGGAAATGCCTCGACCGTAGTTGAAATAAACCGTCAGAGGTAATTTGTCGGTCGGAGTGACAGACAGGTTGAACTTCGGTTGGAAGCGCGACGAAGCATGCGCGCCTGAAAACTGCGACGAGACTTTGTCGTCAACCCTGAAACGGAAATGATCGAAACGCAAACCGGCTTCGACGTGAACGTGGCCGTGCAACAAATCAATTCCTTGTTGAACGTAACCGGCGGAGTTCGTCACGCGCGCGTTGGCTTTTGTCACGATATTGATCGGCGAACGAGCGACAGAACTATCCAGGCCGACGTTGATCTGGTTGTCGTGGAAATTCCCTCCGGCAACCAGCAACGCCTGTTTGCCAAACAGTTTGTATGGCTGCAACAACTGAACATTGACGCCTTGCTGCAACCTCGAATCGTGCTGAATGATTTCGTCGCCGTTCACTTCATCGTTCAAAAAGAAGGTGAAGTTTGAATACAGATCGAACAACGAACGCGCCACGAAACCATCCAATTTGAACACGCGACCTTTCGCCGATTCGTTGCGGAAGTAGGCATTGAAAACCCCTGTGCGAACTCGTCCGCCGTTGTCGGGGTCAACAAATCCAAAGCGATCCAGCCGCCCGGCGTTCACTTCATCCAACGGAATCTGACCCGAAGAAACAAAGTCGTTGCGGCCAAGATTCAGCTTGATACCGAGCTTGTTGTGTTCGCTCAGGGTGCGAACGTAATTGCCCGTGATGTTGTCGCGTTTGTAATTGAGCGGATTTTTGAACGGCCCGTCAGTGCGCGAACCTTCGTAAGCGATCAAGGCATCGCCGGATTTAAGTTCCGGGCTGTAAGCCAGAAAGGTGCGAAACGTGCCGAACTGGCCGCCCTGAAAACGTGCAGTCAGTTGATCGGGCAGCGATTCTTTCAACCGAATGTGAACTACGCCCAAACCTGAAAAGTCTCCATACTGCGCGCTGAACGGGCCGTTCAGGATTTCAACGTCTTGCACCAGTTCAGGTGTCAGCGATTTCAACTGACCAAGATAACCCTGTCCGTGACCTTGAGTCCCCTGATTCTGCTGGAAGTTGTCCACCAGAACTTTCAGGCCGCCGTTCACTCCGCCGTGGTCAAGGTTGTAACCGAAGCGGCGAATTTCCAGCGACTTGCCTCCACCTTCGTGCTGACCTGCGTTGATGCCAGCGTCCAGAGTATGAAAAACCTGGTCGTCGCGCGAAAACAGCGTGTCGCGGTAAACGGTTTCGTTACGGCGATCAATCGTCGGGTCAAGCTGTGTGGCGGAAATCACCAATCCGTCGTGAATCTTCGGAATCAAGTACTCAATTTCGATTCGCAGATTGTCAGCTTTGCCATCAGCGGAAATCTTCAACTCTTGAGCAGCGATGTTTCGCCCTTCAACTCGCAAAGTTAAGGCTTCGTTCGGAACTTGCAGATGAAAGCGGCCTTCGGCATCGGTCATGGCTTTCCGTTCGCCGGACGCCGAGATTGCAATGACCGTCACATCAACAACGGCTTCATTTTTGCCAGTGACGACAGAGCCAGCCAGCATCCGCATAGAGCTTTGGGCGACTGTTCGACCAGCAATCAGAGTTAAGAGGCACAACAAAAGATAAGTGCGAAGTTTCATTTTGAAATTTCTTTCTTTGGGTATTCGATTCTGTAATCGCGTTCGTAATCTCAGAGTCAAACACAATTACGCGAGACTCGCAAAATCGGATTGTGAGCCAATCAGAATTTTCAGTTTCAGCGAAACACGGGATTCGTGACTCGTCCACCTGATCGTATAAAGTATTGCCAGCTTGCCGACCTGCAAAACCATTCAGTATAGTGACCGCCTGTTTAACCAGACCACTAACCAGAAAGTACCAGGCAATTTATGTCAGATATTCGAGTTCGCTTTGCGCCATCCCCCACCGGTTATTTGCACGTCGGCGGAGCCCGCACCGCACTTTTCAATTGGCTTTTCGCCCGCAAGATGGGCGGCAAATTTATCCTCCGCATAGAAGACACCGACTTGCAGCGCTCTAGCGACGAAATGGTTCGCGGAATTCTGGAAGGCATGGAATGGTTGGGTTTGGATTACGACGAAGGCCCTTTTTATCAATCCGATTACGCCGACAAACATCGCGCGGCGGCTTATCAACTGTTGGAGAGCGGATGGGCTTATCGTGACTTCGCGCCCAAACAGGAGCGTGACGACGCAACCATCAAACAGGACATCGCCAAAGAAAAAGTCGTCAATCCTTTCCGTAACCTGCCCAAAGCGGAATCAGAAGCCCGCGCTGAAGCAGGCGAGCCGTTCGCAATTCGTTTCAAAGTGCCGGAACAGGAAGGCGGCAAGACTCAATTCGATGACGCCGTTTTTGGTTTGCAGGAACGCGAATACAAAGAAATCGAAGACCTGGTTTTGCTGCGCTCTGACGGACACCCGCTTTACAACCTGTCGGTCGTGGTGGATGACATTGAAATGGGAATCACACACGTGGTTCGCGGGCAGGATCACATCAACAACACACACAAACAGATTTTGATTTACCAGGCTCTGGGCAAGCCAGTGCCGAAGTTCGGCCACCTGCCGCTGATTCTGGCTCCGAACAAGGGCAAGCTCTCAAAACGTAAACACGGAGAAATCGTCAGCGTCACGACTTATCGCGACAGAGGTTTTATCGCCGATGCTTTCGTCAACTTTCTGGCTCTGGTTGGCTGGGCGCCAGAAGAAGGTTTGGCGGCCAAAGATCAGGAAATTTTTTCACGCGAAGAACTGATTCGCATCTTTTCGCTGGAAGGCATTCACAAATCAAACGCCGTGTTTAACTTCACCGAAGGCGACGAGCGTAACTGGACGGATCAAAAGGCTTTGTGGATGAACTTTGAGTACATCAAAACCTGGCCGCTGGAAAAGCTGTTGCCACTGGTCAAACCGGAACTGCAAAAAGCCGGGTTGTGGCGCGATGAATACGAAACCGGGCAGCGCGCCTGGTACGAACACACCATCAACCTCGTTCGCGAACGCGCTCGCACGCTGCTGGATTTTGCCGCGCACGGTCGCCCGTACTTCGTGGACGACATCAGCTTTGAATTTGAAGAAGCAGCAGTGAAAAAGAATTTGCAGAAAGACCCTGCGCTGAAAACTTTGTTGCCTGAACTGGCTGATCGTTTTGCTGCGCTGACCGATTTCAGCCACGATGGAATCGAAGCCGGGCTGCGTGGTTTTGCCGAAGAAAAAGGCGTCAAGCCAGGCCTGCTGATTAACGCCACTCGCACGGCGTTGACAGGCCAATCCGTCGGCCCAAGCCTGTTTGAACTTGTCGTGGTCGTCGGTCAAAAACGCGCAGTCGAAAGACTGAAGCACGCGACACAATTGGTCAAAGAATAAGGAAGCTTCGCGCTTTAATCATGGCAGGCGGGGACGCCTGCGTACCCAAATTATGAAACTAGAGAACAAAGTCGCAGTCGTCACCGGAGGCGCGATGGGGATCGGTCGCGCTTTATGCCAACGCTTTGCCACTGAAGGGGCAAGCGTTGTTGTCGCCGACCGGGAAATCGAAAAAGCCGAAGCTGTCGCTGCTGAAGTCGGCGGCCTGGCGGTCAAAACCGATGTCAGCATCGAAACCGACATCATCAATCTGGTTGAACAAGCCAATGCGAAGTTCGGACAGATTGATTTATTTTGCTCAAACGCCGGAATCGGCGGAATGCCCGGCGGCGCTGAAGTCCCGAATCAAGCCTGGGGTTACCTGCTGCAAACGGCTTCGGCTGCCGGATTGCTGACGCAAGTCGGTTCGGCTCCGTACTCCGTCACCAAACACGCGGCGGTTGCATTTGCCGAATGGCTTTCGATTACCTATGGAGACAAAGGGATCAAGGTTTCCTGCCTTTGCCCGCAAGGTGTGCGGACGCGAATGCTGTTGGGCGAAGATGGCAATGGCGAAAACTTTCTGGTTGAGGGTTCGGTTTCGCCCGAAGAAGTAGCCGAAGTTGTCGTGGCCGGTCTGGCCGAAGAAAAGTTTTTGATCCTGCCGCATCCTGAAGTCGCAGAATACATCCAGCGCAAGGCTGGCGATTACGACCGCTGGATTCGCGGCATGCGGCGACTGCAAGCGAAAGTTTTATAGCCGGAAAAATAGACAGGATTTACAAGATTGACAGGATTTGCCCGCAAGATCGAATCCTGTTCACCCTGTAAATCCTGTCTATGTTCTCTTTACGGGAAGATGCCGAGTTCGCCATAAGCCCGCGCCACTTTTTCGATGGCGTCTAAAAACGCCGCCGTGCGCAGGTCTGGAATTCTGGAATCGCTTTTCCAGAGTTCACGCAGCCGCTGGTAAGAAACCACCATCGTGTCTTCCAAACCTGAGTTGACGAAATCCAGTTCGTCCGGCCCTTTGGTGGCAAGTTTCAATTGATCTTCGTTGAATGAACGCCCGGTCAGAACTTCCATCATGTGAATCAAGCGCATCTCACTTGCCTGTTCATAGCGTTTGCCCATTCGCCCAACGCGAACATGCGACAGGTTCTTCAGCCACTCAAAATAAGAAACAGTCACGCCTCCGGCATTGGCGTAAACATCAGGAACAATCAACATGCCTTTCTTCATCAGAATCTCTTCCGCTCCGGGAGTCATTGGGCCATTTGCGCCCTCGACAATGATTCTGGCTTGAATACGGTCGGCGTTATCTTCGGTAATCTGGTTTTCCAATGCCGCCGGTATCAACGCGTCGCATTCCAATTCCAGCGCCTCCGCACTGTTCGCTATATTGGTTGCGCCAGGGAAATTCAGAATAGAGCCGGTGGCTTTGCGGTGTTTGAAAACTTCCTCTTCATTCAACCCTTTGGGGTTCATGATTGCGCCTTCGTATTCGGCGATGGCGATAATGACGGCGTCACCTTCTTCGCGGCAGAACTTGGCGGCGTGATACCCGACGTTACCCAACCCCTGAACAACGACGCGCTTGCCTGCGATTCCTGGGTTTAATCCCAAAGCCTTCATGTCTTCTGCGTGAGCACAAGCTTCGCGCAAAGCGTAAAAAACACCTCGGCCAGTTGCTTCGCGGCGTCCGCGAATTCCTCCCTGTGACAAGGGTTTTCCGGTAACGCAACCAATGGCATCAATCTGTCCGGGGTTCATTGCCGAGTAGGTGTCTGCAATCCAGGCCATTTCGCGTTCGCCGGTTCCATAATCCGGCGCGGGAACGTCAACGCCCGGGCCGATGAAATTCTTCTTCGCCAGTTCATGAGTGTAACGGCGCGTGATGCGTTCCAATTGATCCGGCGTGTATTTTTTGGGATCAATCTGAATTGCGCCTTTGGCTCCGCCGAACGGAACGTCAACGATGGCGCATTTGTAAGTCATCAAGGCAGCCAAAGCCTTTACTTCGTCTTCGTTGACTTCGGGTGCGTAACGGATTCCGCCTTTGGTAGGCAACTTGTGGTGACTGTGTTCGACGCGCCAAGCCTTGATAACTTCGACGCTGCCATCCGGATGTCGGAGCGGAAATTCAAAGTGGTAAACACTGTTGCAATGTTTGATTTGATCCAACAACCCTTTTGGGTGATTGGTCAAAGCGGCGGCTCGATCAACATAATCGAGCACGTTCTGAAAAAAACTAGCGTGAGCTGTCATGGACTCTCCCTTTCGTTGATGGTGTTTTTTGGCAATGGTATTACCGAATAACCTTGCCTGATTGTTTATCAATTAGTTTCAAAAGTGCCGGGATTATAGCGGAATGGTAGGCGATTCCTCAGGCGCGTGAAAAAAAATCTTTAGCCGTTGAGCCAGTTCACTTTCTTTTTCCGCATGTATTGTCCGAACAGGGAAACCAAACAACTCAACGGAGGTATTTTGAAGATGAACACCCGCAACTCATTTGGATATTTGATCGTCACGATATTCGCTCTGGCTTTTACTATCGTAGCCGCGGCGGAGGATCGCCAACCCAACCAAACCAATCAACTGCACATGAAGGCCAAACCCGCTGTCGTACGTATTCTGACCGGTTACACAGGCCAGTGGGCTTGGCGCAATCGGCAATGGCAAACCAGTTACATTTCCAGTGGTTCGGGATTCATCATCAACCCGAACGGGTACATTGTCACCAACGCTCACGTCGTGGACGACATAAAGCAAGGTGATGACCACGGCAAGCAAATGTTGTTGCAGACACTGGCTCAGCAGGCGCTGCAATCTCTAGGGCAACCCGTCAACCAATACACGATTGCCAACGCCGCCCAAATCCTGAACCAGCAGGCAGAGCTTGTCAGTTTTCAACGCATCAACTTTGTTTTTCTGCAAAGCGGGCATCGGTACCCATACGAAATCAAGGCTTTCGGCGCGCCGCTGGGCGCGGGCAAAGATTTGTTGATGGGCAAAGATGTCGCCGTCATCAAAATCGAAGTCAAGAACGCGCCAACATTGAAACTCGGCAATTCTGACCAAGTTCAGGTGGGTGACGCCATCTGGGTGATTGGCTACCCGGCGGCGGGCGATTCAGAAGCGCTGGATGAAAAATCCGCGCTGGAGCCTACAACCAACGACGGAAAGATTTCGGCCAGAAAAAACTCCGCCGACGGTGCCCCGATACTGCAAACCAATACCAGCACCACCCATGGCAATTCCGGTGGCCCGGCTATCAACGACAAAGGTGAAGTGATTGGAATGCTGACGTTTCGCGGCAACACGGTCAACGGCCAGGAAGTGCAGGGATTCAATTTCCTGGTTCCGGTCAACACGGCCACGGAATTTGTTCGCCAGGCCGGAACCGAATACAAGGAAAGCCCGATTGATAAGCTATGGAATGAAGGACTGCAAAATTACTGGCAACAGCATTACAGCACAGCCAAGGAAAATTTTTCCAGCGTGGTTGCCCTCTTTCCTGATCACAACGAAGCCCAAAAGCTGATTACCGAATCTCAGGAACGGATTGCCAAGGGCGAAGACAAAAGCGGGTTCAGTTTTGAAGTCACTGGCTGGAAAGCTCTGCCGATCATTGGCTTTATTTTCATGATTCCCATCGCGGGCATTGCCGGGCTGATTTACCTTCTGAAAAAACGCAAAATCGCACTGCCATTCGGCAAGCTGGCCAGCCTGTCGCAACCGTTTCGCCCGCAGCCGATGCAATTTGCGCCTGCCGGACAGGTTCCAATGCCATCAAATCCCTTTCCGACAACCGCGACTTCCACTTCCAATCCGGCGAAAACCGAACGGTTCGGCACGCCTGCGCCAACCGAGCGCTTGGATGCCGTCAAATTGCCGAAACTGGTTTGCACCGCAGGCGCATTGGCCGGCCAGGAATTCATCATCGTGCAAGACACATACATTGGCCGCGACCAGTCGCGTTCACAGATTGTTCCACCGGAACCCAGAGTCTCCAGTCACCATCTGCTGGTTCAGTTTATCAATGGTCGCCTGACTGCCCGCGATCTGAGTTCAACCAACGGAACCTTTCTGAACCGAGAAATGAGCAAGCGCGTAACCGAAGCCGAATTGAAAGACGGCGATGTGCTGACTTTAGGCGGGCAAGGCTCAACCGAATTCACTGTGCGATTCTGAATCGCAAAAACTATCAACCATCATTTGTCATAAGGAGAATCAAAATGAAACCCGCTTCCATCCGTAAATTCCATGTTCGTTATGCCGCCCTGGCTGTCATCGTTCTGTGCGGAAGTTTGGCCGTGCTGGCTCAAGGAGTGATCAGCCATCCGGCAAAGAAGAAAACCGCCTCAAAAAATGCTTTGCCGGTCAAATCCGCGCCTCAACCCAAAGTCGAAATTTTTGAACACGCCAATTACCAGGGAGCGTCGCTAAGCGTGAACACGAACACCTCGCTGCTGCCTCCGCCGCTGGGCAGCACCGAAGGCGGCAAGCACGGCAACGTTTCCAGCCTGAAAGTGAACGTCAAAGGTTGGGTCGTGTTTTGGGAAGGCAAGGAATACAACGAAAGAGAAGATCAGTTGTGGGTGGAAGGCCCAACCGTGATTTCCGATTTGTCCAAACTTCACCGCGAACACGGCAATAATCATTGGGGTGATCGCATCCGTTCGATTTCATTTTCCAGTGTTCCTCCGACCGGCGCGAACAATCGCCGCACAGTCATTTCGCGCAGCACCACCGTGCGCTAACAACAATCAGTCGTATGAATCAGAGCGGGTTATCGCCTGCTCTGATTCAACAGGAGAGTTTATGAAATCCACCACCTATATTCTTCTTTCCGCCTTGCTGATGGTAACAACCGTCACGGTGAAAGCTGATCAAAAATCCGAGCGAATCAAGTTTGAACGCGGACGCACATCGGCTGTGGTCAAAGGAACCGTCACGAACTCCGAACAGGAAAACGTTCACGAATACAAACTGCGAGTCGGCAAAAATCAGACGATCATTGTTCATCTGGCTTCGACCGAAAAAGCCGCCACGTTCATGCTGGCAATGCCTGAAGGCTCGACGGCAAGCGATGGGCGCGGCAAAAACGAGTTGAAAGATTGGGAAGGATTGATCCCCGCCAGCGGCGATGTCGTCGTCACGATCTACCACAAAGGCAAAGCTCGCTCGATGCCTTACACCTTGGAAGTCACCGTTCGGTAAAACGACTTTTCATTTTCACTCAGGAGCCAACCATGAACCCTAGACTCTTTCTTTTTCTGCTGTGCCTGATGGCGCCACTGTCCGCTGCTCAAACTACACGGTCAATCGTTGTGACAGCGGCGCAAGTCAATGGAACCTGGCGCAATAAATCCAGCGAATTCAAAGTCCTGGCGTTGGGTCGGCAAAAACTCAAAGTGGAATTCACTGGCACCCACGAAATCAAAACTTCGGCCGGAGTGATGGCCAATGTTGGCGGCGCATATGGCATTGCCCTGATCGAAGGCGATACCGCC
>JBGAPB010000144.1:0-14563 GCA_044221525.1 Blastocatellia bacterium | reverse complement strand
GGCCAGATGCAGCGGAGTCACTTCGCCTGCGGCTGGACGAAATGGATTTGGGCCAGATGAGCCGGGGACTTTGGCGTTGCGAGCATTCGGGTCTGCGCCTTTGGCCAGCAACAGTTTGACCAGTTCGGTCTGTCCCATCTGAGCCGCAATGTGCAGCGGAGTGTTGTTGCGGCGATCAACCGATTTGATGTCGGCTCCGGCTTCGACCAGAGCGATGGCCGCTTCGCTGTTACGGAAAGCTGCAGCCGCAATCAGCACGGACGAACCATCAGCCAGTTTGAAGTTCGGATCGGCCCCCGGCGGCCAAAAGGCTTTTAACTGATTGCTTGTCGTTTTTGGCTACGGCAAAAGCCAGCGCGCAGTAACCGGTTTTTGGAAACAGCTTTGGCGTCAGCGCCGCGTTCGATCAACAGGCTAACGATTTCGGAATGACCTTCGGCGGCGGCCCACATCAGAGCGGTCTGGCCTTTTTTGTTTTCGGAGGCATTGATGTTTGCTCCGCGTTCAATCAAAAGCCTGACGATTTCAGCATTTCCGGAATTCGCAGCCAGCATCAAAGCCGTGCTGCCGTCCCAGCGCAGCGCGTTCACTTCAGCTCCGGCGGCGACCAGTTTTTTGACCAGCCCGGCGTTTCCGTTGTTGCAGGCCAGCGTCAGCGGAGTTTCGCCGTATTCATCAGCCGTGTTGGTTTTGGCTCGGCGGCCAACAACAGTTCAGCGGCTTCGGTGTCGTCCAGGTAAATCGCCCACGCCAACGCAGTCGCCCCATCGGGTTGAGCGACGTTCACGTCGGCTTTGGATTTAAGCAAAGCTTTTAACGCGATGTGATCTCGACGTTTGACGGCATCGAGCAAGCCGGGAACGTCCGCCAGACAAGTGGCGGCAATCAAAACGATTGCGCTGAGAAGTAAAATTTGTTCGCCCTTTGTTTGCATGGACTACCTTGGCTCGTCCCGCCTTCAGGCGGAACGGGGGCGTCTAACTTTCAGAAGAAATAGTTCCTAGAGCAAAACTCTCCTGCTTGAAAAGAATACGTTCCGTTCCGCCTGAAGGCGGGACTACATAGCTTTTTAGCGAGGTTCGCTGGAAGGTGGCACGATGCCTTTCAAGCGCATATAAACAGACATGTAGCCGTATTCTTCGTTTGAGTGAGAAACGGTTCTAATCAATGCGCCGACTCTTGTGCTCTGGCGCTGCCCCATCTGAAACAGTTCGATGGCTTTGGCATCGGTGGTCAGAGCGAATCAAAAGCTTTGTCGCACATCGCAAACGATTCTTTCAGCGCGGCAACCAAATCCGCTTTGGAGGTTTTGGCCGAAGCACCCAATTGTTTTGTTCGCCGATCAACATTCCACAGGTGCGGGCTTGCGAATCGGCGACGTGGCCGACCAATCCGCCAAAGGTGCGAACATCAGGTGTGGCTTTGAACGAATAATGCTCTTCGGGCATTTTCTCCGCCATTTTGATCAGATTGTTTTTGACGGCGTTGTACATCTGCTTGGCTTCGGCGCTGAGCGGATTCGCTGGCGCAGCGGCTTGCAGCGGCTGGCGCAGGCGTTTGCGCGCCAACAACTGAAGCAACAGTGGCCAGAATTACGATGAGAAGAATTGTCGAGTAACGGTTCATTGTCTTTTTCTCCGGGAAGAATCTCCCACGAAGCCACACGAAGAAACACGAAGATTTTCGACAGGTTGAACAAGATTTTTCAGGATAAGCAGGAATCAATCCCGTCAATCCTGAACAAAATCATGTCAATCCTGTCTACTGCCTTTCTTCGTGTCCTCTTCGTGTGACTTCGTGGGAGGATGTTTTTGATTTAAGCCAGACAATCCAACTTGCCTGTGCTGTCGCCGAATTTTTCAATCGGCACGTTTGCCGCTTCCAGCATTGTGACCAACAAATTATTCAGCGGAGTGTCTTTCGGATAAACGATGTGGCGATTGCCTCTGACCTGTCCGCCGCCGCCTCCGGCCAGAACGATTGGCAGATCATGATGGGTGTGCAGATTGCCGTCACTGATGCTGCTGCCGTAAAGGATCATCGAATTGTCCAGCAAGTTGCCTTCGCCGTCGGGCGTGGCTTTTAGCCGATCCAGTAGATAAGCGAACATTTTGACGTGAACTTCGTTGATCTTCGTCACCTTGGCGATTTTTCGGGGTCGTTTTGGTGATGAGTCATGTTGTGGTGCCCGTCTGAAATGCCAATGTTGCGATACGGGCGATTGCTGCCTTCGCGCGCCATCATCAAACTTACAACACGAGTCATATCGGTTTGATAAGCCAGCACGTGCAAGTCCATGACCAGCTTGACGTGATCTTCAAACTCTTCCGGCACAGCGGACGGGCGTTCCATGACAGGCAATTTCACAGTGGCGTTTTGCTGTTCGGCTTTCTGGATTCGGCGTTCGATGTCACGCACAGCGTCGGTGTATTCGTTGAGCTTGACGCGATCTGCCGGGCCAAGCGTCCCGCCCAATCGTTTCAGGCTGCCGTTGACATAATCCAGAATGCTGCGCTGCCGGTTGATCTGGGCCAAACGTGATGCGGCGTCAGTGCTGTCTCCGTCACCGAATAACCGCTCGAAAATCGAGCGCGGATTGTTTTCAACCGGCAATGGCGTGGTTTCGCTGCGCCAGGACATTGTGTTGGTGTAAGCGCAGCTATAACCGCTGTCGCAACCTCCGGCCAGTTGATTTGATTCAATGCCCAGTTCCAGCGAACCAAACTGCGTGAACTTGCTCAATTCTTTTGCGGCGATTTGATCGGCGGAAATACCGGCTTTGATGGTGATCTCGGATTTTTTCGGATGTGCGCCAGTCAGCCAGGTGGCACCGGCGCGCGCGTGATCGCCTGCTCCGTCGCCCAAAGCTCGGCCTTGAACCTGAGCCAGGCCGCTAAAAACCAGGAGCCGTTCGCGGAAGGCTTCAAGCGGAGCCATCGTCGAAGCAAACTTGAAATCAGCGCCTTCGCCGCTTGGCGTCCATTTGTTCATGATGATGCCGTTCGGCACATAAACGAATCCCAGTCGGACAACAGGTTTCGGAGCCGACGCCAAAGCCGGAGTCATCGCATCCAGCAACGGCAAAGCCATCGTCACGCCCATTCCGCGCAGAAAAGCGCGGCGCGGCAAAGATTTTTTGTTCACGATCATTCGGTGTTCTCCTCAATCAGATCGCATTCACGCTTCAGCGTGTCTATTTCAAGACACGCTGAAGCGTGAACTCTAAACGCGGCTTTCCTCACGAACGCGCGGTACCGAAGTTTCTCATTTACGAATTCATTTGGAATTGCTTGCTGTTGATAATCGCAGCGATCATCGCAGTCAAACGGTAATTGTCTTTCGCGGATTCGCGCGCAATCGCGCGGATGGCTGGCGCGTCATAAGCTTCCAGCCCACGCCCAAGAGCGTAAGTCAGCAATTTTTCGGCGACGGTGGTAATGAATTCGTCGCGATGATCGGTCAGCAGAATCTTTTTCAATTCAGCCGATCCGGTAAATGTCTTTCCGTTCGGCAATTTGCCCGAAGCGTCAATCGGCAATCCAGCGTCTTTCGTTCGCCATTTGCCAATGCCGTCGTAATTTTCCAGCGCAAAACCAATCGGGTCCATTCGAGCGTGGCACGAAGCGCAAATCGCATTGGCTCTGTGCATATCCAATTGTTCGCGCATACTCAGCAATCGCCCATCGTGGCTTTTCGGTTTCAAGTCAGGAATATCTGGCGGCGGCGGAGGCGGCGGCGAACCGAGCAGGTTTTCCAAAATCCATTTGCCTCGCTGAACAACCGAAGTCCGATTCGGGTAAGAAGTCACTGTCAAAATGCTGCCTTGCCCCAACAATCCTCCGCGCGAAACGCGTTGCTGTTGGTTCAAAGTGACTCGACGAAATTGCGAACCGTAAACTCCGCGAATGCCGTAATGTTCGGCCAGTCGCTGGTTCAAGAAGGTGTAATCGGCGTCCAGCAATTCCAGCACACTTCGGTTTTCACGCAAGATGCTTTCAAAAAACAACTCGGTTTCACGCTCAAAAGCCAGTTTCAAGTTTTCGTCATAAGCTGGAAACACATCAGGATCAGGTTTCGACGTTTCCAGGTTTCTAAGGTGCAGCCATTGCCCGCCGAAATTGGCGACGAAAGATTGGGAACGCGGGTCATCAAGCAAACGGCGAATTTGTTGCTGCAAAACAGTCGGGCGTTCAACCTTCCCTGCTCTGCCAGATTCAGCAATTCGTCATCTGGAATGCTGCTCCACAAAAAACGATAAGCGCGAAGCAAGCTCTAAATCATTCAACCTATAAGCGCTTCCGGGCGCGGCGTTTTTCGGATCGCGCTCAACCCGAAGCAAAAAATCCGGCGAAACCAGCATGGCTTCCAGCGCGCTTTGAATGCCGCTGTCGAAATCGCCCGCCTGCTTGCCTTGTTCGTAAAACGTCAGCAAAGGCATCACATCGGCGTCCGTCACAGGGCGACGAAAAGCTCGACGAGCCAGCGTGGTCAGAATCTTTTTCGCGCAAGCAGACTCTTCGCCAGCAGCGTTCGTAGTCCCGCCTTTAGGCGGAAGATATTGATTGCCAAGCCCATTTCCGCTTAAGCCTGTGCTCTGTACTTCAGGCCTGCAAATGAAAATTTTGGAGCGGCTGGGCGTGTCGCCTCTGCCAGTGACATTTAACGGGCCGCTGACGATCAAAACTTCTATGCCTGTGTTTTCTGAAACTTCGAAACGTTTGATGCGCGCTCCGTCCAATCGCAAATCCAACGGAACCCGCTGCGGTGTTCCCATTGGCGGAGGCGCTCCGCCCGGTCGCCGAGGCTCTGGCACGGCTGGTTCTGCTTTGGCGCTTTCACGCGCGAAAGCCACGCCCACGGTTCTCAATCCGGCCTTTACAGGTAATCTGGCGTCAAAAGTTCTGGCGGGATCGCTGCCGGAGGGTTTGATGCGAATCAGGTATTCGCCATCCAGCGGGAAGTAGTATTTGGCCGACAACCCGCCACGGGAAAAGAACGGCAGGTCATCGCTGACCCTTTCGTTGCGGGAATTGTTGCGCGGTTGAAAACGTTCTTCGACTGGTTTGATGGTTCTGTCGCCGACCGCCAATCGGCTGACGCGGCGTGCGGCTGACAAATACTTTTCCAGCAACGCAGGCGACAAAGTCAGGACTTCGCCAATGTTGTCGAAACCGTAACCTGAATCATCAACCGGCAGCCATTGCCCAGGCTGAATATCCACAGCCAGCAAATCACGAATCGCGTTGCTGTATTCCGCTCGGTTCAAACGATGGACGGCTGGGCGGCCAGGATTCGGATTCAACCGCGCAGCACGGTCAAGCGAAGCTTCCAGCCACGTCACAAAACCAGCAGTTTCAGCGGTTTCCGGCTGGGGAGCTTTGACAGGAGGCATCTGCGAAGTGCGAACTTTGCGCAGAACTCTCTCCCATAAATCCGCGTCGGCTCCGATGCGACTGAAATCCAGGCCTTCCAGAATTACGCCTGCCGTCTTGGCTTTCTGGCTGTGGCAACTGACGCAGTAATCGCTGATAAAAGCCCGTTGAGTCGCCGTGCCGGCCGTCGCTCGCTGAGCCTGAGACGGCAAAACTACATAAAAAGCCGTGACGATGACGGCAAACAAAACCAGTCCGAGTTGCAACCGCTTTTTCTTCATTATGATTTGAACCTGACGAAAACTTTCGAAGAATCCTGACAGAACGATAGACGGACGACGCCGATAAGAAGTTACAAGTTGGTTTGTCCAACTTGCGCGGATGATATTCGCTGCACTGTCAGTCGGCAAGACTGCCGGGATTATCCTGCAAATTCTTCTGTGGCAAAATTTCCTGCCCGTTTCAGGCCATCTCAAAAGCCTGTGGTAGAATCGCCGCGCCTAACAAGGAGGATTTTATGAGCGCAGCACAACAGCAAATTTACCAGCAAATTCAATCTTTGCCGTTAAAAGAAAGACTTCAGCTTATACGGCAACTGTTCGCTGAAACTGTCAAAACAGAACAGTTCCAACTGGAAGGCTCAATGACAGTCAACGGCAACGTAGACGAAATCGTCAACAATCAACGCGCCTCCGTAATGGCAAGACTCATGGAAAAAGGCGAGCAATTGCACGCTGAATTGGAAGGGTGACCTCAAAATGTCTTTGTATGCCGCCGACACAAATGCTCTGATTTATTTCTCAACCGGTCGCAGCCATTTATCCACGCGCGCGCTCGCCGCTTTTGAGAGCGCAGTTCAGAACCAGGCATTGATTTACATTCCAGCGCCTGCTTTGTGGGAAGTGTCCAACCTGGAGAAAGCCGGGCATATCAACTTACGGATGCCATTTCAAAATTGGTTGGATGAACTGCTTGCAATGAAAGGGTTTGACGTAGTGCCTCTGGACACGGAGATCATTGCCGAAGCCAGAAACTATGGATTCAATGACGATATTTTCGATGCGACAATTGTTGCCACCGCCAAATTGAAAGACATCCCTCTCATCACGCGTGATATGGCCATCACAGCCTCTGGCATAGTCGAAATCTGCTGGTAAGCTTAAGTGCTTGCATACAGTTCCCGAAGTCTTAGCCTTATTGCTTCAAATGCGCGACCTTTGCTTTTCCCTTTGCATACACAGTTACCACAAACAGATCGTCGTATGTCGCATCATCAATCGTCGGCACGGTGTCTCCGCCCAAGGCTTTGATGAGTTCCGGAACCGTGTTGCTGTGACCGACGATCAGCACACTGCCCGCGCTGGAAGCAACCAGTTCAGAAACCTGCTTCAAGTATTCCGGCGAAAGCTGTCGTGAATTCATGGTGTCCATCCTGACCGGAATCACCGTATTTTGAATGCCCAACTGCTTTGCCAGCGGTTCGGCGGTTTGCTTGGTGCGCTGAAATTGCGAAGTAGAGATGGTTTTGATTCCCGTTTTGCTTAGCTTCCGAACCAGGTCTTCCGCTCGTTTGGTTCCGGCTTCCGTCAGCGGAGGATCGGCGGCTGGCGCGGCGGCTTTTTCGGCGTGGCGGACAAGGTAAACGGTCGTCACCTTGAATTCACTCTGAGCCGCTGTTTTCGCAATACCGCTTTCCAGCGAAAGAAGCAAAAACAAGCAGCAAAAGGCCAGCAAGCGGACGCAGGCGCGTTGAATCAAAACTGAATTTTTCATTGAAATTACCTTTTGTGTTTTGGCCTGAAAGCAGCCTATTTCTTTTTCGCTTTTGCGGCGGCCTTGTCCAGATTTTGCGCGACCCGGAACTTCACGATTTTGGTAATCAGAGAAAGCGGAACCGGCTTATCCAATGGAAACTGAATTGTGCCTTTCGAGGTCTCATACTTGGCCAGTTCTTCCTGAAACGCGGCAACGCCTGCCGCGCCGGGATAAAAGCCGAGGTGATTTTTGAACGCGGCAAAGTGAACCAGATTCCCGTGCAGCTTGAAGGTCGGCATCATATAGCTGATGGCTTCTTCAGCCTTCGGAGCGGCTTTTCGGATCGTAGCCCTGATCTTCTCCAGCTTTTCCTGAATCTCTGGTGGATGACAGGCGATATATTCGTCAATGTTTTTGGGCGCTGTTTGATTCGATTTCATATTTCCTCCTAATCGTTCAAGGTATCTTCCTTAATCACCAAACCGTGAAGTAAGGTGAGTTCGGCGTACTAAAAGCTATTGCCCATAGTCTTTGCATTGACGCTTTGCTTTTTCAAGAAATCTCGGCATCCGACGCCCTTTCAATCTTTCATAATCAACTTTGTATTCATCACCAAGCCATTTGTATTTGCCACTCTTGGGAGAATAGGTTGAAAGAATGCCCTCAGCAGCACTCATGTGAGTATAGGTGATTATGATGGGCATCTCCTGCTCGGATTGATATGTATAAATGTACTGCCCACTGATCTCTCCCAGATATTTCAGTGGATTGATTGTATAAAGCCGCCAAGTGCAATTTCCAGTTCCGCCACAAACCGTTGGGATAAAGTAAACGGTTGGGCCTTGCTCATTTAGTTTCATCGTAAAAGCACGATCCCCATAAGTACTTGGACGTCCTCGATCTTCGGGGGCAATTGCTCGGTATACAATCTTCTCCAACGTGCGTTTGGGGAATGATGATTTTCGAGAGCAACTCCAGTCAAAAGTAATTACCTTTTGAGTTTTCATTGTCCGCCAGTAACGGGATTGCGCCATCGCCGACGTTGGAGATAGGAGAAATAACAGGATAATTATCAATGCCGATGTCCTATTTGCCACTCTAGTTACTCTTGTAATGCCAAGTACCAATTCCAATGAAAGCTCTCTCAGCGTCACAAAACGATCAAGTTTAGCAGGCAGTAATTTCTTCGGGCCTTGATCTGCACAATTGAGACTGGCAGTTATCAGGAGCCGAGAATCCCTATAGTTTCATCATCGTTCGGCAATACATCACAACTTAATTCTTCCTCTAAGTACCAAAATTATTAGAGTGAACCCAACGCCGAATGCAAACCCGGCCCCGGATAAGCCGACAGCCTCAACGCCTCTTACATGTTGAGAAAAATGAGACAGACCAACACCCCCAATAACGAAGAGGAGCCCGGCCAAAGGGAAAATACGTCTTGATCGTTCCATAATTGCTTCCTGTTCCAAACAAACGTGATGTTTACTATCCTCAGCGATCGCGTGTCTATAAAGGGACCCTTCCTTACTTGTAGGCGACGCCTGCACTTGCCGGGCCTGCCAGGTGAATCACTTCAAATTTCGTGAAGCCAACTTCCCGGCACCAGCCGAAGAAATCGGCGGCGGTGTAATCGAACGCATCACCAAGCTCGATCAGCATATTCAGGGACATCATCAGACCAAAGGCATTTTCGCGTCGAGCGTCATCAATCAGACTTTCAATTACGACGAACGCCCCTCCGGGTGGCAGTGCATCGTAGGCAGCACGAATCAGGTGTATCTTTTTCTCCAGATTCCAGTCGTGAAGAATTTGGCTCATCGTAATGACATCCGCTTTGGGCAAGGGGTCAGCAAAGAAATCAATCGGCTGCGCGGTGACTCGATCCGCCAATCCCGCCGCCGCAATTTTTCGCTCGGCGATTTGTGTGGCTTCTGGCAGGTCGGCAGAAATGCATTGAAGGTGAGAATGCTTTTGAGCCACAAACCTGGACAACTGACCACTTGCGCCACCCACATCACAAAAAGTTTGATACCGAGAGAAATCAAACTTCTCGGCAAAAGCCTTAGAATTGCCTGCGGAAATTCCGGCCATCGCATCCATGAATTGCTCAAGCCGCGCTGGATCACTGTAAAGTTCCGCAAACACCGAAGCGCCGGTTTGTTTGATCTCGTTTTGCGGCTTGCCAGTTCGGAGACCTTCGGTCAGTTCGCCCCAAAATGGATACAAACGGGCGTTCGCCATTTCCAGGAAACCTCCCATAAACGCAGGGCTGTTTTTATCCAGAAACAACGCAGTTTCAGCCGTATTGCGATACAACGCCTGCGGGCCGTCACCTTCACGCTCCAGAAAATGAAGCGCCACCAGAGTGTCGAAAAAATCAGGGTTTGCTCTCGTATGCAAGCCAAGAGCAAGCTGAAGGTCAGAGCCAGTCATGGCATTTGCGCCGAGCTTCGTGAATAGCCCAAGCTCAACTGCGGAAAGCAAGACCTTAGCTGGCCAGAAAGCCATGCCGACTTCCATAATTCGTGCAGGGGTTAACGTGTTCATAATTGTCGCTCCTAGGTTTGTGGGGTTTAGTCAGATTGCACATTGACCGAATTCTTTTCGCGGATGGTGGTTGAGTTCGTGTTGCTTACGATTTCATCTTTTTGTACGTCGCCAGACATTTTTCCGCAGTTTCCAGCGAAGAAAACCGGCTGCCTTCCTGCTCAAGCAAATAATACTCAGCGCCGCCTTTGGCCTCGGCGGCGGCAAAGATTTTCTTCCACGGAGCGTCGCCTTCTCCGAACAACACGCGATAGCCTTTGTCGGCTTTGTCCGTCGCGCCTGTCCAATCTTTCAAGTGCAGCGAACGAATGCGTCCGGGATTGGCGTTGATCCAGGCAATCGGGTCGTAACCCACTTCGACGCAAGTTCCCACGTCAAATTGCAGCGTCACATCTTTGGGAGTGTTTGCGGCCAAAACTTCTATCGGGCGTTTGCCGTCAATCGGTTTGAATTCGAGTTGATGGTTGTGGTACCCGGCGCGCATTCCTAGCGGCTTGAGTTTTTCCGAAACCATAGTCAATTTTTCGGCAACCCCCTTCCAACCATCAATTCCGTCCACTCGCCCGGAACTGGCCATTACTATGGTTTTGGAACCAATGATCTGATTCAGTTCGATTGCTTTCCCAATGCCTTCAGGCGTGAAGACGTTGGCGCTGTTGTGAGTAGAAAGGCAGCGGATTTTCAAACTATCCATCAGCTTGCGGACTTCTTTGGCGTATTCAGGCGTCCATTGGTAATAAGGCGAAAAGAACTCGACGACTTCATAACCCATTTTGGCTACGGCGCGAACCGTTCCCATCAGGTCTTTCTGAAGTTCATCGCGCACGGAAAAAAGCTCTATGCCGATGGGAAGTTTTTTTGCGGCAAATGTTGGGATAGTTCCCAACGCCCCTGATGACACTATTGACGCGGAAGCCGCCGAAGCCATCGTCAGGAATGAACGTCGAGTAACTGAATTGAATGTTGTCATTTTGTTTTCTCCCAGTAATTTTGCATTAGTTCCGTAGCCCAATCGGGCTGTTTGATTTCTTCATCAGGCAGGAATTCCCGCATAACGGGTTTGATGTCCAGCACAGGCGTGCCGTCAATTGCATCCAGTCCCGCCACGAATAAACTGCGACCTTTTCGTCTTAAAAGCTTCGCGATGGTTAAGCCCAAACGGTTAGGCCGATTCTTTCCGCGCTGAGCCAGAATGCCTACCTTCGGCCACAAAGCGTTATTCCGCGGATGCCTGGCTCCGGTTTCAATCTTGTGTTCGTCCACCAGATGAAAGTAGTAGATGACTTCGATGTGAGAAAAGCTTTCAATCTCGCTCAAGGCTTCTTCACTCAATTCATCGCCGATCCTGATTTCCGATTCGATCTTGCCCCAGTTGTCATCTTCGGGAACTTGTCTTGAATTTCGTATAACTCCAATCGGGTTTAACTCAATCATCATTACCGCCTCTGCATCATCAACTCGGACGCCTTACTTGCCGCCTCCGCCGAAGTCATGACCGGAATCACTTCAAAATCCACCAGATCAGCCCAATTGGCCATCCATTGATCCAACAGGTTTCGATCATCCGTTTCCATGACCTGAAAACAGCGCTGAAGCTGCGTATCAACCCAGCTTGAGACATAGATCAAACCATCAGGCGCCAACCGACCTTGTTCACGAAATCGCTGGTAAACCGGCGCAGCGTCCTGATTCCTGAAGCTTTCCACGATCATGTACAGCATGGATTGCCTCACTCTCAGTTCATCTTTTCGTGGCAAAAATTGCAGTCAAAACTTGCGCCTTTTGCCTGATGACAGTTCACGCAACTTGCCATGTTAATTTCTTTGGCTCGGTACATCTGTTCCAGGTCTTTGACTTCGCCGTGGCAATCCGCACAAGTGCTGCCCGTGGTCAGGTGGGCGCGATGGCTGAAGAAAACGTAACTCGGAATTTCATAAACTCGCCGCCATTTCAGTTCGCGTTTGTCTTTGGCGTATTCAGCAAGTTTTTGAATTGCCGGACTGTCAGTCTTCACATCTTCGTGGCACTGCATGCACAACGCAGGTGTAGCCAAGCCCATTCGCTCGCCGGGATCAGGATTTTTATGACAGGTCGCGCATTTCAATTGTTGCGCTCCGGCGTGAAGTTTATGGCTGAACGGAATCGGCTGTTCCGGGCCGGGCAGCTTTTCCGTCTGAGCCAAAACTACCATCAATCCAAACGCGCCAAATGCAACGACACAACCAAATTGCAAGAAAGTCCTAAACCGTTTCACAATTCTCCTTTTCGCATCTGTTCGGCCAGATGCTCCGAAGCGCGCATCGCCAGCGCCAGAATCGTCAGAGTAGGATTTTGCGCTCCGCCACTGACAAAGCTGCTGCCATCCACAACAAACAGGTTTTTCACATCGTGGCTTTGATTCCATTTGTTCAACACGCTGGTTTTCGGATTGTCGCCCATTCGGCACGTGCCGAGTTCGTGCATGCTGCGACCGGGATTGTTCATCACCGGATTGCGATGCAGCACTTCAAAGCCGCTGTCCTGGAACAACTGGCTGATCGTGTCCACGGCGTCTTTGGCCATGTTGTGTTCGTTGTCGGTGTATTTGATGTTGAAGTTGAGAACGGGAATTCCCCAGGCGTCCGTCACTTTTGGGTCGAGCTTGACGTGGTGTTCAAAGCGCGCCAGCGTTTCGCCCATGACTGTTGTGCCTATGCCTGCTCCGCGATGAGCTTTGACCCGTTCTTCCAAGTCAGCACCCCAGGTCGGAAAGAACTTCGCGTCCGGCGTTTGCCCCGGAGTCACATCCGAAGAGTAACCGCGCAGAAAGTTTTTCTCTTTGGTTTTCAGATTGCGAAAACGTACCAGCACGCCGGAGCCGCTCAAACCGCGCGTAACTTTTCCGTTTTTGGCTTCGGGAATGACGCCGATGACTCCGCTGGGAATGTAAAACTGATCGTGCCAGTAATGCCCCAGCACGCCGCTGGAATTGGCTATGCCGGAGTTGAGCAGGATGCGCGTGCTTTCCAGCGCCGATGCGCCCAGCACCACGACTTTCGCTTTGGCGTGAAGCTCCCTGCCCGATTGCCTATCCACAAAACTGACTCCGTTGGCTTTGCCGGTCGCCTTGTCCACTGTCACGTTGCGGACGACGGCGTTCGGAACTATGGTCAAATTCCCTGTGGCTTGAGCCGTTGGCAGCAACAGATTCGCCGAACTGGCAAACTGTCCATCGCCAAGCGCGCGCCGAATCTTGGTGATTCGCATGCCGCGCGATTCGCCGGTTTTGTTCAGGCGTTCAATCACTGAACCATCGGGCGAATTGTCATCCACAAACACGCCATCGGGCAGTTGCGGCAAACCTTCTTTGCGACCAGAGACGCGAAAGATCGGCTCGACGCGGTCGTAAAACGGAGCAAGCTCTGCGTAACTGATCGGCCAGTTGTCGCCGTAACTGTCGTGGTCTTTGGCTTTGAATTCGTAATCGCTCAGCCGATACGACATTCGCCCCCAGAAATTCACCTTGCCGCCGATCATGCGAATGCGCGCCCAACTATAGGGAATTTTCGTGCTGTAGGTGTACGGAACTTGCTCAGGATCAACCCACTGATTGGCGTTGAATTCCGTCGCCTGATACACCAGCGACAACCGCCCCGGTTTGCCCAAACCTCGATACGGCAATTCGTACACGGGCTTCATCGTGCGCTGATGATTGAAATCCACCAGCGGCCCGGCGTCCAGCAACAAACACTTCGCGCCCTTTTGCGTCAGCACGTAAGCCGCCATTCCGCCCGAAGCGCCGGAGCCGACAATCAACACGTCATATTCTTTGGTTTCTTTTTGCATAGATAAATTCGATTACTGCTGGTCGTAATACTTGCTCGGTTCTTTTGTGTTTCCGTCAGCCAAGTCGCATAAGCGGCGGAACCCGGACATCATTGTCAGCCAGCCTCCCTCGCCTAATGTCTCAACGATTTTTTGTTTTACAGCAGAGCGATCAACCAGTTTCTCCTGCTTGAGCAGAAAGACTATGTCGTCCAAATCTTTTTGCCGACCGGCATTGAATTTTAGAATCACCAACCAATCCGCCGTCACCACGCGCAATCCATTGGGCAGACGAATCGCCTCTTTCAAAGCATTTCGATAAAGCTCACGATAACCATCGCTTCGCACAATCCAATCAATCTGAACCTGATACTTGCCGACTTGAAGCGTGTAACTGCTGCCGCCAAAGCTCAGCCTATGTTCCGCTGTCAGCGCTAAATCCTGCGAAGCAATAATATCAACGTCTTTTGTCATCCGTGGGCTGCCATAAAGATGCATGGCGATTCCACCTGCGATTGCCCACTCAATTTCTTCCTGCGCCGCCAACTGCCCAACCTGTTGAGCGGCTTCCAGTCCGGTATCCGTGGAGATCGTCGGATTGGCGACGTTTTCCAACATTCGCTCGACAACTCGTTGATAATCACTTTCGCTCATTGCTTAAATCCAATTCCTCCGGCGTCATCACAAATCCCCTTTGCGAAACTGCTCAGCCAGATATTCCGAAGCCCGCATCGCCAAAGCCAGAATCGTCATCGTCGGATTTTGCGAGCCTCCGGTGACGAAGCTGCTGCCGTCCATGACGAACAGGTTTTTCACGTCGTGGCTTTGATTCCATTTGTTCAGCACGCTGGTTTTCGGATTGTCGCCCATCCGGCAGGTACCGACTTCATGGATGCTGTAACCCGGCGGATACATCTTGTCGTTTTGGTGCAGCACTTCAAAGCCAGCGTCTTTGAACACCTGGCTGATTGTGTCCACGGCGTCTTTGGCCATGTTGAATTCGTTGTCGGTGTAGCGGCACTGGAAATTCAACACCGGAATGCCCCAGGCGTCTGTGACTTTCGGGTCGAGCCTGACAAAGT
>JBGAPB010000143.1:0-14432 GCA_044221525.1 Blastocatellia bacterium | reverse complement strand
TCGCCGACGCGCTTTAGACTGCCAAAGTTCCGCAGCAATCTTTCTTTTAGCTTTTCGCCGACGCCGGGTATGGATGTCAACTCAGACTTGAAATCCCGCATCGCCCGGCGCTGGCGATGGTAACTGACGGCAAAGCGGTGGGTTTCGTCGCGTATGATTCTGACCAGCCGCATGACCGGCGAAGTCTTTTCCAGCAACACCGGTTCGGCTTCCCTGCCCTTGACCAGCAAGTGGCTGATTTCTTCGTGCTTGCCGCGCGGTTTGACTATGCCAACCATTGGGACTTCGGCCAGACCTAGCTCGTGCATCGCCGCCGAAGCCGAAGACAATTGCCCCTTGCCACCATCAATGAAAACAAGATCGGGCAATCGCTTTTCCTCTTTCATCAACCGCGAATATCGCCGGTAAACGGCTTCGCGCATTGAAGCGAAATCATCCGCGCCTTCCACGGTCTTTATGATGAACTTGCGGTAATCTGACTTTTTCATTTCGCCGCCTTCGCAGACCACCATTCCGGCGACGTTTTCCGAACCCTGAATGTTCGAGATGTCGAACGACTCGATTCGCTGAGGCACGGCAGGCAAACCCAGCAGCTCCTGCAACTCGACCAGAACTTTCGACCAATCGGGTTTGATGACTCTGAATCGTTGATCGAATCCGATCTTGGCATTCTTTTCGACCAGATCAATCATCTCGCGTTTGGTTCCACGCTGAGGGTCGAGAATGCGAACCCGGCGACCGCGTTTTTCAGTCAGAGCTTCTTCCAGCAGCGCGCGGTCTTCCCAATCAACAGGCACGTGGATTTCCAGCGGTATGTAATTGCCTATGGTGTAATACTGCCCCAGAACTTCGCCCAGAAATTCGCTGGGGTTAAAGCCTTCAACGGCGATGTCTTCCCAGTAAAATTCGCGCCGCCCGATGATGCGACCTTCGCGCATGGTGAAAAGCTGAAGCGCCAACTGATTGCCGTCGCGGTGATAACCGAAAATGTCCACGTCCAATTCCGTGTCGCCCATCATCTTCTGGTTTTCGCTGAGAGCGCGAACCGTCTTCAGCAAGTCGCGATATTTAGCAGCCTGTTCGAACCTCAGTTCTTCTGAAGCTTGAAGCATTCGCGCTTCCAGCCGGTCGGCCAATTCCTTGTCTTTGCCATCCAGCAACAGCAAAACGTCGTTGACGGTTTCGCGATAAAGATCAGGTTTGCACAAATCCTTTTGGCAAGGCCCGGCGCAACGTTTGATCTGGTATTCCATGCAGGGCCGCTTGGCGCGTTTGTAAATTTCAAAGACCTCGTCAGAACAGGTTCGCATCTGGAATTCGCGGTTAATCAGTTTGACGGTTTTGTCAGCCAGCGAAGCAGGCAGGTAAGGGCCGAAATATGCCGAACCGTCTTTTTCAATCTGCCGGGTTTTGAAAATGCGCGGGAATTCTTCCTGCGTGGTCATCTTCAGATGCGGATAAGACTTGTCGTCTTTTAGCATCACGTTGTAACGGGGTTTGTGCCGTTTGATCAGATTCGATTCCAGCACCAGGGCTTCGACTTCTGTGTCGGTGACGATGAATTCGACATCGGCGATGCGCGCGACCAGCTCCTGAGTCTTGGCATCCATCGCCCGCGAGCTTTGAAAATACTGGCGCACTCGATTGCGAAGCGATTTCGCCTTGCCGATGTAAATTATCTGCCCACGTATGTTTTTGTGGATATACACGCCGGGTTGCGTTGGCAGGTTGTTCAGCTTTTCGTCGAGCGTCATGGCCATAATTCACCACATCGGCTCCGAGAAAACAAAGCAAAACAAAACGGATTTCCAGTTCGCCAAGCAGTCGCGGAAACCACAATGTCGGTGGTAAGCTCAAGAACGAGGAATAAAACAATGCGCTTAACCAAGTATTCAAAATGGACTGGGCAAAGTTGGGACGACATAAATCTGGAAGAGTTGATGGAGGCTCTGACCGATCATCTGCTCCGCAGCGGGTTTGAGGATCAGTTCCGCAATCAATTTCGTCGCGGCTGGCCGGATGGTCTTGATGACGATTTTGACCGACTTGATCCGCAGGACGCTTTGGAACAATTGCGACAGGCGATCAAACAGGCGCTGCGTGATTCCGGCTTGCTGGATCAGGAACAGTACGACCAGCTTTTTGATGAACAAGGCAACGCGCGAGATCATCGCCTGGACGAACTGATTGATCGTCTGATCCAGCAGTTGTTGCAGGAAGGTTACCTGGCCGCACAAGGCGATCAGGAAGCGATTGACGCAATGATGGGCGAAGGCGAACCGGGCCGCGGTACACAGCAAACCGGGCAAGGCCAGACCGGCGAATTCAAAAAGCCAAACATCAAGTTTGAAGTCACAGACAAAGGCATTGATTTTCTGGGTTACAAGACGCTCAAGAATTTAATGTCCGGCTTGGGCAAATCCGCGCTGGGTCGCCACGACACCAAATATCTTTCAACCGGTGTCGAAGCTTACGAATCCTCAAAGCCCTACGAATTTGGCGATTCGTTAAATCTGGATGTCACGGCGACATTGATGAACGCAATCGGGCGCGAAGGTTTGGGCGTGCCGCTGAATCTGGAATACAAGGATTTGATGGTGCATCAGTCTGAATACCAATCTTCGTGCGCGACAGTTCTGATGCTTGATTGTTCGCATTCGATGATTCTTTACGGCGAAGATCGCTTCACGCCGGCCAAACGAGTGACGCTGGCTTTGTCGCATTTGATTCGCACTCAATATCCGGGCGATTCGCTGAAGCTGGTGCTTTTCCATGACTCCGCCGAAGAAGTCCCGCTTGCCAAACTGGCCAGCGTGCAGGTCGGGCCTTACCACACCAACACTTGCGAAGGATTGAAACTGGCCAGACGATTGTTAATGGCCGAGCGCAAGGACATGCGCCAGATCATCATGATTACCGACGGCAAGCCTTCGGCGCTGTTTGTGGACGAAGATTTTGGCCGCCACCCACACACTCCAAAAAAGAAAGGCGAAGGCGGTCGCCGCTTGTACAAAAACTCCATGGGGCTTGACCCGATGATTATCGAAGCCACCCTGGCCGAAGTCGCCGCCTGCCGAAAATCGGGTATCATCGTCAACACGTTCATGCTGACGGACGATCATTACCTGGTCGAGTTCGTCAAACAGATGACCGAAATCGCTCACGGCAAGGCTTACTTCACAACCAGTTTGAGCCTGGGCGAATACGTGATGATGGATTTCATCAAACGCAAAACCAGCCGGGTGAAATAAACTAATTGTGGAGGATAGTGATGAAAGCCACCAGCTATATTATTGCCATCTTTTTTGCACTCTCAGCTTCGCCAGCTCAGGCAGCCATTGTTCCAACGTTGCCGCAAGAAACACAGCAAAAACTCAGTTCAAGCGATGCAGAAAAATTGAATGAAGCCAAACAACTCGGATTGGAAGGCAAGCGACTGTTTCAGGAGGGCAAGGTAAAAGAGGCTCTGCCTGCATTACATAAATCCCTGGAAATGAAAGAAAAGTTTCTAGGAAAAGACCATCCGGCAGTTGCCACTTCACTTCACAACCTGGGAATTATTTGTCTAACCATAGACAACCTTGAACAGGCCGAACGGTACTTCAAACAAGCTCTGAAAATTTGCGAGAAAAACGTTGCCGCTAATCATCCAGACAATCCCAAAGAGGTAAGCATTCTTTCCGTGCTTGAAGGGTTGTCCGAATGTTCTGAACGAAAATCCGAATGGGCAAAAGCAGAAAACTATCAACAGCAGGCTCTAGCGCGTAGAATTAACATTCTCGGCAAAGACCACACAGATGTTGGGGTAAACCTGTTAAATCTGACTGCGATTCAGATCGAAAAGAAAAGTTTCGACAAAGCACAGCAAAATCTTCAACAAGCTCTGACCATTTTTGAAAAATTACTGGGAAAAACTCACACAAAATATGCTGAAGCTTTGGAATGTTACGCTTGGCTACTGTTCCAAATGGGCAACGAAACGGAAGCCAATAAAAAGCTCGAACAAGCAAACGAAATTGTGTTTGCTAATGCTACGGACAAAACTGCCCCACTGGAATTTTTCTGGCGATCATTTCGCTGCCGTCTACTCAAATCTAAATCCAAAACATCCCCACAGTCTCCCGCGGGAACCAAGGTAGCCTCATTTTATTATGTAATTAAGATGAAAGTCTGGGTGGATGAAACTGGGGCAGTGACCAACCTTCAAACTCTTAGCAGGCCACTAAAAGCGACCCCTTCAATTGAAGAAGATGTCAAAAACGCTACTTTCAGGCCAGCAATTATTAACGGCAAACCCGTAAAGATGGTTGGACTTTATGTTCGTTTCATTGAAAACCCCATTTATTTTTCAATCCAATAGGAGTTTATGCAGCAATACCGTGTAGCTTTCGCCATCCTTGTTCTTTTATTTTTGCCATTGATTACGTCAAGCCAGATACGTCCGCAGCAGCACCAATTACTTCGAACCGCGATTGACCGTGATGACACACAGACGGCGGAAAGTTTGCTGCGCGAAATGATGAGGACTTCGCCCGAAGCTTTTGCCAAAAACAATTACGATTACCTGCTGGCTCGTTTGCTGATGCGGCGAGATTCAGGCCTGGAAGAAGCCAATCAGTTTTTGAAATCAGTCGTCGCTCACAATTCTCCGCTGTCCGGTTACGCACTGTGGCATCAAGCAGAGATCGCCCGAACCGTCGGCAACTTCAAAGAAGAACAACGATTGCTCCAAAAGATGATTTCGCAGTTCGGCGATCACCTGTGGAAAGACCGCGCAGTGACGCGGCTGGCTGAAAGCTATTTCAGGTCTGGGCAATATCAGTCGGTGATCAATTTGCTCAGAGGATCTGCCGCCGCCAGGCGCGAACATCTGGCGTTGATCGGCCAAGCCCAGGCCGCGTCCGGTCAAAACGAAGCGGCGCGGGCAACCTTTGAATCTGCTCTGGCCGGGACTTCTCAGGACGACACAGCGCTGCAAGCGGCGCTTGGACTGGATCGCCTGGACGAGACTGGGCACGCCCTGCTCAGCGAAGAAGCTCATCTGCGACGGGCGCGGCTTTATCATTTCAATCGTTATTTTGCCGATGCTCGCAAACATTGGCTGGCGGTTCTCACCCAATTTTCAAACAGCACAAAACGGTCAGAGGTTTTGTTCAACCTTGGTCGCGGATATTTTCTGGAAGACAACTTCGCCGAAGCCGCGAAATGGTACGAACAGGTAGGCAAGGAATTTCCCGCGACACCCGACGGCGAGCTTGGGTTTTATTACGTTGGTCATTGCCGCCAGTACCTGGGCGACGTGGCAGGAGCGATTGCTCGTTATGAAGAGTTTCTGCGCGCTTACCCGAAAAGTGAGTATGTCGGTTACGCCCACTTGAACGCGATTGACACTTTGCGAACAGCCAGGCGCAACGACGAAGCTTTGAAATGGACGCTTTGCGAACAGCCGGGCGCAACGACGAAGCTTTGAAATGGACGGCACGGGGAATGGCGCTCAGCGACGGGTTCGCTTCGGTGACTTCGCATTTCAAACAGGCGCTGATTCGGCTGAGTCAGGAAAATTATTCAGCGGCGCTGGCCGAATTCTCTTCGCTGAAAACCAGAAATCTGAACGTTCGCGGGTTGATCGCCACAACCAATCAGCCAGAAGTCGCGTTTATGCGCGCTTATTGCTTGGAAAAGCTTGGGCGATTTGACGAAGCGATCAACGAATACCTGGCCATGCCCGAAGTTCGCGCCGGAGCCGCTGGTTATTACGGCTGGAGAGCCAGCGAACGTTTGCGAGCGTTAGGGCAAAACCTGCGGGCGAAAAATTTGATTGCCGCTCAGCGCGAAAAGTTTTTGACTCTGGCGCGTTCGGCAAATTCTCAAGGCAATGCAGCGGCAGCCAAAAGCTCAGCAAACCAGGCGTTGCGGCTTTCCGTAAACGAATCCACTGGTGGCGAAATGATGACAATTTTGAAAAATTCGTACTCGAAATTGCGTGGCTATCAGGTTTCAAACATTGCCTATACGGCTTCAGGTCGAGCGGCTCCGCTTGGCGGCGGAGAGTCTGCGGCCAGCGGAACCAGCCATCAAACCATTGCCAATGAATTGCTGTTTCTGGGTTTGTTTGACGAGGGCGCGGCGGAATTGGCCGAAACCGGCGCGAACCGAACAACGATTGCTTATTACTGTTCGCGCGGCGAATGCGCAAAACGCAGCTACGAATTGGGCGAACCAACGCTTTCTGCTTTACCCGATGATTACCGGCTGGAATTATTGCCGCGCGAAATCGCCGAAGTAATTTACCCAATGCCTTTCCGCGATTCGCTGGCGCGTCACGCCAAACCGCGCGGAGTTGACCCGCGTTTTGTGCTTTCAATCGCGCGACAGGAAAGCAGCTACAACCCTCGCGTTAAAAGCAATGCAGCGGCGCGTGGGTTAACTCAGTTCATAGCGTTGACGGCGGAACAAATTGCCGCGCAATTAGGCCTGCGCGATTTTGAACAGGACGACCTTTACAATTCAGACACCGCAGTGCTGTTCGGTTCGCAATACATGAAAAATCTGTTTGATGAATTCCACTCGCCGCAGGCTGTGGCGGCGGCTTACAACGGAGGCGAAGATTCCGTTCGTCGCTGGATCGCGCGAGCCGGAAATTCAGAACTTGATCGGTTTGTGGTGGAAGTGTTGAAGAGGGAAACCAAGGATTACGTTTTCAAAGTGACCAGCTATTATCTGGCTTATCAGAAGATTTATCGCTGAGAAGAAACCCAGCTACGAATAAACACAAATTTCCGCGAGTAACCCCAAACGATGAATGAGCAATTTGAAGTTCAACATTCGCGCTCATTCATGATTATTCGTAAGAGTAAAAGGCCGTGATTACCGGAACAGCGAGATTATTCCATAAGTCAACGCCGCGATTCCCCCAGCCGCCGGAATGGTAATCAACCAGGCCCAGACTATCCTGCTTGCAACTCCCCAGCGCACAGCGGACAGACGATTGGTAGCTCCGACTCCGACAATCGCGCCTGTAATCGTGTGAGTCGTCGAAACCGGAATACCATAATGCGACGCCAACAAAATGGCTCCTGCCCCGCCTGTTTCAGCGCAGAATCCGCCGACGGGTTTGAGCTTAGTAATTTTCGATCCCATCGTCTTCACGATGCGCCAGCCTCCCGACATTGTCCCCAGGCCGATTGCCAAAAAGGCTGACAGCCCAACCCAGTAAGGAATATCTCCTTTCGGATCAACATAACCTCCGGCAACCAGAGCGGCCATGATAATTCCCATGGTTTTCTGAGCGTCGTTGGTTCCGTGCGAAAAACTGAACAGCGACGATGAAACCAACTGCAAAATTCGGAAAAGTTTGTCCACTCGTGACGGCGCAAAGCTCCGAAAAGACCAAAAGACCACAACCATCAAAAACATTCCGGCCAGCAACCCCACGGCAGGAGAAATGACTATGAATGACAATGTGCCGAACCAGCCCTTTGGCCACTTAGTGTTGAAAATCAAAGCTTGAAACCCGGATTTGGCGATGGCTGCTCCGGCATAACCGCCAATCAGCGCGTGCGAAGAACTGGTTGGCAATCCCAGATACCAGGTAATTAGGTTCCATATAACCGCTCCAACCAATCCGGCCAGCACGACCCATTCGTTGATTTGCGTGGCGTCAACCAGTCCGCTGGAGACAGTTTTGGCGACGGCGTGAGTTGCGAAAAAGAAAGCTATGAAATTGAAGAAAGCTGCAAACAAGACTGCCTGGCCCGGAGTCAATACGCGAGTCGAAACGACTGTGGCGATTGAATTGGCGGCATCATGAAAACCGTTGGTGTAATCAAAGGCTAAAGCCAGAACAACAATAAAAGCGACAAGCACAAAAGTACTGTCCATACACACCTCTGTTTATGAAATCTTTGGCGAATTGTTTTTGAAAGTTAGATGAACCGATTTTGCCTGAGCCTCAGGCGTTCTTGAGCACGATGGCTTCCAGCACATTGGCGGCATCTTCGCACTTATCAATCATCCGCTCCATCTTCTCGTAAATCTCTTTCATCTTGATGATGGTGATGGGGTCCTTTTCCTCGGCAAAGAGTTTTTCAACGGCTTCGTGGTGATAAGAATCGCCTTCGCTTTCCAGCGTGTGTATGTCTACGCAATCGGCCAAAACCTGCTCACCGTTGTTGCCAATCGCCGCCACAGCATGCTGGATTTTGGCTGTCAGGCGAACCAACACATCGGTCATTTTGCGCGCGTGTTCGGTTGATTGCGGAACGTGATACAGAATTATGCGCTTGGCGGTGTATTCGATGGCGTCAACTACGTCGTCCAGACCGCTGGCCAGCGCGTGAATGTCTTCGCGGTCAATCGGAGTGATGAAAGTCTGATTGAGTTTTTTGACAATGTCGTGAGTGATGTCGTCGCATTTGATTTCCAGCGCTTTGATCTGTTCGGCGTAAGCGATACGGTTATCGAAATCTGCAAACAGTTTTTGCAACAATCTGGCGCTTTCGTTCAATTGCGAGGCCAGGTTGTTGAACATATCAAAGTATTTTTCTTCTTTGGGCAACAAACGAAACATGGTTGCGCTCTCCTTGATAGATGCTTGTAAACTCGTAAGGTTGATAAGACTGCTGGAATCAGGCGCGCAGTATACCGTTTCTCGCCAAATCTGAGAACGAAGTCGAAGCGTTGAAAGAAGATTTAAGACAGCCATAACACTCTTGACTGAAAAGCCAGCAGCCATTTTTCTGCTCACAGTAATCTGTGGCATCGTGCTTGCTCTGTGATTCACTGTCCGATGCTCCTACCCCTAATAAAAACAAAATACCAAATAAGAAATTCAAGGAGTGATAGTGATGCAAAGATTCAATCAAAAAGCAGGAGTCGTTTTGTGGAGGGCGTTAAAAGTTGCGCCAATTGTTGGTTACGCCTTTGTAATTGCAGCCGCGCCAACGGTCTTACGTCGTAAAGGTTATGTTTTGGGCAGTTTAGCGGTCGTCCTGGATTTGCTTCCAGTGATTTGCCTGATCAAAGCCGGAGTGGAAGTTTTTACCGGTGATCTGATTCCTGACAAATTCGACACCACTGGTCAGCCAGGTTTGGAACTCGCCGCGTAAATTTACCTGTCTACAAACTGCGACGAAGTTCAAGAGCCATGTCCACGATGGACGACGAAACCGGATAGACATCTCACCATAAACACCAAAAGGGCAGATCGCCAAAACGACCTGCCCTTTTTTAGTTCACTTGTGCCGTGTCAGCTCATTGCTTTAGAACATGCTTTAGAACAACCGGCGCGACAAATTGAAGCCAATCGTCAGCCCGCGCCAGGTATCATCAGCGCCAATCAATCCACGAGTCATAGAACGTTGGGACATTGTTGTGCCATAACCATTCGTGAAGCTCAGCGTAAACGAGTGACGGCGTGATTCACTGACCTTTTGAACGGCAAAACCAAATACCGGGCGGTGCATGCCAATCCCGGAATCCGGGTCGTTGTAGCGCGAAGCCTCATTCAACCGCATATTGAACTCACTCAACAACGCGACCGTCGGGCGAACATTAACCGCCAGACCGGCTCCCAGCGCGGCAGCCGTTTCGCCCGGCAGATTCTGTTCCGGCGCATAACCAATCGGGCGATCTCCAACCGTAACCGTTGGCACGACATAAATCTGAGCCTGGTTGGTGATGCTGCGAGCCAGCGTCAATTCAAAGCTTCCGGCAAAGTTGCGCTGGAAATTGTCGCGGCCTTCCAACCCAACGCGAGCCATGACCGAAACGGGATCGCCTTTTTGTTCATCCAGCAAACTGGCTCCGACAGAAAGCTGTATTGGGCGACCAAGATTCGATGGCGAACGGTAAACGCCGACGTGAATGCGATCGGTCACTCCGTAAATGAATCCGAACGAGGGCGCGGCAATTGTGTCCAATCCAAACAATTGTTTTGAATCTGTGGGTTCACCGAACGGAAAACGATGAGTGAAGTCAGTCCACAAAGAGCCTTTTGCAATGGGCATGGCTGTCGGCAAATTGATCAATCTGACGTCAGCCTGGCGGTAAACATTCGACGGAGTGTCGTGTTTTTCCACACTTGGCGTTGGTACGGCGGCCACTTGAGTTGATGCTTTTTCGCCGGAGGTCATTTCCTTGACGGTTTTGGTTTTGGTGTTGATGACAAACTTCTTGCCGTTGATTTCGACCACGGCTTCGGAGTCAGACAAAAAGCTAACCGGCGGTTGAGCTTCCTGAGCGGCGCGGAAATTCTGAGGGAATTTCTGGCGAAGCTCGGCTGTAAATTCCAATCCGGCGGCGGCAAAGGCTTTGCCGAATTCGTTGCGCGTCCCTCCGCCAGCGGGATTGATGTGGCACAACGCGCAATTACGCAATTCAACTTTCGATAGCGGGTCTGCAACGTACTGTTTCAGGTAATCCGGACGAGCCTGAACGGTCAGCCCGGCGATGGCAAATGCCATCACGATCAAAGTGAGTTTGAAAAATTGGCTTTTGAACATAGGTTTTGGTCTACTCCTGCTAGTTTAGTTTTTTGCGGACGTCCGCTTTGGAGTCTGTTGTGCCCCACAAAGATGATTTTTTATCTTCCAGGTCAGCCAAGCTGGCCAAGTCAGACCTGGCTTTTATGGCAATCGCCGTTCCGCCGATTTGTGACAGCCAACGATGATTCACGGCTTTTTTTAGCCCAATTCGACTCTGCCTGAGTCGCGTGCCGTCACTTATCGAGCTTGAAGGTCACAAAAGGTTCCGGCGCTTAGCTCATCGTCCTTTGAATTCAGGTTTGCGCTTTTCCAGAAACGCCCGAACGCCTTCTTCCTTGTCCTCGCTGGAAAAGCACAAGGCGAAAAGGTCTATTTCCTGATCCAGACCGGCCCGAAGCGTTGTTCGAGCGGCGGCTTTGACCGCAGTCTTGGCCATTGCCAACGCAACAGGACTCTTTTCAGCAATCTTGTTGGCCAGTTCCATAGTTCTGGCTTCAAGTTCTGCAATCGGATGAACTTCGTTGACCAATCCGAGCCGCAATGCTTCCTGAGCGTCAATCATTTCGCCGGACAAAATCATTTGCATTGCTTTGCCCTCACCGACCAACCGGGTCAAGCGCTGAGTTCCACCTCCGCCGGGAATGATTCCCAGATTGATTTCAGGCTGGCCGAATCGCGCTTTTTCACCGGCAATACGAATGTCGCAGGACAACGCCAGTTCGCAGCCGCCACCCAGGCAAAAGCCATTAATCATCGCAATCAGCGGCTTAGGAAAGTCTTCGGCGGTGACAAAGATGTTGCGAGCTTTCATAACAGCGCGTTGCTGAACTGCGGTGCGTCCGGCGAATTCGTTGATGTCGGCTCCTGCAACAAAGGCTTTTTCGCCTGCGCCGGTCAACACGACGACGCGAATGTCTTCGTCAACGCGAAGCTCGTCCAGCGCGTTGGCCAGTTCTTCGCGGGTTTTGATGTTCAACGCGTTCAACTTGTCCGGGCGATTGATGGTGATCAGCGCGACACGTCCGCGCCGTTCTAACAGAATGTTTTCAAACATGATTGATGGTGCTCCTTCTGAGTAGATGTTGCAGTTGGGAAAACAGGCGCGGATTATCTGGCGCGCCCAAAGTGAAATCAAGGAACTGAATTAGAGCGATTTCGTTGCCGCTAAAAGCTTTGCTTGCGCCATTCGGAGCTTGCGAGCTATATTGACGCTGGTCAAAAACTTCCCCTAAAGCTCAATCAAAAGCTTGTTTGAACAGCGATTTTCCGGTGCCGCCTGTGCATTGAGTAATCGGATTTTCAACAAACGTCTGCGACAAGTTCAAACCTCAAGGGCGTAATTTTCTGGAGACTTCAGGAGACTGACGATGGCAAACGAATCAATCTATTGCGCCGGTTGTGGCATTACGATGGTGTCGTTTATGAAAACCTGCCCGCGCTGCGGCACGGTTCGTACAAATTCGGCAGGAAAATTGGAAGTGAATCCGGCCACCATCGTTGCAACAGCAGCGAATATCGCCGCCGTCACATCGGCAGCGGTGAACCACGAAAGCGACAATCTGCCCAACCAACCCGCAACGACAATCATTCCCGTAAATGCCCTGCGACAAAACAACGATTATTATGACGAAACCGAATTCGCTCCTCCGCATAATTTCGTGCTGATGTCGCCAAACGATGAGCAGCGCCGATTCCCGCTGTTTACTCGCGCGCAACTTTCATTGATTGCAGTCGGATTAACTTTGTTATTGTTGGCATTGATAGTCGGCTGGCTGTTATGGCGTCAGCAGCGCCGCGATGTGATTCAGGCCGCAAATGCCGCTGCCGCTCAGGTTCCGGCTGCAATGGCGGCAATGTCCGATCCGAATCTGGAACCGTCGCCGATGCCATCGCCTGTTGGCAGTGAAGATCAGGCGCTGTTTGAATCCGTCAAAACGGCGCTGGCGGCTTATAACCCGATTGGTTTCGGACGCTACACATTTGAAGTCAAAGACGGCATAGTCACGCTCAACGGCAGCGCAGAACATCAACCCGAAAAAGACGGAGCCGAAAATGTCGTCCGCCTGGTGGTTGGAGTCAAATCGGTCGTTAATAACTTGCAGGTCAAACCGGGCGCGAATTCTGATCCGATCAAACTTAATCTGGCTGAAGCGAAATTGCTGGACGAGGCAATGCGCCGCCAGCTTCAGGAAAGCCAGCAGACCACAGTCGAAACTCGCCAAAATCAACCCGCTGCGACGCCTGACGCCGCGCATGAAGCTGAGCGATTGCGCCGCGAACAACTGGCAGCCAAACAACGCGAAGAAGAAGCCGCGTTGCGATCCGCCGCCGAAGAAAAACTGAAACGAGAAACCGAAGCTTACGAAAAACGGCTGGAAGAAATGCGCCGATCCGAAGCCGAGCGCCGAGCCCGTTCCGAACAGGCCCGCGTGGATTCATCCACACTTCGTTACGGAACCATTGCCTGGAGCGGCATAGTTGACGGAGTGGATGAAGTCATTATTTCAGGTTCCAGCGCATCGGTTCGTCACATAGGTGGCAACATGCCACGCGAAATACGCGCTTCGTTTAGCGCCGCAGTTCCCCGCTCACCCGTCGAGGTAAAACTGATTTGGATCACTGGCCGTGGACAGATTGAAATTGTCCAACAGCCTTCGGCGGTCAATGGCTACACGACGATTGTCCGCATTGACGACAGCCAAAAAGGCGGTGACAAACGATATGAATTCACTTTGCGCTGGTCGTTGCCCTGATGAATCACAAAGAGTCCGCAGACGAACTGGCCGAAAAACGAAGGCAGTTCAAGTTCATAACTCAAAATCTGGAAGCAACTTACGGCGTCCCCCGCAATGACAGCCACGAAGACCCTCTGGACGAACTCATCAACACGATCCTTTCCCAGTCCACGACCAACATAAACAGCCACAGAGCATTTGCCAGCTTAAAGGCACGCTTTCCTGACTGGGAACAGGCAAGGCGAGCGCGACCAGCAAGCATCGCCGCTGCAATAAAATCCGGCGGTCTGGCCAACGTCAAATCCGTAGTCATCAAAAACATCTTGAACGACATTTTGACCCGGCGTGGGAACCTGGACTTGTCCTTTTTGAAGACAGTCTCAATTGACGAAGCGCGCCATTTCTTGCTTTCGCTGAAAGGCATTGGGCCGAAAACTGCCGCCTGCGTTTTGCTGTTCTGTTGCAAACGCGCGGTTTTTCCTATGGACACTCATATTTTCAGAATCCTGCGCCGCATGGGATTGCTGCCTGAAAAAATCGGCGACGAATCGGCCCACCAAATGATCGAAAAACTGATCCCACCGAAAAAACACTACTCGTTGCACATCAATTTGATCTTTCACGGCAGACGCATCTGCCATCCACGAAACCCAAAATGCAATCAGTGTCCATTGATCGAACACTGCGAATTTGGACAGGCGCTGCTCTAAAGACAAAGGCCGGGAAATTATCGTCACCAAAGATTGATGGGCTATGTAAAAACTGCTTCAAGTAGCATGGCTCAGACCCCTTATGAATCTTTTTGACATCCGAATTTTACTGAATCAGAGACTGGATGCCAGCCACAAACTTGAATGCTAAAAAAGCATTCAACAGGTGACTCACTGTGCATTGTTTCGCTTCGTAAATTCCAAAATGAAATGGGTACCATTTAGCAAACGAACTATCTAAGAAAGAAAATACTCTTTATTTTTCAATGGTTTAGTGGGCAATCAGGTAAGTTTTTGTGTACTTGGATTCAATGGCACAGTCATTGCTAAATGGTAAGTGACAAGCAATGCTTCAGCAGTTTAGGTAAAACTCTGAAACAGGAGATGTTGGGGGACGTCAAGTGTTGAAGAGGTTTTCCAGATAAGAGCGGTTGTTTGATTGCGTATGGTTCTTGGGGGAGGCCATACGCAATTGAGCAACCGCTCTTTTTTTATTTATGCGA
>JBGAPB010000142.1:0-14521 GCA_044221525.1 Blastocatellia bacterium | reverse complement strand
TGTTCGGCGGTGTCGCTGGTGAAACCGCGCTCAGGGAAATCGTAATTGCCCACGCCAAGGTTGTCGCGCCGAGTTGCATTGCGTTGGTATTCAGCGCGAGCCGTGTGAGTCTTGCTAAGTAAATGTTCCAGCCGCGCAGTCATATTCAGCGTTCGCCAGGGCTGGCGATTTTGGTCGTAAAAATTACCAGTGGGCAATGCGGCGACGATGGTTTTGGCTTCAAACGAATTAACTCCATCGGCGGAAAGAAACAGGGAAGTGTGGTTTTTCCAAACCGGCCCACCGAGTTCAAAACCGAAGCGACGATTTTGCTCCGAAGCTCGAAATGGCGCAAAGGCGTTGCGGGCATTCAACGATTCGTCGCGGAATCCAATGTTGAAGCTGCCGTGCCAGTTATCAATGCCGGGTTTGGTCAGGATGTCCACGCTCATAAAGGACGATTCGTGGCTTTCGGCTGCGTAAGCGTTGGTGCGAAAACGAATCTCTCTGATCTGATTTTTCGGTGGCAGCTTGCCGCCGCGAAAACCATTGACCCGGAACGTAGCGCCCGGTCCGGCCATATTGCGAATGGCTTGTTCAAACTCTTCAGGGTCGTCGGGCAGCGCGGCAATTTGTTCAGCGGTTAGCACGGTCGTGAAAGCATCGCCGCGCGGATCGGTTTTGGCTTCGCGTTTGTCTTGAGCGACTGTGATGGCTTCCTCGACAGTGGCAATTTGAAGCTTTACTTCCAGTTGGTTTGTTCCGGGTTTCAGATTGAAATCCTTGATCGTGCGCGATGCGAAACCGTCTGCCGTGACAGTGATCTGCACTTTGCCAACCGTGAGTTGGGAGAAGCTGGCTTCGCCGCGAGTGCCGCTCACAGCCTCTTTGGCCTGTTTCCCAACTACAACCCGAGCTTTCGTAATCGCTTCGCCATTGGGGTCAACGACCGTCACACGCAAACTGGCTTCAGCCGGTTTCTGGTTTTGAGCAAAAGTCGGTTGAATTGTTAGCAGCGAAATCAGCAGTAAATTCACGATTTGAACTTTGAGCTTCATTTTCCTTCTCCTCAGAAAAGTAACGCAACCTGCCGAGGTTACGCTGATCTAGCAAAATGCTAATGGAGAAAGCGGCGCACCTTTGGCAGGGAGTGACGCTACTCTTGCCGCAAGTTTAATTGTCGTTCAGAAGCTGGCTGCGAATATGACGATTGACGTTGGCAGCGTTTGGCGGATCGTAATTTCCCATCACCACAATCGTGTAGCCGCTGGCCGGATCAATTTCCAGTTCGGAGTTAATGCCGGGGGCTCCGCCCGCAATGCCGAGTCCGCCACCAACGATTCGCTTGGTGTTTCCCGCGCTGATCAGTTTGTTGGCTAGTAGCGCATTTGAAAACTTCAGCAAATCTTCCGTCGTCGAATAACCTCCGCCAGCCGAACTCCCGCGAGCCGGACGAGTGTCAACGTTGTTAACACGTTCGCCTTTTTCATTCAGGCGATAACCTTCGGCCAGGTTTGGAGTTTTCGCATCACTGAAAAATGCGTCTGTGTTGGTCATTCCGGCGGGTTTGAAAATATGTTCGCGGACGTAATCGTAATAACTCTGGCCTGTTACTTTTTCGATGATTGCTCCAAGCACGATGTAACCGCCGTTTGAGTAAGCGCGCTTAGTTCCCGGTTCAAAGGCCAGAGCTTCGTTGGCAAACAGCGGCAGGTAATCATTGATTGAGCGAATCTTCGTTTTGGGTGTGGCTTCAAACTTTGGCCCGAAGAAATCACCGATCCCGGATTGCATCTCGACCAGATGTTTCAGCGTGACTTTTTCTTTGGCGTCTTTATTCGGGTAATCGGGCAGCAGCTTGCCCAGCTTGTCGTCCCAGGCCAGTTTGCCCTGTTCAATCAGTTGAGTGATGGCGATGCGCGTGAAGATTTTGTTGATCGAACCCAGATTGAATTTGGTGTCCATTCGGTTCGGGGTTTTGCTTTCTTTGCTGGCCAGGCCGACGGCTTTTTGAAAGATCGGCTGGCCGTTTTTGGCGATCAACACCGCGCCGGAAAATTTGTCTTCAGCGGCTTGTTTATCCAACCAGCCTGGTAGTTCTTTCAAAACTTCGGCTTCGGATTTTTTTGCCGTTGAAGCTTCAGGCTGGGATTCGGATTTCTTTTCCCCCGGAGCTTCGGTGGGCTGGACTCGCAAATCAGTTACGGCGTGCGGGGCTTGTTGTTCGACGGCGATCCCAAAACTCAACCAGCGGCCATCTTTTTTCGCCTGCGCCAGTACGATGATTTCGTAATCCGAAGATTTGGTGACGCTGTGCAAAGTCAGTCCACCGGTTTGTTGGTAAAAGCCCAAGTCCTGTTCGGCATTGTCTTCGTCACCGCCGGTTTCTTTGTGAAACTGTTTCATCGTTGCCAGATCGCCACTGTTCAACGATTTGATGAACTTGCCAAGCGCCTTTCCGGCTGGAGTGTCTGGCAATGTTAGCTCTTTGCCGGTTGACGGTGTTTGCTGCATCACAGATTTGACGGAGGCTTGAGTCGTGACTGGCATCGCAATTTCGCCAACTTCTTTTTGCAGGTTCTCAATCAAGCCTTTCAACTGCTCAGTCAATCGAGCGTCAGAGACTGTTGGTTGAATTGCTTTCAGCCCAGCCAGGTGCGCGACTTTCAAGGCTTTGTCGGCGGAAACGGCTAAATCTGGCTTGACGCCGACGCCTTCCCAGTTTGTTTTGGTTATTGGATTAATCGAGCGCGCAAATGGAACTGTGATGGTGAACAATTTGCCAAGCTGACGAGGTTGCACTGGATGCGCTCCGCCACCTGTGGTTTCGCCGATGATCGTTGCGCGCTTCAGACTTTGCAGGTTGTAAGTGAACTCTTCTCCGGCAGAGAAGGTGTAATTGCTGGTCAGCACGTAAACAGGTTTGTTGCCGTACTTTTTGCCGGGCACGTCTTCACGAGTCCAAAACTCCTGGGTGCTGTTGGCCGGGCGTGAATAGATCGAATTCAAATGCGTGCGCTTGTCGAAAAGGTAGCTGGTCAGAAACGCGACCATCGCCGGGTCGCCTCCGCCGTTTTGGCGTAAGTCGAAAATTAGCGCATCAGTGTTAGCCAGAAAATTCATGGCTGCTGTAGCCGTGTCGCTTGCCAAACCGGCTGGTTCAAAGCCGCGCAAATCAATGTAACCAATGTTGCCACTTAAACGCTCGGCTTTCTCAAAACCGTAATTACGTTTAGCGGCCATTTCGCGTTGTTGTTGAGGCGGCCCGCTGAACCGCGAACCTTCGCTGAGCATGATGCGCAGGTGTTTGTCGTGGCTGATTTCTTGCAAATGGGTTGTCAGCAACCGCGCGAAAGTTCCTGCATCGTTGACGCTGTCGTATTCCTTTCGCTCAACTCGTCCACGAATTGATTGCTCCATTTTGGCGGCAACTTCAGGGAAGACATAGGTATCATTCAAAGCTTTTATTGCGCCTTCTATGACTTCGGTACGAGTTGCGGCATCAATTGATGTGGCCGCAGTTGCAGCAGTTTGGCCAAAGCCGAAGATGTTTGAGCTTATGAGCAGCGCAACCATCAGGGAACTGCGAATAAGAATTCGATTGTTGTTTTTCATTTCTCCCTTCCTTCGGGTTTGTAGTCCCGCCTTTAGAAAGTATCTGTCGCTGAAAGGCGAGACTACGACCCCGCTTAGCCATGAACTTATTTTTTGACGAACTTCTCAGGTTTGAGTGCCGGGTTGACTTTCACTTTGGTGACAGTGAATTCCTCGTTTGTTTCGCTTTCCATGCCTTTGGAAATTTTGTGAGGTATCAAGATGCCGCTGACTTGTTTGTAATCGGAAAAGCGAGTCTGGTATTCGACATCCGGTTGTTTGGCGGCTTCGGCTTCAGCCTCTTTCATGCGCTTTTCCAAATCGCCTTCGGCGGGCGGCCCGCTGGTGGCTTGATGAGTGATAATACGTGGTCGTTTGCCTTTGTAAGTCATCATCAACAGGTGATGAGATTTTTGATCGAAGAAAAACCGCAACGCCGGCCCGACTGGAACTTTGGCATCAAGCACGTCGGCTTTGCCATCAGGCGATTCGGCTTCACCCGCGTAGGTGAAAGTCATTGGCAATGACGACGGTGAACTGAGCACAAACCCGAAGGCGGTTTTAAGGGCTTCACCACGAATCATATCCTCGCCCGCTTTGGGGTCAGCGCCTCGTCCCCCACGGCGGATCATGACCATTCCGCCGCCTCCGCCACTTGTTTGCTGATCTTCCCAAACCTTGTCGCCATTCAGGGCTTCCACCCTGGTAATTTCCATGCCGCCCATCATGTTCATTGTTTCAACTCTCAGAACCTTATCAGGCATCAGCAGGTCTATGTTGAGGGTTCCTGACATATCCATCGGCCCCATCGTTCGCCGAAATTCGCCTTCAATGCTCAGGCTTTCCAACGATTTCAATTTGTCTCCGCCGATTGCCGCGCGAGCCTGTGCCAGAATTTGCTGCGCCTTGTCCGCCGCTTCCTGTGCGCCGACATTGGGAAACAGCTCTGCCATTGAAGCGACAACAATCAGCAATACGATCAAAAATTTTTCTTTCATGAAAACTCTCCTGTGGTGAAAAGCATGGAACACAGGCTTTGGCCTGCCGGTTTGCAATAGAGGCAGCTTTAAGACTGAATTCCATGCATCAGATTTTGTTTTTCGCATAGTCATATTCGCTGACCGGCAAGTAAAGTTGGTTAAGGCTGAGCAAAGACTTTGTAAAGGATGTTAAATCTTCAGTTACAGCCATTTCTGCAATGTTTTGCTGTGCTAAGATGCCGCGCGTTGAGGACAAGTTATGAAGTCTTGGAAGCAAAAACCGTTGTTGATGTGGTTGCTGGTTGCGGGCATGTTGGTGATGTTGCCTTTGCTGGCAGTGTTGCAATATCGGTGGCTGGGAGAAGTTAGTCAGGCGGAACGCGAACGCATGCAGGCAAACTTGCGAACCAGCGCCGAGCGATTCTGCGCAGACTTCGACCGTGAATTGACCACGATTTACACTCAAATTCAAAGTTTGTCCGAACCGAATTTTTATCAACCTAAGACGGATATTCTTTCAGCCGATTTTGCCGCCCGTTACAGTCGCTGGTTGACGGCAAACCAGAAAACCAAACTTATTAGTGGTGTATATCGAACCGGTTATGACGTTGAAGGCAAGTTGACTTTGGCTGAGTTCAAAACCGACTCAGGATCGTTCCAACTTGTCGAATGGCCAGACAAGTTGTTGCCTGTGCGCCAGCGTTTTGAAGATCAACGCCAAGCTCACGAAGCCGCGCAAACAACAATTCGCAATCTTTTCGGCGGCAAAGAACAGTTCAACATTTCCGGGAAAAAACAAGGCTATTTTCTGCAAATCCAAACCGGAGTCACCGCCGACGACATTCCCGCACTGGTGATTCCCGACGCTCATACTCCAAACTTGCAGTCAGTTTTAGATCAGAAATCCATTTGTACAATCGTTGTGCTGGACGACGAATTTATCAAAAGTGAATTGTTGCCTACTTTGGCCAAGCGATACTTTTCAGTTGATGGCGAAAGCGAATTCAATTTGGCTGTGGTAAGACGCAACGATTCCAGGAACCTGATTTACAGGACAAATGATTCGCCATCGTTGAACGATTTCGAGAAAAGTGACGCGCAAACATCGTTTTTCAAAATCCGCCTGGATGATGCCGACAGAGTTTTTATCAGAAGCTTCGGCGCAATTCCTCTGCCGCCCGCGCCTGTTTCGCCTTCACAACCTGCACCAGACAGCAAGACCGGCAGGATTGCCGTCAAAGTGACGCGAACCGACGTTGTCAGCCAAACCAATAATCAGATTCATAAAACTGAAAATGTCGAACAAGGATTTGCGATTCCCAAATCCATGCCTGGAACGCTATCAGAAGATGGCGGGTGGCGATTACTGGTCAAACACAGAGCCGGTTCGCTGGAAGCCGCTGTCGGCAATGTGCGACGTCGCAATCTGGCAATCAGTTTTGGCATTTTGCTGCTGCTTGGAACCAGCGTTGGCTTCATAGTTCTTTCCAGTCGCAGAGCAGAGCGATTGGCTGTGCAGCAAATGGAATTTGTCGCCGGAGTTTCGCACGAGCTTCGCACACCGTTGGCGGTGATTTGTTCGGCAGCAGAAAACCTTGCCGACGGAGTGATTGATGGTGGCGACCAGATTAAACGGTACGGCGGGTTGATCCGCGACGAAGGCCGCCGCTTGACCGGAATGGTTGAACAGGTTTTGGAATTTGCCGGAGCACAATCAGGCCGCAAAACTTACGAACTGCGACCTACCGATTTGAGCCACGTGATTGAAGACGCCGTGGCCGCTTGTCATTTACAGCTTGTTGAAGGCGGTTTCGAGCTTGAGAAAAGCATTCCCGACGATTTGCCAATGGTCAACGCAGACGCCGCAGCCTTGAGTCGTGCGATTCAAAACCTCTTGAGCAATGCGATGAAATACAGCGGCGACAGTCGCTGGATTGGCTTGAGTGTAGAGTTTGGCGATTCGTCTGAAGCTCAAATCAAAATTTCAGATCGCGGACTTGGCATTGCGCCAGCCGAGTTGTCACACATCTTTGAGCCGTTTTATCGCGGCAAAGAAGTTGTCGCCAGTCAGATTCATGGCAATGGTTTGGGGCTAAGTCTGGTCAAGCACATCGTTCATGAACATGGTGGGCAGATAACCTTGGAAAGTAAAATAGACCAGGGAAGCACTTTCAAGCTAATTCTTCCAATCTTAATAGAATATTCTCGGTCTTTTGAGCGATTGAAGTCGGCTTGCCCAATGGAATCGGTAGAAAGATAGAGCACCAGATGATGTCTTTTTTTCGATAACAATTTGTCAAAGGTTTGTTGCTCTAATAACGATTATGCTCGTCAGCCACTCTCTCGTATTTTGTTGCCGAGGTGGGGCGCCTGCTACCCCTGAACTGGCATCGGAACATGCTGAAGCCGTATTTCTTGGCAAAGTAGTGGATTTTCAAACTGATTCAGTTAGGTTCGTTGTTGAGAAAGTTTGGAAGGGGTCAGTTCAATCCGAGATCACTTTGCCGAATATACGATCATGCCCAGCTTTTTTTGACGTTGGTGAAAAATACGTTGTCTATGCAAGTTCATTATTAGGCCCTAAAGTCGGTTTGATTGTGGTACCCTTCATAGGCATGTTCGAGTTGATTTAGCTGCAGCGGATTTAGCATTTTGGGGATACCAGCCAGTAACCTCCAAACCGCCCCAGAAGTTTAGAGGCTCGGCTATCCGAACCAACTTGATAATAGTGGGCGCATCACTAGCCCTTCTTGGCTTGTTTGTTTTTCTTAGGGGGCGTTGGCGCAGAGATGAATAAGAGAATCCTGCTCGTTGAAGATGAACCAGGCTTGGTGTTGACCTTGACCGACCGGCTGACCAGCGAAGGTTATAAGGTCGAATCAGTCCGCGATGGCGAAACGGGTTTGGATCGCGCATCAACGGCTGCTGGCGCTGATGCTTTCGACGCGATTCTTTTGGATGTGATGTTGCCGCGAAAGAATGGTTTTGATGTTTGCAGAGACTTGCGTCAGCGAAACGTGACAACGCCGATTTTGATGCTGACGGCTCGTGGGCAACTGGTGGACAAGGTCGTAGGCTTGAAGCTGGGTGCGGATGATTATCTGACCAAACCCTTCGAGATGATGGAGCTGCTGGCGCGCGTTGAAGCTTTGTTACGAAGAGCGGCAACCGTTCCGGTTCCTGCAATTTCCGCCACAGAAACTTACCAATTCGATTCGATCAAGATTGATTTTCGCCGGGCTGAGGTTGAACGCGACGTGAAGATCGAACTTTCAGCCAAAGAATTTCAACTGCTGCGTTATTTCATCGAACACCGCGAAGCCACGCTTTCGCGCGATGAATTGCTGAATGAAGTTTGGGGATATGACGCACTGCCGACGACGAGAACGGTTGATGTTCACGTCGCCTGGCTGCGTCAGAAACTGGAACCCAATCCGCGCCACCCTGTTTATATCCAGACTATTCACGGAATGGGCTACAAGTTTGTGGGTTAAGCGGCGAATGCCATCTCGCAGCTTACCGATTTTATAAACAGCGACACGTCTTCTACCTGTTTGATCTCGCCTTTTTTCGATTCCCAAAATTGCCAGAATCGGTTGATAGTTTCATTGGCGCTTTGTTCATCATCGTGAGTGCTAAGGCAGATGGTGCTGCCTTTGTTCAAACTGACGCAGCTTCGATAAAGGCCGGTGCCGTATTGACGCACGACACAAGCAATGACTTGATTTTGGGTAAACATGACTTTCGCTCCTTGAATTGAAAAGCGACGAATAGTGAAGCCATCAACTGCGGTTTCATCTTTCGTCTTTGTCAAAATTGTCTTGTTGATTGTTGAGATGCGATGACTGATCGCAGAGGTTTAGACGTTTGAAAGTGGCCTCAGTTTCAAAAAATTCTGCCCTGCATTCCCAGTGCTTCCAGCATGCGAAGTTTTGATTTAGTATTCGCTGGAACACAGGCGTTCAATGCCGAACGTCTTCAAATCCACAACTTGAACTCGCACCTAGAGTCCACCTTTTCAAAGGAGACATGTCCATGAAAGTCTATTCGACACAGGAGATCAGAAACTTGGGCATTGTAGGTCACGGCGACGCGGGGAAGACCTCCCTCGTCGCCGCGATGCTATTTGCCGCAGGAGCAACCAACCGTTTGGGCAAAGTTGATGACGGGACCGCAACCACCGATTGCGATGAAGAAGAGATTGCACGAAAAATCAGCCTAAATATCTCTACTGCCTACGCCGAACACAAAGCAACAAAGATCAATTTTGTAGACTCGCCCGGTTATGCCGCGTTCATCGCGCATGCAAGACCGGCGCTTAGAGTTTGCGAAGCTGCGTTGTTTGTTGTTGACGGAGTCAACGGTATAGGTGTGCAAACCGAAAAGGCCTGGGAATATGCCGACGAGCTTTCACGCTCGCGCCCGCGCTTCATAGTGATAAACAAGCTGGACAAAGAACGCGCCGATTTCGGCACTGTGTACAACTCGTTGCGTGAAACTTTTGGCAACAGTTGCGTTCCATTAACGCTGCCTATCGGCTCTGAGAAAAACTTTCGCGGCGTGGTGGATGTCATTCACATGAAAGCTTATGAATTTGACGCCAACGGTAAACATAAAGAGATTCCGATTCCCGAAGACGGGAAAGGTTACATTGACGAAACTCATGAGCGGTTGATCGAAGCCGTGGCCGAATCCGACGACTCATTGATGGAGCATTTCTTTGACGCGGGCACGCTGACCGACGAAGAATTTCTGAACGGATTAAGACGAGCGATTATCAATAAAAACCTGACTCCGGTTTTTGCCGCGTCGGCTGCGACCATGGTCGGTATTACGCCTTTGTTGAATGCGATAGTTGATTACGCTCCGAATCCGTCCGACCTGGGCGGAGTCAAAGCTCACGCCGGAGTTGAGCCAACTTCGGATGACATTGTGCGGAACGTTGGAGACAGTGAGTTTCCGGCGGCTTATGTTTTCCGCACCGTAGTCGAAAACTTCGGCAAAATCACTCCCTACAGGCTTATCTGGGCGGCCAGTCAGGATGCGACGCTGCAAAACGTTGGCAAAGGCACCGCTGAGCGTTTGTAGCCTACGATGTTATGCAGGGCAAAACTCTGGAGAAAATAACCGAAGCGCATGCCGGAGACATCGTTGCCGTTACCAAACTGAAAGACACCGCAGACGGGCGATGGCATTGGCTATGGAAGTACGCACGTATTCTTTACAATCATTAAAGGTCCTGAAGCCGCAATCCATTTTGCCATCGAACCAAAATCCCGCGCTGACGAAGACAAGCTTTCAGGCGCGATTCATAAACTGGTGGAAGAAGACCCGCTGTTGCATTACACGCGCAACTCCGAAACAAAAGAGTTTGAACTCGGCGGTTCCAGCCAGCAGCACATCGAAACCGTGGTGGCGAAGTTGAAGAATCGTTATCACGTTGAAGTCACTCTGCATCAGCCAAAAGTCCCTTACCGCGAAACCATCAGAGCCAGAGTTGAAGTTCAAGGCCGCCACAAGAAACAAACAGGCGGTCGCGGTCAATTCGGCGATTGCAAATGTATCTTTGAGCCTTTGCCGCGCGGCGGTGGGTTCGAGTTCGTGGACAAAATCTTCGGCGGAGCAATTCCGGCAAACTATCGCCCGGCTGTTGAAAAGGGAATCAAGGACTCTGCCGCTCGCGGGGCTTTGGCTGGTTATCCGCTGGTTGATTTCAAGGTCGAACTGATTGACGGTTCTTACCATGATGTAGATTCCGACGACCTTTCATTCCAGATGGCTGGCCGCAAAGCTTTCAAGGCGATGATCGAAAAAGCCAAACCGGCTTTGCTGGAACCGATCATGCGCGTTGAAGTCGTTGCTCCGCAGGAATACGCCGGAGACATCATCGGCGACCTTAACTCCCGCCGTGGCCGCGTTCAGGGCATGGACATCAAAGGCAACAACCAGGTAGTCAAAGCCGAAGTCCCAATGTCCGACATGCTGACTTACCCGCAAACGCTGAACTCAATCACCAGCGCGCGCGGCTCATATCACATGGAATTTTCCCACTACGACGAAGCCCCCGCTCTTGTTACGGAAGATAGTAACAGGGCAGTGGCCGAAGGCAGAGTACGGAAGGAAGAAGAAGATTAAGCCGCAGTTGTTTTTGTATCTTGATAGGCGCGACTCAGGTTGTTACAGTCGCGCCTGTTCTAACTCTGAAATTGAAGGAGGAAGCAACGATGAGCGTGCAAGTTCTAGAAACAATCATTCCCGCCAGGCGATTGACCCAGCCCCCCCCTTAAAACTGCTGATAGATCAGCAAGGTATTACGCCTGTGACCGACTTGATAAACTTTGGCCTGCCAATGATGATCCAGACGAATTGTTGACCTTCATTCTAACTGATTGACTGTCTTCCTGCATCGGGCGGCGTTTGGAATCTGGAGAGGCCTGGATTCACGACAAAGATTTCGTCGGACTCAATCATCAAACAGCTTCACGTCATTTCATACGTTTGAATCCCCGTTGCGCCTCGATAATCTGACAGCAGGTGATCGTCGTCGTGGCAATAGCAATAATGCCGGATTCGCTTTGTTGCTCAGCGGAGTTCGGTTAACCGGGCGATTCCCAGCTAATTTTGAACTGATCGGGCTAGCACTGCTGAAAGGTAAGAATAGCGCATTCATGAAATTGACTTATCGCAATCAACAAACTGGCGGCGAGTTCGGCATCGTAGCGGAAGAAATCAGCTTTGACCGTGCCTTTTTCCTGCGTGACCGTGCACAAAAATTTCTGACCATTGCCTGGAATCGCGGCGTGGCGCAGCGCGTCATCGTGGATGAAGTCGCTTACGAGTTTCCCGCCCATACGATCTTGCCGTTGATGGTCAATCAGTCTTTTCGTTTTGAGCGCGCCGACGACGTGCTGGCCTGGCAATTCAATCGCGAGTTTTATTGCATCGTAGATCACGATAAAGACGTCAGTTGCGTAGGTTTCCTGTTTTACGGTTCGTCGCAAACGATGTTTGTCGCGTTGGATGAGCATGCTACGCGCAAGATCGAACGGCTGTTTGATGTCTTTCGAGATGAATTCGAGAGCGCCGATAGCATTCAGGAAGAGATGCTGCGGATGTTGTTGGTGCGACTCATTATCCTCATCACGCGGCTGGCGAAGGCGCAACAACTCGATCAAACGCTGATTGCCGACAACCGCTTTGATCTGGTGCGCCAGTTCAATCTGTTGGTTGAGAAAAACTACCGCACCGAACACGAAGTCCGTTTTTATGCCGCGCAACTCGGCAAGTCGCCCAAGACGCTGGCAAACGCTTTTGCCTTGTATGGTAGCAAGTCGCCGCTGCAACTGATTCACGAGCGCGTCACGCTCGAGGCCAAGCGCCTGATGTATTACACCGACCTGTCGGCCAAAGAGATCGCTTACGAATTGGGCTTCGATGATGCCGCGCACTTCAGCCGCTTCTTCAAAACGCAAACCACGCAAACCCCTTCCGCTTTCAAACAATCACTCAAAAATTCTGCCTGACGGGAAGAATCGCCAACTCTTCGGGAATTCTAGGCATTCACGGCGGAGCCTTCCGCGAGTACCTTGCAAACCGTCAGCGATGACGCAGTTGACGCACTTGAAAACGAATTTTTGACCGCAGGCCGAACCCCAAAGTTCTGCTTGCCACTTTCCAGGAGAGAGACCATGAAAAACTTTACCGTACCGCAACGTGACCAGGTTACCGCCACGAATCAGGCGATCTTCGACAATCTGAAAAAGAATCTGGGAATGGTTCCCAATCTGTATGCCTTCTTCGCGCACAACGAAACTGCACTGGGTGATTACCTGACGCTGCAAAACCGCAAGAGCACGCTGCGCGCCAAAGAGCGCGAAGTCATCAATCTGGCCGTCAGCCAGGTGAACGAATGCGAATACTGTCTCGCGGCGCACACCGTCATCGGCAAGATGAACGGCTTCACCGACGAGCAAGTCGTAGAGTTGCGCAAAGGCCAGGCAGGCTTCGACGCGAAACTCGATGCGCTGGCGCAATTCGTACGCGAGACAGCGCTCAATCGCGGCAAGGCTTCTCAGGCAGCCATCGAGAAGCTCTTCGCAGCGGGGTACAACGAAGCCAGTCTCGTAGATATCGTGATTGTCATCGGCGACAAGATCATCACGAATTACCTGCACAACCTGACCGGCATCCCGGTGGATTTTCCGGCGGCTCCCAAGCTGCAAGTCGGCGCCACTGCCTAAAGATACTTTTCCGTTGAGAGCCGAATTGCCCTTGCGCAGTTCGGCTCTCTTCGTCGGGGGAAACGCAATGGCTGATATTTTCAAATTTTACGGCCTGGATTGGCTGGCGATGGGGTTGAGCGTCGTGGCGATGGGCTTGTTGGGCAATCGCATTAAATGGGGTTTCGTAGCCTTTCTGGGCGCCAACGTCTCGTGGCTTTTGCTGGGTACGCTCATCTTGCACAGCCCAGCCATCATTCTGGGAAATACGCTGTTTCTCATTGCAAATACCAAAGGCTTCATCAAGTGGAACGCGCCAACGGCTTCGCACGAAAGGAAAAGTATATGAACCACGCACCGTTATTTTCACCTCTCACCGTCCGCACCATGACCTTGCGCAATCGCATCGTAGTTTCGCCAATGCAGCAATACAGCGCCGTTGAAGGCCGCGTGACCGACTGGCATCTGGTGCATTTGGGCAGCCGCGCCGTCGGCGGAGCCGGACTCATCATTACGGAAAGCACCGCCGTCACACCAGACGGGCGCAGCACGGTTTACGACGCTGGGTTGTATGACGCCAGCCACATCACCGCGTGGCGTCCGGTTGTAGATTTCGTGCAACGGCAGGGCGCGAAAATCGCCGTCCAGCTTGGACATTTCGGCAGCAAAGGCAGCCGCTCGCATCCGAACGACGGACTGAAATATCTTGCCCCCGACGCCGGTGGCTGGCCAACCAAAAGCGCCTCGCCCATCGCACCGTTCAATGGGATGAGTGAACCGCAGGAACTCACGCACGCGGAGATTGCTGAACTGCAAATGCATTACGTCGCAGCCGCACGACGCGCCGTGCAGGCCGGGTTCGACGCCATCGAAATTCATGGCGCGCACGGTTATCTCTTCCATCAGTTTTATTCGGCGATCATCAATCAGCGGACGGATGAATATGGTGGCAGTCTGGAAAACCGTACACGCTTCTTGCGTGACACGGCGCAGGCAGTGCGTGCGGCGATTCCCGCGACGATGCCGCTGCTTGTGCGCATTTCCGCCGTGGATTATCTCGAACAGGAAAACGCCTGGCATTTGAGCGACAGCGTGCAACTGACACGTATGCTCAAAGACATTGGCGTAGATGTTGTCACGGCTTCGGCGGGCGGCTTCGTTTTTCTGGATAAGGCGAAAGTGTTTCCCAGCTATCAAGTTCCGTTCGCTGAGAGGATCAAACAGGAAACCGGCGTATTGACGGGCGCGGTTGGAGCAATAACAGACGCGCAACAAGCCAATGAAATCGTCGCGCGCGAACAAGCCGATCTGGTCGTGATTGCGCGCGAACACTTGCGTAATCCTTACTTCGCCAAAGATGCGGCGCTCGCGTTGGGTGTTTCGCCTGAGCTTCCGTTTCAATACAAACGGGCCTACTTGTAAGGCGAGATTGGTCAGAAGACGGAGAGAAAACTCGCGTCATAGTTTTTCCGCGACCAAACCAGCTATGTCCGTGCAACACTAACTGTGTGTCCGTTGGCGGAAGTTCAAGTAAAGTCCTATGGCCAGAAACAGAATTTGAGGGCCCCAGACGGCCAGGTCTTCTGGCAAGTTGTCTTGTTGACCGGCGGCTTCAAATAAAGACATCAGTAACCAGAAGATCAGGCCGATGCCTACGCTGACGGCTACACTGAGCAGGGGACTAAACTTACGCCCGTGCTTTGTCAGCGCAAAGGGAATTGCCAGCACTGCCAGTGTCAGGCAGGAGAA
>JBGAPB010000141.1:0-14487 GCA_044221525.1 Blastocatellia bacterium | reverse complement strand
CCGGAGCGGTAAATTCCTGGGATGAGAAAAAAGCCGTTTTAGGCTCCGTCAGCCATGCGCCGGGCGTCACCGCTGTGCATGACCATCTTTTTATTGACCCTTACAGCCTAAGATTCGAAACGGCTCGCACTGATTGACCGGAGATAAAGCAGAGGCCAAGTAACATCTTCATCCGCTTGCTATCGGGTTGGTTGTAACCAAAGCGCCTTTGGCTCATCCAACCCGAGAAGGCGTTTAACAATGATTTATCTGAGAGCGTTGGGAATCTGGATCATCATCATTTTGGCCGAATCCATGCATGGCGTCGCACGAGTGTTGTTGCTTGAACCTTACGTTGGCGATCACAAGGCCCGGCAAATAGCGGTTTTCACAGGCTCCGCAATCATCCTGACAATTGCCGCCTTGTTCATTCTGTGGTTGCGGGCAGAAAGAACTTCCGAATTGATCAAGGTCGGATTGTTATGGCTTTGTCTGACGGTCGAGTTCGAGATTCTACTGGGACGGGGCGTACTCAAATACTCCTGGGAAAGAATGGCTTCGGATTACAACATGCTTGAAGGCGGCCTTCTTCCGATAGGATTGCTCGTCCTGACTTTATCGCCTTTGCTGGCAAAAAAACTGCGCGTAAGGCTTGCCCTTCAATCCACGGCAAACTGGTGACTTGTTTCAGCGCTTTTATTTCAACTCTGCAGCCAAAGCCTTCAGCAAAGCTTCAGCCGTGTATGGTTTTTGCAGGAAAGTATTTATACCAAATTGCGCGATTTCCGCCGATTTGCCATTGGCTTTCAATCCGCTGGTGACGATGATTTTCAGGTTTGGAGAAAGTCTGCGAAGAGCACGTATCGTTGCCGGACCATCCAAAAACGGCATCATCATATCGGTGATTACGCAACGCACTTCGTCTTGGTGTTGCGCGAACAAAGCCAGAGCTTCCGTCCCGTCGCTGGCCGTCAAGACCTTGTAGCCGAAAACCATCAACGTTTCCTTGGTGATTTCCAGTATGGCCTTTTCGTCGTCCACCACCAGAATCAATTCGCCGTTGCCCATTGGCAGGTCTAACTTTGCGGCCTGCGCCGATTGGACCTGCATTGATTCAATGGCGGGAAGATAAATTTTGAAGCCCGATCCTTTGCCTTCTTCACTGTAAACATTGACGAAACCTCCGTGACTGCGGACGATTCCGGCCACAGTTGACAGTCCCAGGCCGGTTCCCTGCCCTTGCTCTTTCGTGGTGAAGAAGGGGTCGAAAATCTTGCTCAGGTTGGGTTCTGGAATTCCAACTCCGCTGTCAATCACCGACAGGCAAACATAACGACCTGGCTTACTGCCCACATTCATTCCCGCGTATTGGTCGTCAACAGTTACGTTCTCAGCTTCGATTCTCATCTCGCCGCCTCCAGGCATGGCATCACGCGCGTTGACGCAAAGGTTCATCAGCACCTGATGCAATTGCGTCGCGTCACCCATAACGCTCCACAATTCGGCCGAGATAGAAGAAGTAATCATTATGTTTTTGGGCAATGTGTCGGTCAGGATTTTGATTATTTCTTTAACCAAATGCCTGGGTTGCAATGGCGCGTAATCTCCCTCGACACCCCGCGCAAACGACAACACCTGTTTAATCATCTGGCTGCCGCGCACTGCATTAGTGTGCAGAATGCTAAGCAAACGCTGACTGCTTTCGTCCGTAAATCGCATCTGCAAAAGTTCGACAGCGGTCAAAATCGGCGACAGCACGTTGTTCAAATCGTGAGCAATGCCTCCGGCCAGCGTGCCTATGCTTTCCATGCGCTGAGCTCGCAGAAACTGCGACTCCAACTTCTTTTTCTCTGAAATGTCTCGAATGATGACGGTGTAAAGCTTGTGACCCTCGTCGTTCACTTGAGAGATGGAGGCTTCAATCGGAAATTCTTCGCCATCGGCTCGCAAACCGGAAAGCGGCCGCAATTTGCCCATTGTCCTTTGTGAAGTGCTGGTTTCACCAAAATGAGTGACATGTTGGTGGTGAACTTCGCGGAAACGCGCGGGGATAAAACGGTCAAGCGGTTGCCCCAGAACATCCGCCGCCTGGCAGCGAAACATCTTCTCGGCTGACTCGTTGAAAAGAACAATGCGTTGTTGGTCATCAACAGTGATAATCGCGTCCATTGCAGAGGCCAGGATGCCCGCCATCCGGGCTTCGCTCAGGCGCAAAGAGGAGGCCATTTGTGATTCAGCGTTCAGTTGAGGTTGTTCAATGGTTTTGATTGTTTCCATAACTGTTAGCAGAACTAAAGATGCGATCTGATACAGCGCGCGGAGTATAACAAAACGATGCCCGGCTGGCGTAGCGCGCCAGCCGGGCGAAAAAGTGCTGTTATCTGGTAACAGTCCCGGCTACCAGTCTTCACCGACGCCGGTTATTTGATCCACACGCAAGCAAAAGACAATGGTTTCATTGATTCCACGAGCCATCTTTGATTCGACCGGCGTCAGATGCGGAACACGCCTGAAAAGCTCTGCCAAAGCCTTCTCGCGCAATCGCTCATCACCGACTTCCTCGTAATTCCCGTATGCAATAACGCTACGCCAGTGGTAAGAATCTCGTATGTCATCTACCTGAAGACAGGCGCGACTGTTAGCACGGAGTGCAGTGATTTTTTTGCCCGGCAAGGAGTGAACCCAAATGTCCTGACCGTCAAAGAAATAATGCACCGGCACGACGTATGGCTCGCCATCGGCTATGCATCCCAAACGGCCAAAGGTCTGCTGACTCAAAATTTCCGTCGCTTCATCGGTATCTAACTTGCCGATTGTCATTAATTCTCCTTTTCAGACACCTGGCGAACAACTTCAACAGAACATGGAGCATGCGAGGCCACTGCCTGTGAAACCGAGCCGAGCAGAAACCGCTGAAAACCACCATAACCATGAGACCCCAACACAATCAAATCAGCTTCCCAGGTCTTTGCCACCTCAATGATGATTTCTTCAGCGTGACCGACAATAGCTTTGCTGGACAACGTTAAAGGCGTTTCTCTTTCCTCGTTGCTTTCGCGCAAACGCAGGGCGGCAGTGTTAATTACAACATCAGCCTGCTCACTCCCGCTTTTTTCCAGTTGTGAGTAATAACTGTTTGGCAACGCCCAAATTTCAGGCGTCGGCGCAAATGGCAAATGAATTACCGAAATAATCTGAACTTCAGTTCCGGTCGGCCAGGGTCGGTTGGCAATTTCTTCCACTGCCGCATTGCTGCATTCGGAACCGTCAACTGCCAACAGTATCTTCATTGGCCCGCCGACAACTTCCTGGGTCTTTCTCTTCCGCACAATTTGCACGGAGCTTTTTGCGTGGGCAAGAACGGTGCGCGAAACTGATCCAAGCCAGAACCGTTCAAATGCGTTATAACCATGCGTCCCGACAACAATCAGATCGGCGCCCCAGCGTTCGGCTTCGTCAAGCAATGCCGATTTGGGATCGCCTGTTAGTGTTTTTGTCCTTACCTCCATCTTATGTCCAGCAATTTCTCCAAATCTCGCTGTCGCCTGAGTGATGCTGTCGGTACAACGTTCCTCGATAATCTTCTCCAGTTGTTCGTAAGAACTGCCAGGAATTGGCATTGCCCATGCCGCAGGCGGTATTGGAATTTCCGCCACCGAGACAATTTTCACCAAACTGCCTTCAGGCCAAAGATTTCGAGCGACGTCTTCCACAGCCGCCAAACTGTACTCCGACCCATCAACTCCCAATAAAATTTTCATCGCTTTTCTCATTGTTTTGCACGTGACAGATGCGCCACGCCCTCCCACAAAATACAGGTGCAATGAACGTGCCGCGTCTAAGTCCAACTCTGGCAGTACAGAACCAGGGGGAGTTTGGTAAATCTTCCCCTTTGTCAGGGGATAATTTCGCAGGCGACTGAGATCGTGGCAGACTACCTTGATTCAGTGTTGTGGCTGAGTTTCTTCAATCTTCTTCAAGCGATAACGAAGCTGGTCGCGCGAAATACCCAGCAACTCTGCGGCGCGAGTCTGGTTACCGCCGCTTTGTTCCAGAGCCTGTCGCACAAGTGACAATTCAACCTGCTCAAGGTCTATCCCACTGTCAGGAAGCTGGAATAACGGTAAAACTGTTTCGGCAGTCGGCGTTTCGGAAGAGGAGTTTGCCACGACTTTAACCGCTGACCTTTCACCTTTGATCAAATCCCGAGGCAGCCAGGCGGTCGTAATCAAATCTGAATCTTCCAGGATCATGACACGCTCAACCACGTTTCGCAGTTCGCGCACATTTCCCGGCCAATTATATTGGCGAAAAATTTCCGCCACTTCCGGCGTCAGGCCACGAATTCGCTTTCGCAATCTTTCGTTGAAGTATTTGATGTAAAAGCCAGCCAGCAGCAACACGTCGTCTCCGCGTTCGCGCAACGCCGGGAGGTCAATCTGAATAACCGAAAGGCGATAATAAAGGTCGAGCCTGAATCTTCCGGCCTCACTTTCCCCTCTCAAGTCACGGTTCGACGCGGCAATGACCCGCACGTTGAGCGGCAAATCCTTTAACCCTCCCACACGGCGAAAGAGGCCTTCTTCCAAAACACGTAGCAGTTTTGCCTGCAATCCCAATTCAAGCTCGCCGATTTCGTCCAGAAAAAGCGTGCCGCCTTGAGCCTGTTCAAACAAGCCTTCTTTGCGAGCGCGGGCGTCAGTGAAAGCTCCTTTTTCGTGGCCGAACAATTCGCTTTCGATCAATGTTGCCGGAATGGCCGCGCAGTTGATGGCGACAAATGGCTGTTCAGCGCGCGGCGAACCATAATGAATCGCTTTGACGACCACGTCTTTACCTGTTCCGCTTTCGCCTTGCAGCAACACTGAAGACACTTCGCTGATTGCGACTTTGCGCGCCAATGTAACCATTTCAATCATCGCGGTGGATTGGCCGATGATCTGGTCGAAACTGAATCGCTGTTCCTGCTGGCGGCGTAGTTTGTGAACTTCCCGCCGCAGTTTGCCGGTTTCGATTCCATTACGAATGGTGACGTGCAGCTCGCTGAGCCTTACTGGTTTGCTGATAAAATCGTGCGCGCCGCCGCGCAAAGCCGCAATGGTGTTTTCGAGCTGAACATCACCCGTGACCATTATCACTATGGATTGAGGATGGCGTTTTTTGTATTCGACCAACGCATCAAGCCCCGATCCATCAGGAAGATTGATGTCCTGCAAAACCGCCGCAGGCTGTTCAGTGTCGAAAAGTTCCAGCGCAGCAGCCACAGTTTCGGCTTCGATCGGTTCGTACCCCCAACCGCGCAACGCTTCTGTCAGCGTGTAGCGAATGGCAGAGTCGTCATCAACCACCAGGATTTTTTCTTTGGGCATAATTGACGTTTCTGAACTATGAATTCGTTGTCGTCTTTACTATTGCTTCACTGGCGGATGCCAGCCTTTGTAACGCAGCTTGACCGTTGCATCGGTCGTCGAAATCAGCAGCAACCGTTTGTTGATTGGATTGATGCCTTCCGGGAAGTAAGTTAGCTGGTAGCGGTCATTGCGTAATTCGTCGCAAATTTCTTTGACCGATATTTTGATGTCGTCTTCCATCTTGAAGATTCTGCCGCCTGTCCCTTCGGTCAATCGCTTCAAAGCTTCGGCTGGCTTGGGGGCGTCTTTGCGCAAAGCGCCGCGAGTTCGGTCGCGGACCTGAATGGCGTAAACGGTGATGTTTTCGTTTTGCAACTTGGACAGAATTTCGTCGAATTTGATTTTGCTGTCGCGATCTAATCCATCGCCGACGATGACGATTATCCGCTTTGAAAAACCGACTTCGGGGCGAAGCACATCTTCCATCACCACGTTCAGCGCGTCAAAAAGTCTGGGCTGATCGGTTTTTCTGAGCAGGTCTTTGGTGTTCTGCAAATCTTTAGGCACATCTGTGAAGTCGGTGATGATTTCAGGTTTCTGGTCGTAACCGATGACCATCACTTTGTCGCCTTCGTAAATTTCAGGCGCGAAAGCCGCTGGAATCAAGGCTAGTTTACCAACATCGGAAGGCAGCGTTTGCGAATTGTCCATCAGAACAACAATGCGAGCCGGAGTCGGGTCAGGCGCAAAGGCTTCTATCTTTTGCAGAACTCCGCCATCAAACAATTCCAACACTCTTCGCGGAATAATCTTTTCCTGTTCCTCTTCGTTGCCGCTGCCAGCCAACAACGGCTTCGGCTTGTTCGGGTCTTCAACTCGCTGAGCCAGGACGTGTAACACAGTCGTGCGGCGACCCGAAGCCGGATTGCGGCCGGATTGGGCAAAAGCCGATATTGCAAGCAAGAGCCACAGAACAACCAGGAAAACCGACAGGATTAAGGGGCGACACGACAACCGGGCGACGCCGGTTGATGAAGTTGTTTTCTGTAATTCTGTTGTCTTCATTGCTTTACCTCTGAATGTCTGGCCACGCGCCAAAGATTCTCGCTCAAGCGGTGGCGGTAGTGGTTTCTTTCTTTTCGGTTTTCTCAGCTTTATCGGGCTTGTCAACCTTTTCAACTTTGTCGGCCTTGTCCGCTTTATCTGGTTTATCGGCTTTCTCCGTTTTGCCGGATTTGCCGTAATCGCTGACATACCAGCCGGAGCCTTTCAATTGGAAACTGGTTTGCGAAAAAATTTTCTCCAGCTTGCCTTTGCATTCTTTGCATCTGGTCAGAGGCTTGTCGCTCATCTTTTGCATAACTTCCAGATGGTGACCACACTTCTGACAAACGTACTCGTAAATTGGCATAAAAGTTATTCTTCCTCCTGAGACTATGGCTTGAACGCCTTATTCTTTGAATCTTGAACTGACGGCGAAAATTTAGCACAAGGGCGCAGTCTCGCGCGAGCCGCAGCTTGTCGCCATACCGCGGATTTGATAGAAGTTCGCCGTCCACACCAACCTATCAATTTTCAAAACCCGGAGAGGAACTATGAAGACTCGAATGCTGGCCAGACTGCTCGTTATCGCTTTTGCGCTCTTAATGATGATTTCAAGCTCGGCCCAAACCCTGACTTATCGCCCGCCGGTTCGCGGCACGCGCGGAGTTGTTGCCGGAGGCCAGCCGCTGGTTGCCGAAGCCGGTTTGCGAATGTTGCACAAAGGTGGCAACGCCGTTGACGCTGGTGTGGCGGCTACGTTAGCCGGTTCGGTGATCGAATTTTCGCACTTCGCGTTCGGCGGCGAAGTCCCTGTCATCATTAAAATGGCCAACAAACCGCAGCCAATCACAATCAACGGGCAAGGTCAGGCTCCTCAGTTGGCCACCATCGAGTTTTTTGAAAAGCAGCGCAAAGACCCATCAAAACCCGCAGTAATTCCTTCAACCGGGCCGACTGCCGCCACGGTTCCCGGAGTGCTGGCTGCGATGATTGTCGCCCTGCAAAATTACGGCACGATGAAGCTGGCCGATGTTATGCAACCGGCGATTGAATTGGCCGATGGATTCCCGATTGACGAAATCCGAGTCCAGTACATCAAAAATACTCGCCCCGCTTACGAAAGCTGGAAAGACACAACCGACATTTTTCTGCCAAACGGCGAAGTCCCGAAAATCGGCGACATCTTCGTCCAGAAGAATTTGGCGCAGACACTGCGCGAGTTGGTAGCAGTCGAAAAGAAAAATGCCAGGCGTGGTCGTGTGGCCGCTCTCGAATCAGTTCGCGATTACTTTTACAACGGCCCGCTGGCCAAACGCTATTGCGACGCGATTGAAAAAGCAGGCGGGTTGATGCGCGTTGGCGATTTGGCCGCTTTCCGAGCTGACATTGATCAACCTACTAAAGTCAGTTTTCACGGCTATGACATTTACAAAGTCGGTTTCTGGTCACAAGGCCCGGCAATGCTGGAAGCCATGAACCTGATCGAAAGTTATGATCTGAAGGCGATGGGACATAACTCGCCGGATTACGTCCACACCATGGTCGAAGCCATCAAGCTGGCCTTTGCCGACCGCGATCGTTATTACGGCGATCCGCGTTTTGTGAAAGTTCCCGGCACTGAGCTGCTATCAAAAGATTACGCCGACGTTCGTCGCACCTTGATTGATCCGAAATCGGCTTCGCTGGAACAACGTCCGGGCGATCCACTGAACAAAAAAGCTGTCGCTCAATTGATCGGTTTCAACCTGGAACCGGTTGAAATTCCTGAAGCCGAACGCGCTCACGACACGACCTGTGTCAATGTGATTGATGCCGCTGGCAATGTCTTTTCGGCCACACCGAGCGGAGCCTGGCTGCCTTCGTTTGTCGCCGGAGACACAGGGATTCCGATTTCTTCGCGGCTGCAAAGCGCGCTGCTTGAGCGCGGTCATCCGAACGAATTGAAGGGCGGCAAACGTCCGCGCATCACGTTGTCGCCAACTTTGGTGATGAAAGACGGACAGCCTTTCGCTGCGCTTTCAACTCCGGGCGGAGACAATCAGGATCAAGCCTTGATGCAAGTCCTGCTGAACGTGACCGAGTTCGGTATGAACCCGCAACAGGCGGTTGAAGCAGCGCGGTTTGATACCAGGCATTTTGTCAGTTCATTCAGCGACCACACATTCAGTCCCGGCAGCCTGACATTGGAAAAACGAATGGGCGAAGCTTTGGCTGCGGAAATGAAACGACGCGGCCACAAGGTCGAAATCAGCGACGATTTCGCGCCTTCAGCCGCTCCGACGATTGTTATCTTCGATCCAAAAACGAAACTGATTCAGGCCGGAGCCGACGTTCGGCGCGGACGTTATGCAATGGGTTGGTGAACAATTTGGTTTTTGCAGAAACTAAAATGGCGTCGAAACCATCAACGGTCTCGACGCCATTTTGAGTTTTGAAGCCGTACGGTTGCCGCTTACTGGTGGTAATGCTCGGCAACGGCTTTCGCCACTTTCTTGATCGCCTGCTCGGCCTGGCTCATCGCCGTATTTGTGGAATCGTACAGTTGATCCGGGTTATCGCTGATGTAATCCATAAAGACAGCCATCAACACTTCCTGTCCGTCGGGGAAGCGCAAACGCGCAGCGTCGGCTCGGACGTGGCGTAAATCGTCAGTGCTCAAGCTGCCGCCTTTGTTATAAACGTTGATGCGCGGCGAAAACATCGGAGTAACCTGAGCGGCAATATAGCTCTTGTTGTTAGGAAAACTGTCCCCGTCCAATTGCATCGTCGCCCAGAAACGAGCTTCGCCCGCGTTGGACAGCACGTTATCCTGCAAAACTCGGCGCAGCAGTTTGACCATTTCGTTCGGCGTCGAGAAATTTTCCCAACCCTCCAGACGATCCGCGTTCGCGCTGGCGTTGCCGTGAGCACTGGGGCCGCCGGTCATAAAACGATGAATGCGCGTCACATCCAGTCCCAGTTGATCCAACCTGGTGTTGATTGTCGCTCTGCCCACGCGCTGAATCAGCACGTTCGTCGCCCAGTTGTTGCTGCAACGAATCATAAACGCAGCCAGTTGATCTACGCGGTAGTTGGTATTCGGCTGCAAGTAACTGCACTGATTGCTTCCCGTGGAAGTGTTGGAGTTGACGAACTCCGTCCAGGCCACATTGCCGGAATCAATCTCTCGCAACAGAGCATACAAAATGCCGATCTTGCTGGTGCTGGCGATGGCGAATACCTGATCACCGTGAATCGAATTAGACTCGCCGGTTGTCAGGTTCAACACAGCGGCACCACCCAACGCCGGAGCTCCGTCCACTTCCTTGCGAACTTTCAAGCTCAGCGGAGAATCGTCGTTGATGTTGACCGATCCGTCGTAATACCAGATGCCGCCGAAACGGACGCCATTCGGAGTCAACGCTGCATAAAAGTTGTCAATGTTGTACCCGTCTTCCCAATAGTTGTTGAAGAATCGCTGGAAGATGCGCACGTCACGGTTGGTACGAACGCGAACTGGCGTGTTGCTGTGTTTCCAGATGGCGGAAAAATAAACCGTGCCGCCCTGCGTGTGTGAATGAACGTGAATCGGTTTGATTCCCTGTGCAGCGTAATCGTTGAAATAGTCCTGATACTGCGCCTGCGTCATCTTGCTGTGCCAGATTTTTGAAACTCCTGGCTGGTAATACCAAACCGAAGCAAAACGCGATTGGCCGCCAACGGTGTAAGCTTCAATGCGATGCGGAGTCCAACCGTTTTGGCCGATCGTGTCATGCAGAAGTTGCATTCCGGCCAACGTAGCTTCTGGATAAATGATGTGATTGGCTATGCCTGTGTTGTTGTGCCAGACACCGGCAAAGCGCAATCCGGCAGCTGTTTGGTAAGCGCTGTAATCCACCAACGTATACCCTTGATTTTTATAAGCCACAAAGAAGTTGTTGAATTCCGCCTGAGTGCGATTTGATCGCACGATCCAGCCTTTGCCCTGAGTGTTCTGCACCCAACGTGTAAAGTAACGAGTGGCTCCGTCTGATTCCTGATAGCCAGTCAATCTGACAGGCAAATAACCATTGTCGCCGTAACCGTCTACGAAATCGTTTTGCAATGAAGTTTGCGTAACTCCGTAACGAACGACGCCTTCCTGGTCGGCTCTTGCCGGCACAACAGCCAGGCAGCACAGAGCCAGAATCAACACAGGCAAAAATTTCTTCAGATAATTCATTGTCATAACCTTCTCTCCTTTTCGTAAATTGAATTTGTCAGTGGCAACGCTTCCGGCGATGCATCATTTGCGATGACGAGAAGGTAGCTGGAATTGGAAGATCGGGCAGCGAAGCCGCTCACTGCATTGGTGTGAACTGGCTCACATCAAATTTACCGGCAACGGTTGGCCAGAAATTGGCGGACGTGGATTGTCCAGTGATGGATACCTGTGGCTGACCTCAGGTAAACGACTGAAATCTGTTCAACTTGCTGATGGCTAATGCATCATCTCAAACCGCTTTTGCCCAGACTCGCGGGTAATGGCAGGTTGCCAATAGATGCTGGCTCTACTTTCATAACCTCGACGGCATTCTTTCCAAAAGGCCGCCAACGTTCCGCGAAGGTCGCATTGTTTGAACTGACAAAAATCGTCAGCGTCTGCACGCCCAGCGCGGCGGCGATGTGTTGTCCGGCAGAGTCGTAGCCGATGTATTTGTCGCTGGCCGCGATCAACCCGGCGAAGGCCCCTATGCCGCCGTCCCAGGTCACCACGCTGACTTGCTGCAACTCCGAATTGGCTAATTCGGCTTTGTTCGATTCGTCAAATTCGACGACTTTTTTGCCCGCAGCGCGGACTATGGCAACGATGCGGTTGATTTGGTCGCGCTCTTCCTGAGTCGCGCCTTTGTCCAGAATAATTTTGGAATCCACCAGCAAATGTTCTATCAATTGTTGTTCAAACTCGGCTGAGACTCGTTTGGTTTGATTGCCTCCGACGCCGAAGCTGACAGCTACTAGATTGCGGATTGCGGATTGCGGATTGCGGATTGATCTCGCAATAAGCTGGCCGAAATTGAGATGTTCTTCTGGTAGAGCGACGAACGGATAAGCCGGTTCGTGATTACCGATCAATTCACCACTCCAACTGGCGGCAAGCTCGGCAATGGAGCATGAAGTACTGCCTTCAGGCGGCTGCGTCTTTGCCAAAAACTGCCGCCTAAAGGCGGAACTCCATGCCCTACTTTCAAAGAAAAAGTAGTTGTCATCGCCTTCAACCAGCGGCAACAACCCAAGCTGAGTCAGCCTAGAATCGGGGTCAATTATGCAGACCTCGTTCTTGCCGAAACCTTGCCGCTCTTCATTTACCGCCGCAACAACATCCAGCCAGCTTGTCAGTCTGGCGATCAAGCCGCCGCCGCGTTCGTAGCTGATTTCGTGAATGCGGATTCTGCCGTCGCCCCCGTAAAGCTCACGAAGTTTGCGTGAACCTAGAATGACGTATTCGGCTTTGGGGAATGCCTGGCGCAACTTGGCGATGATGGCGCTGGTAACGGCTACATCTGCACCGATGGTGACGCGGGAAAGCAGCAAAACTTTTGAAGGAGTCGGCAGTCGGCGGTTGGGAGTCGGGAGCTTGGCCTTGCGCGACAGCAAATCGAATTCGGTCATCAAGCCAAACTGCTTCAAGCCTTCATCAAGTTGACAGCCTTCGGGAAGTCGGCGACAGAACTCGATCACCTGAATAAAAAGTTCGTCGTAAAGTCGGCAGGCCGCCGGTTCAAACGAATCGTTCAACCGTTCAACCAGCAACGGGAACAAAGCGGTGATTCCTGAGCGAGCAACGTCGCCGTCGGTGTCGGTTGCGATTCGGCAAATCAGATTGACGGCTTCGCGCAAACAGCCTGAACTGTTTCGGTGATGTTCAATCACCAATTCGGAGGCTCGGCTGGCCAGAGCCAGAGCAGCATCAGCGGTTAGGCTTCCTAGACTCCGCGCCTTCCGAACCGAGTTCAAAGCATTGCCCGCTAAAGCATCTTAAAAAAACAGCGGCCAAGTCTGCTGCTCAATCCCTGACTGAAGGAGTTTTGCTCTTATGCCTACGTTTAATGGAATTCCGACGCCCGAAGACGGCGGACGCATAACCGTCCAAAATAACAAATTGGTAGTTCCCGACAATCCGACCATCCCTTACATCGAAGGCGACGGAATTGGCCGCGATATCTGGAAAGCTTCTGAGCGTGTGTTCGACGCCGCAGTTGAAAAGGCTTACGGCGGCAAACGCCGCGTCGTCTGGTACGAAATCTTCGCCGGCGAAAAAGCCTTCACCAAATTCAACGAATGGCTGCCGAAAGGAACGCTCGACGCAATTCAATACTTCATCGTCGCCATCAAAGGTCCACTGACCACGCCGGTCGGCGGAGGCATCCGTTCGCTAAACGTGTCGCTACGCCAGGTTCTGGATTTATATGCCTGCGTCCGCCCCGTGCGTTATTTCAACGGAGTCGGCGCTCCGGTCAAACACCCCGAAAAGTTGGATGTGGTCATCTTCCGTGAAAACACCGAAGACGTTTACTCCGGCATTGAGTTTCAGGAAGGTTCTGATCGCGCAGCCAAGCTGATCGAATTTCTGAAAGATTACGGCTATCAGGTTAATGCCGATTCCGGCATAGGCATCAAGCCGATTTCGATCACCGGCACGCAAAACCTTGTTCGCAGAGCGATTCAGTACGCGATTGATCACAAGAAAAAGCTTGTCACCATTGTCCACAAGGGCAACATCATGAAGTACACCGAAGGCGCTTTCCGCGACTGGGCTTATCAACTGGCAAAGGCTGAATTCCGTGATCAGATCGTCACCGAAGACGAATTGTGGAAAGACCACAACGGCCAAATGCCCGAAGGTAAAGTCCTGATCAACGACCGCATCGCCGACGCGATGTTCCAACAATTGCTGCTGCGCCCGGATGAGTACCAGGTCATCGCGACGCCGAACCTGAACGGCGATTACCTGTCTGATGCCTGCGCTGCTCAAGTTGGCGGATTGGGTTTGGCTCCGGGGGCAAATATCGGTGACGCGGCGGCGGTTTTTGAAGCCACTCATGGAACGGCTCCGAAATACGCAGACAAAGACGTCATCAATCCCGGCTCCGTCATGCTTTCTGGCGTGATGATGTTCGAGCACATGGGCTGGCAGGAAGTCGCCGACATAATTACCAACGCCATCGTCAAAACCATCGAGCAGAAAAAAGTCACCTACGATCTGGAACGCCAGATGGAAGGCGCAACTAAGGTCAAGACTAGCGAATTCGCTACGGCAATTATTGAGAATATGTGATTAAGTTCGTAGTCCCGCCTTTAGGCGGAAGCTTTATGTGCAGAATACTTCCGCCTAAAGGCGGGACTACGAACTTTTAGGAGGAATTATGGGTCGCAAAAAAATTACAGTCGTCGGCGCAGGAAACGTAGGCGCAACGACGGCTCACTGGTTGGTTTCAAAAGAACTCGGCGATGTCGTGCTGCTGGACATCGTCGAAGGCATGCCACAAGGCAAGGCGCTTGATCTGGCTCAGGCCGGGCCGATTGAGGGTTACGACAGCCGTCTGATCGGAACGAATGGCTATAAGGAAACGGCGAATTCAGATGTCGTTGTCATCACCTCAGGCATTGCCCGCAAACCGGGTATGAGCCGCGACGATTTGCTCAATACCAACGCGGGCATCGTCGCCAGCGTTACCGAAGAAATCGTCAAACATTCACCGAACTGCATCATCATCGTGGTTTCAAATCCACTGGACGCGATGACTCAGGTGGCGTGGAAAAAATCCGGCTTCCCGAAAAACCGAGTCATGGGAATGGCCGGCGTTCTGGATTCGGCTCGCATGCGGTGCTTCCTGGCTGAAGCTCTGAACGTGTCGGTCGAAAACGTCACGGCTTTTGTGCTGGGCGGACACGGCGACACAATGGTTCCGCTGCCGCGTTATTCGACCTGCGCAGGCATTCCGATCACAGAATTGCTGCCGAAAGAAACCGTTGACGCGATCGTCAAACGCACGGCCAACGGCGGAGCTGAAATCGTCAGCCTGCTGAAAACCGGCTCAGCTTATTACGCGCCTTCGGCGGCTGCGGTCGAAATGGTAGAAGCCATCGTCAA
>JBGAPB010000140.1:0-14581 GCA_044221525.1 Blastocatellia bacterium | reverse complement strand
TAGCTCGCATCACGACTTGCACCATGCCGCACGGCTCGCGCTTCAATCCTCAAGGGACAAAGCATTATTCAGCCTGCATGATGGACGATATGCTGGTGGAAATTGACACCTCGACGTTGAAGGCTTCGCGGCATTTCATCCTGACCAAAGGCCAGGAAGCCGGAATGACCGGCTCTCCGCAAATGCATGCAAAAAGTTCTCACGTCGGTCACGACGCAGGCGGTCACGGCCTGGAAGCTCCAAAGCCCGGCGATGTTGGTTGTTCGCCGACCTGGGCACAACCTTCGACGGATGGATCGAAGATTTTTGTCGCTTGCAACAAATCTTCAGAGATTGTCGAAGTGGACGCCAAAACCTGGCAAGTGACTCGGCGGATCGAAGCCGGACCGGGCGTTTACAATCTGGCCGTGACGAAAGATGGCTCAAAACTGATCGCCACGAACAAGCGCGGCCCTTCGGTTTCGGTGTACGACGCGAAATCGGGTAAAGAACTGGCGCGTATTCCGACCAAACGCAAAGTCGTTCACGGCGTGGCGGTTTCTCCAGACAATCGCTATGCGTTTATTTCGGTTGAAGGCATCGGAACCGAACCCGGCACGGTTGAAATCATTGACCTGGAAGCTCTGAAAACCGTGGCGACAGTGGATGTAGCTGAGCAGGCGGCGGGCATTGATTTTTTGAAAACCGAGCCAGCGAAAGGTCAAAAGAATTGAGGAAGAAATGGAAAATTACACAATCAACTCTGCCACGGTCGAAGACCTGCAAGCCATCAAAAAACTTTATCTTGCCGTCGCTTCAATCGAAGGCGGACTGGCCAGAACAGCCAATGAAGTCACAGATGATTACGTCGGCAATTTCATTGAGAAATCTCTGAAAAGTGGCGTCATCCTGATAGCGCGCCATTTTGAGTCTCAGCAAATCATCGGCGAAATTCACGCTTACGCTCTTGGCCCAAAGGTTTTCGCGCATATCCTGGGAGAACTGACGATTGCCGTCCACCCGGAGCATCAGGGTAAAAAACTCGGCAAGACTCTGTTCACAGAATTGCTTCGGCAAGTTTCTGAAACTCGCATGGATATTTTGCGAGTTGAGTTGATCGCCCGAGAGAGCAATAAGAAAGCCATTGAGTTTTATCAAAAACTTGGTTTCAAGATCGAAGGCAGGTTTGTTGATCGAATTCGTAGCGTTGACGGAGGTTTTGAGTCGGACATTCCTATGGCTTGGCATAGAAATAAGGATTAACGGACTTATTTCGCCAGCATTTTTTCAACTCCTGTCATTACTTGAGCCACGCTGATTGAGCGAATGCACTCCGGTTCATCAAAGGCTTCACACTTGTACATCGAGCAAGGGTTGCAGGCGAACGGGTTCTGCACCAACTCCGAAGGCTTTCCCCACGGACGCCACCTAATCGAACTAGCCGGGCCAAACATCACCACCAGCGGAGTTTTAACCGCTGCGGCGATATGAGCCGGCCCGCTGTCGTTTCCCACAAACAATTTTGCTCCAGCGATTACCGCCACCAGTTCGCCGATACTGAGCGAAGTCAGGCTGGCCAGCTTTTTCTTTGTCGCTTTCTGAACGGACTGGATTTGGGCGCGCTGTTCATCTGTCGGCGCTCCGGTCATCACAATTTGCAAACCGCGTCCGCTCAAGGCTTCAGCGACTTCGGCAAATCGTTCCGGCATCCATCGCTTGGTGTAAAACTCATTGGTCGGAGCCAGCACAACGTATGGTTTCGCGGGATCAATACCAGCGGCGGTCAACTTCTCCAAAGCCATTTCGAGCATTGCCGGGGCTACGTGCAAAAGAGTCTCTCCGGCCTGTTGGCCCGGCAAGCCCATCCACTGGAATTCGGCAAATTGATTTTCGACGGTGTGCTGTCGTTGGCTGATTTCCGGCTTTTTTAGAATGTCGTCAACCTCAGGGATTCTCAGGTTGTAGGCATAACCGTTTCGGAAATGCGCGGGAGCGACTCGATATTTTGCCCCACTGGCAAAGGTCATTTGAGCGCTGGTCGGCCCTCCATGCAAGTTGATGATGGCTGTGAATTTTCTGTCGCGGATTTCCTTGATAACGCCCAACCGCCCGGAAAAAGAACTGCGTTTGTCACCGCTAGCTCTCGGCAGAGCAATGGCTTCGATGTCGGGATCGGCGGCAAAAAGGTCTGTGTAAATCGCTTCAACCAGCGTAAAGATTTCCAGGTCAGACCGGAATCGCTTCAGTGCGCGCACATTGGCGGTGTCCAATACGGCTTCGCCCAGATTGCGAAGCCGTATGAAAAGCAAGCGAGAGTTTGCAGGTAATTGCTGAAATAGTGGGGTAGACATCAAAACGAGAACCGCAATTAGGCTTGAACCTCTTTTTCGATAGTCGCTTCGTCAACAATCATAATCGGAATGCCATCACGAACTGGATAAACACGATGGCAGGTTTCACACTTCAAACCGCTGCCATCCGCCTTCAATTCAACATTCGATTTGCAAAACGGACAGCGCAGAATTTTTAGAAAATCAGGATTGATGCTCATTACGAATCTTCTTTTGAATTTAGTGCAAGGTTAGAGTCAATCGGCATTCTAGTAATGCAGGTTGACGGTGTCAAAGCCACCATCTGCAAACTTTGAAACAGCAGTTAACGGCTAAATCGGAACCAACTCAAAGAATCTTAAAGAGATTAAATGAAAAAATGCTGTGCCAAAATTTGAGTCTCTGTGTTAAACTGCATTTGGAACTTAGCTTCTCCATTTGACTCGTTACCCCTGATAAGGTCTTCCGCCCCATCCTCGATTTTGGATTCAGCGTCCTGATCGTCAGCGTTAAAGAAGCACTGAGTCAACTATCTCTTGAACGTCATCAGCATTTTGTGGGGCTGACGTTCCGATACACAGCCGTCGCTGTCAAAATATTTTCAATTTTTGAATAAAACAAGAACTCGACTTTAGATTTGTTGGGTCTGGAACCGGAAGGTGATTTATGAAAGCCAAATTAATTAAGAAGGACTCTCCATTGCAGGAGGAGTTGAAACAATCACGAAAGAACAGAAAGCTTAGAAAAAAGAATGCTAATCCCGCTCGCACCGCTATTGAGGTCACAACTGAATGGTTGAAGAGCCGTCGTGAAGGAACCAGCAACGCTCGCGAAGCTTTTGCCTCGCTATTTACGAATACCGATCCTCAATCGGCTTAAGCTTTTGCGACTAATGCCTGCCATCTCCCCCTTCTCGCTGGATAAGCTTTTCAAGTAAATCTCGAAAGATTGGCCGTTTGAGCAGCCCTTCGCTCCCTCGTTCTGGGTATAGTGGCGTTTTTACTCCACTGATTCCAACAAAATTTGAGCTCTCTCTTTGTGTGCAGCAGCATCTCAGCTACAATCTGCGCCTCGCATTGGTTCATCCAATATTCAAATTCAACAGAGAAAATAATTGCGAAGGAGCAAGTAATGAGTAGTCTGCAACCAAACAAGAATCACAAATTTACCTTTGGGCTTTGGACTGTGGGAAACCCTGGACGTGATCCATTTGGCGAACCGACTCGCCAACCAATTTCGCCCGTCACCATAGTTGAACGGCTCGCCAAACTTGGCGCTTACGGCGTCAATTTTCACGACAATGATCTGGTACCGATTGACGCCACGGCAAGTGAGCGCGACAAGATTGTCGGCGATTTCAAAAAAGCGCTCAACGACACCGGAATGGTTGTGCCTATGGCAACGACTAATTTATTCGGCGATCCAGTTTTCAAAGATGGCGCATTTACATCCAGCGACCCACGAGTCCGTCTGTACGCAATCCAGAAAACGATGCAGTCAATGGACTTAGGTGCCGAAGTTGGCGCTAAGCTTTACGTCTTCTGGGGAGGACGCGAAGGCGCAGAGGTTGACGCCGCCAAAGACGCCCGCGAAGCAATCAAATGGTTCCGCGAAGCAATAAACTTTCTCTGCGAATACTCCATTTCTCAAGGTTACGGCTACAAATTCGCGATGGAAGCCAAGCCGAACGAGCCACGTGGCGACATTTACTTCCCTTCGACTGGGGCTTATTTAGGATTCATCAACACTCTGGATCATCCAGAAATGGTTGGAGTCAATCCCGAAGTCGGCCACGAACACATGGCCGGACTGAATTTTTATCACGTAGTTTCCCAAGCCATCGAAATGGGCAAACTCTTCCACATTGATCTGAACGACCAGAAAGGTTGCCGTTTCGATCAGGATTTGCGATTTGGTTCCGAATCACTGAAGGGAATGTTTTTCCTGGTCAAACTGCTGGAAGAAGCCTACGACGGCCCGCGTCATTTCGATGCTCACGCTTATCGTAGCGAAGACGAAGAAGGCGTCTGGGATTTTGCCGCAGGTTGCATGCGGACTTACTTGATCCTGAAAGAGAAGGCTCAGCAATTCAACGACGATCCGGATATTCAATCCATACTTGCCGAAATCAAGGCTACTGATCCGAACTTTTCAACCATTCCGGTCAAGTTCACGCCTGAAGTCGCCAAACAAATAAAAGGACTGAATCTTGACCGCGCGGCCTTGTCCCGCAAGCGTCTTCCCTACGAAAAGCTGGATCAACTGGTCGTTGACCTGCTGCTCGGCATTCGATAATCAAAAAGCTCAGAGTCCAGTCTTCAGCTTGTAGCCAGCGATAATCATCAGGCTGAAGCCTGGACTCTGAACATCTCCTTCGGCCTTCCCTCGAATGAACTATAGAAAATTCAATCAGACTGATGTTACCTGTTCCGACGTCGGCCTGGGATGCTGGCAAATTGGCGGCGCCTGGGGCGACGTTTCGGATAAAGAGGCTTACGACATACTCGCCAAAGCCGTTGAGTGCGGGATTAACTTTTTTGACACGGCTGATGTTTACGGCGACGGACGTAGCGAAAAGCTGATTGGCAATTTCCTGAAACTCTCCAAGGCAGACGTTTTCGTCGCAACCAAGCTCGGACGCGGCCCAATCTACCCGGACAATTACACCGAAGAGACAATTCGCTTGGCGACCGAAGAATCGCTTCAGAGACTGCAAACTGACGCACTTGATTTGACTCAACTTCACTGCCTGCCGACAGAAGTGTTGCGACAAGGCGAAGTTTTCGACTGGCTGAGAAAATTGAAGGTTGAGGGTAAGATAAGAAACTTCGGAGCCAGCGTCGAGTCAATGGAAGAAGCCCACATCTGTCTTAAACAGGAAGGGCTTAGCTCGCTTCAGATTATCTTCAACATCTTCCGGCAAAAACCGATTGCTGAGTTGTTCAAAGCGGCGAAGGCCAAATCCGTAGCGCTGATAGTTCGACTGCCGTTGGCCAGCGGTTTGCTCGGTGGAAAAATGTCCAGGCAATCCATCTTCCCCGCCAACGACCATCGCAATTTCAACCGGGACGGACAGCTTTTCAACGTAGGTGAAACCTTCGCCGGACTTCCATTTGAAATTGGAGTTGGTCTGGCGGATGAGCTTCGCCAGTTCGTGCCGAAAAATCTGACAATGGCGCAAATGGCTATGCGATGGATTCTGGATCACGAAGCCGTGACGGTAGTCATCCCAGGCGCAACCAAAGTTCAACAAGTCGCCGACAACGCATCGGCTTCCGACCTTTCTCCACTGGGCGAAGAGGTTCATCGCCAGCTTCAAAGTTTTTACAAACAGAAGGTCACTCAACACATTCGCGGCCCGTATTAAACCCCGAGCACCGACTGTCGCTGCTCTTCTCCCACGGTTCAAAAATATGCCTCGACCTGACTTCCCAGCCTCTACCGAAACGGCGATTCCGCCAAAAGCTACTTACGCCTATTTCGCGCTTGTGGTGCTGACGCTGCTCAACCTGCTGAATTATGTTGATCGCTTTATCTTCGCGGCTCTGATTCCTTACATACAAAAAGACACAGGTTATTCTGATGAACAGATGGGCCTGATTGCCAGCGCCTTTACCTACGTGTACACGATCTGCTCGCCGCTCTTCGGCTATCTAGGTGACCGTTACCGACGGGGCCGCCTGGTCGCTATCGGAATCACAATTTGGAGTCTGGCCACAGCAGCGGGCGGCGCGGCTGCATCGTTCATGCAATTGCTGGTCGCGCGCTCGGCTGTCGGAATCGGCGAAGCAAATTACGCGACAATTGCGCCGGGATTGCTTTCAGACTTTTTCGTCAAATCGCGGCGCGGTTTGATCATGAGCATTTTTTTCGTGGCGATTCCGCTGGGCACCGCAATTGGTTATTTGATGGGTGGCCATTTCGGCTCGCCGGAGCGAATGGGGTGGCGGCACACACTATACTTGGTCGGCCTGCCTGGACTGTTGATGGCCTTGATGGCTCTGGCCATACGCGAACCAAAGCGCGGCGCAATGGATGAAGTCGAAACTCAGCAATCGGGTGACGAAAAGTCAGTCGGTGTTGTAGAAGGTTATCGTGTGTTACTGACCAATCGAGGCTACCTTTTTGCCAGTCTGGGTTATGCGGCAATCACTTTTGCTCTGGGAGCGCTTGTTGTCTGGGCACCGAAATGGCTTAGCACCGACAAGGGTTTGACAATCGAACAGGCAAATCAGGTTTTAGGTCTGTGCGCGGTCGGCGGCGGCATACTCGGCACAATGGCAGGCGGAATTATCGCCGACCGTCTAACCAAACGAATAAGTGGAGCCTTCTTTTGGGTTTGCGCTGTCAGTTCTGCGCTGGCGGCAATTCCTACACTGATTGCCATTACTTCGTCCAACAAAACTGTTTACATCGTTTGCGTTTTTCTGGGAGTCACGCTGGCTTTCATCAGCAACGGACCGGTCAATGCCGTGCTGGTCAACCTGGTTCCGGCCAACCTTCGCACAACTGCATTGGGCTTGGTCGTTGTCATCATTCACGTTCTCGGCGACGGAGTCTCGACGTTGATGGTAGGCGGTATTTCAACCTGGCTGGCGCGGACAAAGGATTCGCTGCCAGGTTTTATCATCACGATTGGCAATACCTTTCACATTGATCCGGGAACTCAAACGCTCTCGGTTGCGCTGTTGCTGATGCCGCTGGCGATGCTGGTCAGCGGAGTTCTTTACTGGTTGGGATTAAAGACGCCAGAGGGAAAGAACTCATAACTCGAAATCGCCTTGCCCCTTCAAATTAAGTCGGCTAGAGTCAGCTAGCTTAGAAAACAGTCTGACTGACGATTCAAACTAAAATTTAGACAATATGCCGATTGCAGAAGGAACTCGCCTTGACCGCTACCAGATTCTCTCCACGATTGGCGCGGGGGGAATGGGCGAAGTTTATCTGGCTCAGGACACCCGGCTTGGCCGAAAAGTAGCCATCAAGCTACTGCCATCTCATTTCGCCCAGGACAAAGAGCGTTTGCGTCGTTTTGAACAGGAGGCCTTTGCCGCTTCCGCTCTCAATCATCCGAACATCATCACCATTTACGAAGTCGGCCACGCTGAAACCGAAGCCGGAAACTGCCTTTTTATAGTCACTGAATTCATCGAAGGGGAAACTTTGCGCCGAAAAATGGTTGGCGGAAAAGTTTCGATCAGCGAGACTCTGGAAATCGCGTCGCAGATTGCCAGCGCGCTTTCAGCCGCTCACAACGCCGGAATTATTCACCGCGATTTGAAGCCGGAAAATCTGATGGTTCGCCCAGACGGTTACGTCAAGATGCTGGATTTCGGTCTGGCCAAGTTGACTGAATCTTTTACTACTGACTTGACCGGCGCAATGTTCGACACGGCGGTTGATTCCAGCGAATTCAAAGACAAGACCGCATACGACACCACTTTCGGCGAAACCGCTCCGATTTCGACCGGTCAGGAAACATATACGCCCGGCACTTCACTGAAACAGACTGTTCCTGGTGTAGTGATGGGAACAGCTCAATATATGTCGCCGGAGCAGGCTCGCGGCCAGCGCGTTGATTGGCGAACTGACCTTTTCAGCTTCGGCATAGTGCTTTATGAAATTCTGGCCGGTCGCCCGCCATTTACCGGCAGTTCACCCAAAGAGATCGTTGCAGGAATTCTGACTGCTGACCCTGTGCCGCTATCCCATTATCTGCCCGAAATACCTGAATCGTTGGAATGGATAGTCTCCAAAGCCCTGGTCAAAGACCGCGAAGAGCGTTACCAGACAGCGCGAGAGATGCTGAACGATTTCAAACGGCTACAACGCAGACTAGATGTCGAACGTGAAATGTCGCGGTCGTATTTGGTTTCTAATGGCGATGACAGCAAATACTCAACTGAAAAAAATTATGTCAAACTTGACAGGTTGAGCGGTGACACGACTCAGGAGATGAACCTGAAGACTGGGACAATCAGTCAAAGATTATCCAGTGGCATCTTTGCTCATCTTTCTGGCAACGGTTCAAAAAACAAATTTGCCAACCCGCTTTTCATAGCTCTGGCAGTAACGACATTGCTGGCTGTCGGCGTCAGCATTTACCTTTACATCAATTCGCACCGGACGGTTCGCACGCCGTTTCAATCCATGCAAGTTCGCCGCTTTACAGCCAGCGGCAAAGCCACTCGCGCGGCAATTTCGCCGGACGGCAAATACGTCGTACACGTGTTGAGCGATTCAGGCAAACAAAGCCTGCTGATTCGTCAAGTGACTGATTCAAACAATGTCGCAATTGTTCCACCCAGCGACCTGCTATACCGCGGGCTGACTTTTTCGCGCGATGGAACCAGCGTTTATTACGTTGCGCAGGAGCGCACAGACCCGATTCAATCGCTTTATCAGGTTCCTGTGCTTGGCGGCATTTCGCGCAAAATCCTGCGCGACATTGACTCTCCTGTGGCCATTTCTCCCGATGGCAAAAAATTGGCTTTCGTGCGCCGTGCGCGTGGCAAAGGAGAAGACCAATTGATGCTGGCCGATGCCGACGGCGGCAATATCCGCTTATTGAGTTCACGTAAAGGCGCGGATTTTTACAATATCGCAGGTTTGGCATGGTCCCCCGACGGCAAAGTAATCGCCTGTCCGGCAGGATCAAATACAGGCGTACGACATATGTTCATCGCCGAAATCAATGTCGCCAGCGGACAGGAAAAACCGGTTTCATCTCACCGATGGGCCAGTGTTGGTCGTATTTCATGGGTGCGCGACGGCAAAGGACTGGTCATTGGCGCAATGGAGCAAGGCTCGTCGTTGACACAGATTTGGTTTGTTCCATACCCCAGCGGCGCGCCTCAGCGAATCACCAACGACCTGAACGATTACCGCGACATGCTTCTGACCGACGATTCGCACTCGCTGGTAACAGTTCAAACCGAAGCTCAGGTCAATGTCTGGCTGACTTCAGTTGCCGACCCTTCGCGCATAAAACAAATTACCGAAGGCATTGGCCAGCGAAGCGGCGAACGCGGTTTGACCTGGATGCCGAATGGAAATCTGGTTTACATCTCGCGGGCCAGCGGCAGTTCGGACATCTGGATAATGGATCAGGAAGGCAAATCGCAACAACAATTAACGACGGCTGAAACCCGCGCTGAAATTTACCCGGCGGTTTCACCTGATGGCCGTTACATAGTTTTTGTTTCGACTCGCACAGGCAATTCCAACATCTACCGGCTGGACGTAAAAACTGGCGACCAGTTGCAATTGACCAAAGGAGCCAGCGAAGAGTTTCCGGTGATTTCGGCTGACGGAAAATGGGTCATCTATACTTCAACGGCTTCCAGCAGGTTTACCCTATGGAGAGTTCCAATTGACGGAGGCGAACCATCTCAATTGACCGACAAACTTTCCCAGTGGCCGGTAGTTTCGCCAGACGGTCAACAAATAGCCTGCTGGTATCGCCAAGAATCTAACTCTCCGTGGAAAATCGCCATCATTCCAATTAACGGCGGTCAGCCGGAAAAATTCCTTGACTTGCCCTCTGCCGATCCTGTCTTTCCAGTCCGATGGAATCCTGATGGCAAGGCGATCAGCTTCGTCAGTACGCGAGCCGGTATTTCCAACATCTGGGCACAATCAATGGAAGGAGGCGAACCAAGACAATTGACTCAATTCGCCTCCGATCAAATCTTCTGGTTCGACTGGTCGCACGACGGCAAACAACTTGCCTGTTCGCGCGGCAGAGTAACCAATGACGTAGTGCTAATCAGTGAGCTCAAGTAAGGATTTACAGCTTATCTTGAACCGGCCTTAGCTTGAGATTCGCCCGCGCCTTTCACGTATTTATCAAACCACGTAATCATTTCCCACAGAGTATGTTCCGTTGATTCGCGCGCCGTGTAACCGTGCGCTTCATTTGGCAGAGTGACGTAACGAACGTTTCCCCCATTGCCTTTCAGCGCCTGGAACATTCGGTCGGATTGAATCGGGTGAGTTCCGGTGTTGTTGTCGGCTTCGCCATGAATCAGCAGGATCGGTTCCTTGATTTTGTGAGCATTCATAAACGGCGAAACTTTCAAATACATCTCCGGCGCTTCCCAATAAGTTCGGCGTTCGCTTTGAAAACCAAAAGGCGTCAGCGTGCGGTTGTAAGCTCCGCTGCGAGCAATTCCGGCTTTGAACAAATCGCAATGCGCCAGCAGGTTTGCCGTCATAAAAGCGCCGTAACTGTGGCCTCCAACGCCGACTCGATTGCGGTCGGTGACTCCCATTTCGACGGCTTTATCAATCGCGGCTTCGGCGCTGGCAACAATTTGTTCAACGTAAGTGTTGTTCATCGTTTCAGGACTGCCGATGACGGGCATCGCTGTGTCGTCCAGAACTGCGTAACCTTGCAGCAGGAAAAACAAATGCGAAATGCCGCCAATCGTAGTGAAGCGATTGGTTGAACCGCTGACCTGACCGGCAGTGCTGGCGTCTCCGAATTCGATTGGATAAGCCCAGACCACAGTCGGCAGCCGTGTGCCAGCTTTGTAATCCGGCGGCAGGTAAAGCGTGAAAGACAGGTCAACGCCGTCTTTGCGTTTGTACCGGACAAGCTGTTTTTTGATGCCGCGAAGTTGCGGAGTCGGATCGGCGAATGTCGTCAACGCGACTTTGTCATTCGTTCCAGCCGAGCGTATGAAGTAATTCGGCGGCGAAGTCTGAGTTTCGTGCCGCGTAATGAACTTCGATCCGTCGTCGCTGAGCAAGGCAGTTACGCTTTCATAACTGTTGTCGTCGCAACGGAACAGGCGTTCGGATTTCAGCGTCGTCAGGTTGAAACGATCCAGGAACGGACGGTCGCCTTGCGGTGTGGCTCCCTGCCCTGTCAGAAAAATATTGTCGCCGTTTTGCAGCATCACCGACTGGCCATTCGGCAGTCGCTTCATTTCCGGCTGACCAGGGTTGCTGTAACGATCCTGAATTGAAAGATTCCAGATCAGTTTCGGAGCCTGGCTCGGATTATCGGCGTTCATCAAAAACGTGCGGCTGCGACGGGTGTTGCGATCCATATCGCGCACCATCACCAGACCGTTTTTCTCTCCCCAGGTCAATCCGGCAAAGCGATTTTCAGTCCTGGTCAGTTCAACCGGCTGGCCTGTGAACGGAGCCTTCAACATCTTCACCACATCGCGCAGCGCGGCTTTCTTTTTGGTGTCGCCACCATCCAGAGCTTCCACCCAAACCAAAGTCGCGGCTTCAGTCGGTCGCCAGTTGTAATTGCGCGGGCCTGTGGCGACGCCTTCAATTGGAATTTGATCCTGCAAAGGCAGGCTGGCGAATTTGTGAACCAGCTTGCCGCCGCGATCCCAGATTTCGACTTCTTTGGGAAATGAATTGGCAGTCAAGGTGTAAGAAAACGGGCGATGATTGCTAACCACCAACAGATGATTGCCATCCGGGGCTACATCAACATTTGAATAAATCGCCGGTTTGCCAATCGGAGAAGCCTTGCCGGTCGCAGCAGTTATCAACGCCAGTTGCGAAGTCGCGTAATACTCAAACAACTTTTCATCGTGCGGATTTTTCATCAAATCCTGGTAAGTCACTGCCGGAGTAGCTTTGCCAAAATTTTCCTGGACAGTCGGGCCAATCGGCACAGTCGGAGCCACCGGAGCAGCGCCGCGTCCGGCCGGAATCGTTTGAACCAGCAAAGTCTTGCCATCCGGCATCCATTGCAAAGCTTCGCCATAAGCCGCATTGAGTTTGATGCCCAACATCTTCCGCAACTTCCCTGTCGCGGCGTCGCCGATCCATAACTCGCTACCACCTTCGGCGATGCTGGTCACAGCGAACTGTTTGCCGTCCGGCGACCATGAAGCTCCGCCGAGCTTTGCACCCGGCGGCGTCATGACTTTGGTTTCTTTGCCATCGGGAATGGTTTTGATCGTCAAACCAGTGAAGCGCCCGGCCATGTGCATCGCATTGGTTTTCGGATTGATACGAAGCCCAGCCAGCCTAAGCATCGGTTCGGACAATTCGGCAATGGATGGATAACGAGCCGTCTGCATTAGCAACATGCGGTCTCGCGTCGGACTGACTGAAACCAAAGGCGACGACGCGGCATCCAGAACATCCATCACTGCCTTGGGCGGTTTTTGATATGGAGTCTGCGCCTTGGCGCCAAAACCTGACAGCAATAAAACCAAACTCAGCATGTAAAAAACAAACTTGCGCGTGGTGCGGGTCATAACGAAACCTCCAGGTTGGGTAAGTTGAAACTTTCAGAAAGTGCCACAGGAAGAACCCCTGCAACTGGAAATACGGCCAGAAATCGTCTTGGGTTACAAATCCTCTATTGCCTAAAAACGTCAACGGGTTCAAAGTCTCCCGCGTCGTTCAGCCATCATCACATTTTTTTATTCTTGATGAGGGAATTATCCAGGATTTCGCGGTTAATAGATTGGACGTACCTTTTTATTTTATTTCTATTCTTCCGGCGTTGTTGCATTGCTTACGCTGGATGATTTTGAAATGTGGCGTGAGATTCCATCTCGCGACCCGGCATTCATTTAGACAAGCAGTAGCCATAACCGCTCCAGCAGTACCCAAACAGGAGCAAATTTTGAATACTAAAACTATATGAAAATCCCGGAGGCCTCTCTTCACCAGAGCAGCTTTCGGCTTTTCACAGACAATCTACTTCCAGTAATGGCAGGGATTTCACGTCGTAGTTTACCAACCATAAATCTTCTTCGGTTCATTTTGCTGCAAACCTTTCGTTTTGGCTCTAAGGCAAACGAACCGAGAGCAATAACCAAGAAAGGAGTTTCCCCAATGGCTCAAGTAATCATTGATATCAATCGAAAACCAGGCCAGGCTCAGGCGGTTTTCTCGCCGTCCACGATTGATGTCGCAACCGGCGACCAAATCACCTGGCGCAACAACGATCCTAGACCATCACTGGAACCTTTGAATCCGGAACCCGATCCTCAAGCACATTGGCCCGCCCCGGTCGGCGGAGCGGATACCGATTGGATGCCGACTCGTATTCCGGGCATGCCTCCGGGCTTCGACCCTCCAATGTCTGAAAGAGTGGTAACTTTCAGTATCCCGAAAGATACCAACCAGGAATTCCAATACCGGGACGCGACCGGAAACACAACGGCAATAGGGATCATCAGAGTGTGGAACCCCGCACCCCCAACTCCCCCCGCTGCTCCCATTTTGGCTTAATTCAGGAGACACAACATGACAAAGTCTGATGAGAAACAGAATCTTGATGTAACCGGCGGCGGCATCGCCGCGCCACAGCAAACACCAACGCAGGAACAAACCGAAATCACCAGCCGCAGAGAGTTTTTGGGCCAGACAATTGCCGCCGCATCCGGCATCGCGCTCACCGGCTTTCTGCCATCTCAAGCAAACGAAGCCATAGCGCAAACCGCCTGCCCTCCGGCTGGCGTTACCAGTCCTGCTCTCAACACCATTGGTCAGGTCACCAGTCAGGGCGGCAAACTGCAGGCGATCATGAGAGTCAGGAATGAGACTCGCGCCGTGCCCGGTTTTTCAAAGCCGCCGATGCTGCGCTATTTCGCGGGCAGCAGACAGGACGGCACCCAAGTCTGGCCGGGAACGGCACAGAAAGGTCAACCGGTGCCGGGGCCGACTCTGGTCGCTGAATTGGGCGATGTGGTTCAAATCGCCCTGCTGAACCAAACCAAAGTCAGCGAGTTCAATGGCACACTGGATATGGCTGAAACCGGACGCACAGACGGCACCGGCTGTAACTCTGCCACTCAGGTTGCGATCACCGCTGCCAATCCAACCGGCAACCCGCCCACACCGGCTTCCCAGACCACGCAAAATATCTATCCCGGAACTTTCGACACTTTTCCGAACTGCTTTCACGCTTCAAGCACAGCCAATCTGCACTTTCACGGAACGCACGTCACGCCGGAAGCCACGGGCGACGACATTCTGTTCGGCGTGCGCCCCAACGAGCGAATGAATGAGCAAGAAACTTTGCGAGATTTGCAGGCAGTCTTCAATTCGTTCGATCCCGCCAATCCCTGGCACAATTGGAACGATTTTCTGAAATCGCCCGCGGCCAAGGTCTGGTGGGATAAGCAAGTTGCAGCGCTGACCAATTACGATAAAACCGGCCAATGGGGCAGCGGTTTCGGGTTGCCGACAACGCCCGTGGACGAGCGTTTGTTGACGGCGGACAACAATGCCATCGCCGGCGGTCAATGGCCGCCGTGGTTTATCGGCTCGTTCCCTAACTG
>JBGAPB010000139.1:0-14594 GCA_044221525.1 Blastocatellia bacterium | reverse complement strand
GCGGAACCAGCACGTTGTCGCCTTGATCGGCCAGCAGTTTGAAAAGGAAAGAATAAGCTTCGCTGGTACTGGCGGTTAGGTGAATGTGTTCGGCAGAGACCGCAAAACCGCGCTCGGCGTAATAATCCGCGACAGCTGTGCGAGCGATCAGCAAGCCTTTGGGCTGAGGTTCGTACAGCATCGCCGGAGCTTGAGCCAGCGCCGACAAGATTTCCTGAGACGGGAAATCAAATCCTGCTCGTGTCGGGTTTGATTCCGTCAAATCTAACAGCCGAATTCCGGCGCGCCGTTTTTCTTCTATCAACCGCGCCAACTGATTTGTTTCCAGGTTCCATTTGAATCGGTTTGAAAACACATTTCCTCCACAGACCTTGGCTTGTTCACATAACGCAAAAGGCCAGGATGGTAAGTCCTGGCCTTTTGTTATGTCCACCGTAAAAGCTGATTAACAGCTTGGCGGGAAGACTGGAATGATGTAGTTGGCCGTGTTGGTCAACCGCAGTTTGTGCAGGTTGTGTCCCTGGTTGAAGGCGCCTGAACTGGATGCAGCGTTTGCGTTAAAGTTAATCGCCGCTCCGGTCATGCCCCACAAGCCAGTTGTCGGCCACAGCTTGAACCAGCCCGTGCGTCCCGCAGGAATGAATGTCTCAAACCTGGGAGTGATGCGCGGGAAGTTGTTCGACAGTGACGACCTGAACTGATGGCCTCCGTTGAAGGTGAAGCTCAGCGCGTTTTCGGCATCGTCGTAAAAGATTCCGAAAACCGAACTGAGCGATCCTGCGCCGGTTCCTAAGTTGCCGCCTATGCGGTTCAGGATCAGCAAGGTGTCGTTGCCGTCAGCTTTTGAACCTACGTTGTCCAAGGCCAGCACGTGGCTGACTTGATCGTAAGCTATGCCGTTGAAATCCAATTGCGCCGTCACAGAATTTCCGTCGCAAAGTGGCAAGCCTCCAGCCAAAGCTGAAATCGCTTCAGCGCCCAGGTTCGCCGCGTGGCCGGTTGTGAACTTCACGTACTCATCACCGATCAAGTAATTGAAGTTCGTCGGGCAACCGCGAACTCCGTCAACCGCGACGGCCACAATGTAACCTGTGACTCCGGGATCGAGATCGCTGGCCAGGAAACTGGTAGTTTGATTGCCGGTCAGGCAAACATAACTGTCAGCCACCGAACAGCCTTCGGACACAAAGAATAAGTGAACGAATGCTGGTCTGGTCGGATGAATGTTGGTCAGGTTGACGCGAGTGTTTTGCGTGTTACCGCTGGTCGCGCCCGAAGTATAGATGTTGTAAATCAACACCGAACCCGCGCCTTGATCGCTGGCTTCAGAGGCAGCCGGGAAGATTCCGCCAGGGCCTGGCGTCGGGCAATTGGCAGTTGTGCAAGCCTGAACAGTTGCCACTGGGCCGCCGTCAAAGCTTACACCGGAGTTAATGCACATCTGGGTGCTCGGGGTCGTGCCATCCGCGATCTGTGTTTGATAGTTGATGGTGGTTGTTTGACCCGGAGCCAGAGTCGCCGAAACCGATATGGTTGAAGCATTGACGACAGTGCAGGATCCAATGCTTGCCGTGCAGGTTCCCGGAAGAGCTAGCAGTTGGGGCGGCAATGAAGCCGTAAAGGCTATGCCAACCGGCACAATGTTGTTGTTTGTGACCGTAGCCGTAACCGCGACTACGCCGCCGGGGCCAGTACAAACTGCCGGATCAGCCAGATTCACAACCAGCCGATTGACCACTTGCGACAGTGAACCCGTGCTGGCATTGAAAGTGGCGTCACCACTGTATTCGGCAGTGATTGGGTGAATTCCCTGAGTCAGCGCGGAAGTCGTGATGCTTGCCGTGCCTGCTCCTGAAACTGCGACTGGTGCTCCAATCGCCACACCATTGTCTTTGAACTGAACTGTGCCGGTTGCCACGCCCGCCGGAGCGACCGTCGCCGTCAAAGTTACAGCCTGTCCAAGAATGGACGGGTTGGATGATGAAGCAATTGTTGTCAGTGTGTTGGCCTTGGTGCAGGATGCTGTGATGATGTCCAGCGAGAACGCACGCAAACTGCCAGAGTCTCCACCGGCAAGATCAGTGATTTTTACTGACCATTGGCCATTGCCATTTTCTCCAATCAAAGCCGAAAGCGGCTGTACTGGTCTGAAAGAACCGGTAAATGGAGCCTGTCCCGCTGTCGCCGCAGAGAAAGCCGTGGCGGCAGTGTCGTCAAAAACGGTCTGGCAAAGGTTGACACCGGAATTGCTGCTAATAGGAGTCAGTTGAACTGAAGTACCAGCAGGCGATACCAGGAAGATCGCCAGATCACCGACGAAGGTGTGATCCAGGCCGACGGTTGTTGAAGCAGGAGTCGTATTACAACTCGATCCGCCAATTTTGAATTTGACCGAAGATACTCCACCGGTCAGACCGCTAACATTCAACGGAACCGTAATGCCGGTCGCGTTGTTGTCAGGAATCGCCACTGGCGCTCCCGCATAAGTAAATGTGCTTGGTGTTACTCCGGGTGTGCCGGTAGTCAGACTGAAGTTGAACGTTCTTGGGCTGGCCGGGTCGTTATAAGCGAAGGTCAGCGTGAAATTGATCTTGGTGCCGCAGACGAATGCAGGGGTAAGCCTGAAAACGAACTGCGTCAGATTGTTCTGCGTCGCTCCAACCACAATGTTCGGATAGGCGGACGCTCCGGTCAGGATAGTTACTCCCGGCGTCGAAGTGGTCAGCGTCGCGGTAATGCCGGTAGCAGTCGCCTGGCCAATATTCTTCAGCGGAATTGTGATGGCTCCATCTTCACCCGGATCATAAACGCCGTTGCCATTATCAATGATCGGGGCAGAGAAGTTCGCCGGTTGAGCTTCAAGCGTGGCCAGCGGATTGGCTACGCCGGGAATGGTAGTTTCGTAAATGCCGCGTCCGTGGGTTGCCGCGCGCAAAATGCGGTTGGGCGATTGAATGGCCAGATCAAAAACGGCTACGCGAGGCAGCGACGTGCCAAATGGAATCCAGTTGGCTCCGCCATCGGTGGATTGATAAACGCCGATGTCCGTGCCCGCGTAAAGATTGTTTGAGTTCGCCGGATCAATGACAAAAGCGTTGACCGGAACATCAGGAATGCCGTTGCCAGCCGCTGCCCATGTTGCGGCTCCGCCTGACAGGTTGGTCGTTTTCCAGATGTGCTGTCCGGCTGTCACGCCAAAACCCAGAAAGGTAACGTAAGCCGTGTTGCTGTTGTTGGGATCAATCGCAACTTTACCGACGGCTCTCACCGGAGACGGGAATGAAGCGGAGGTGACGTTAGTCAAAGTTGTGGAACCAGTCGTGGTTGCGAAAACCTGGCCTCCACGCAGACCAACAATACGGACGTTGTCATTTTGCTGTGAAATGCCGATGGCTGTGATTGCCACGCCAGACACAATTGGTTCCTGGCTGACCTTCGTCATCGTCACGCCGTTGTTGGGCGAGCGGTAAAGCACGTCTGACCCGAAATACAAGGTGTTCGGATTGCCCGGCCCCTGTGCCATCGGAGCGTAAAAGAGAATGCTGGTTGCCGCGCAAGTCATGCCATTCGGCGTTCCGGCGAAACCGCACCCAAAGAACGTCCAGCCATTTTCTTGCGCGTTGGCAGTATTGGTGATTCGGGCGTAGCCCATCGCGTTGGTCTGGTTGAAATACGTGTGATAGGCCGTGACATTCGTATTGTCGTAAGAATTTTGTTCGATCTGAACCTGGCCGCCGTCTCCGAAGTCAGCGCGAGTCCAGGTTCCATCGGGGCGATAGAAGTTCGTCCCGTTGTCCTGGGTTCCGCCAAGTGAGAAGTTGCGGTCACGCGGGTGAACAGCAACGCTCTGGAATTGAGTGGCGCTGAAAGTCGAATTGTTCAGACTTGTCCAGCTTGCACCTGTGTCTGTGGATTTGTAGATACCGCCGTCGTTGCCTTCATAAACGATGGTTGGGTTTGACGGGGCAAAAACAATTGCGTGGTGGTCAGCGTGAAGACCTGTTCCACTGGCGGCGAATGTGGTTCCGTTTGTGGATTTAATGAAGGTCGTCGCGCCGCCCAAAAAGATCAGGTTTGCATCAGTTGGGCTGACTGCAGGTTCGTTGTCGTAAAAGCACTGGCCTCCGCAAAAACCATTGGCTCCAGCTATTGTCGCTGACCAAGTTGCGCCGCCATCAACTGATTTTCGCATTCTGCCGGTGTTGCCTTCTGCTGTGGCTGCAATCAAAGTGACCACTGAGCCGACTTTGTTGATGGCCAGATCGGCGCGCAAAGTCCCTGTTGCCGTGCCAAGCGTCAGAGTTCGCGTGAAAGTTGGGGTTGCCGCGCGGGCGTTGGTTGAACGCCAGATGCCGCCATCGTTCGTGCCATTGGTGCCAAGCACCACGCAATTCACGACGTCCGGGTTGCCGGGTTCCATTGTCGCGTCTGAAATGCTACGGCTGGTGATGCCTGCGCCGGTTGGGACGCTCAGTCTGGTGAAAGTCGGATTGGCGGACAAGGCATTGGTGCTGCGATAAAGCCCCGCCGGAGGCAGCGTCAGGCCAACAGTCGAGCTTGGATTGCCGGATGTACCGGAAGCCGTCGCGACAAAAACGGTATTGGCGTCGGTCGGATCCACCAAGACTCTGCTGATGGCTCGGTTGGTGAAAACGTCGGCATTCGAGGCGTCTTTGTTCAACGGGCCAACCAGTGTCGGGTTGTTGCTATCGGCGTTCTGAATAATGTACAGGCCGACGCCGAAATAACTGTCCGCCGAAAAATTGGCTTCACCGGTTCCGACAAAAACCATGGATGGGTTTGAGGGGTTGATGGTGACTGCGCCGATTGCCAGCGACAGGGCACTGTCCATCAGCGGAGTCCAGGTTGTGCCGCCATTGAGCGAACGATACAGGCCACCTTGGGCTGTGCCGACATAAACAATGTCAGGATTGGTTGGATGCACGTCAATCGCGGTGACTCGTCCGCTAACCGCTGTCACCACTGAGGTCGTCTGGCCATTTGGAATCGGAGCCGGGCCAATCGGAATCCAGGCGCCAAGCGCCGCTTGAGGACGCACGGCTTCCTGTAAACGCATTTGGTTTATAGCTGTGACGCGAGGGTTGGGAATGTCGTCCGGGTAAGGCAAGCCGCGCAACATGTTGATGTATTCGTTGCGCTTTTCCATGTACTCTTCTTTATCAATTTCGGCACCGGCAATTCCCGGCAAGTCCGCGTCATCTGCTGCGGGTTTCGGTGTCAGGCCGGATTTGGCTGCGACGGTTTTATTTACTTGTTCAGTTGGAAGGATAGCTTTTTGTTTGCTTTCCGCTGACTGGCTTTGTTTTTTTGTGGCCAATCTTGTCACCCAATTCGCAATGCGATTGGAATAGGCTAGTCCGAAGGTTAGGGTCAATAACGCAATCGCCGTTATCAACCCATACCGTGTGTGTTGTTTGTTCATGGGAATCCTTCTTGTTAAATGATGCAGAAAAGCAGGTAGCATCACCGGGTCTGTTACTACAACGACGCAAAGTCAAAGAACTTTATGGACGGTGATTTTGCGTCTTGCTGTTATGACAATACAAAATGCCGCAAGGTGGTTAGCCTGACACCATAAATGACTGATCAACCTAACCCTGATTTATGGACACGATTTTTTTGAAGCGAAATTGCTTAATCAGTACCGTGCGATGAGTTTCATGAGGCCGCATTAAGTACTTCGATTAAATGATTTAGGACTTGTGTAAATCTACGTATGCAACCGTCTTCGGCTGCTGTAAAGACCCGCGAAGCTAGCTTTTTTGTGAGAGTACTATGATTTCTTGACCGCGGAAAAATTTCTTGACGCGGCGGAATATATTTCATTTGGAGTAATGGGTCAATTATGGTCTGGGCCAGGAATTCACAAACATCACGGTGATTTTTTACTCTTGATCTGAGTTACAAACTCAAAAAAATAAAAAAAGGCAGAGGAGTAACATCCTCTGCCTCAGGTCGTTGCTGAAATTACTGAATGGCTCTGCTTACTTCGATTCAGGTTTTGCGGCTTTGGCAAAATCACCGGCCTTAACAATGGAAATTTTGGCCGGGTCAATGTGACGGCGCAGAGCGGCAGTAATCTGGTCAGCCGTCAGAGCCTCAACCTTCTTTTCCAGGTCTGCGTCCCAGGCCAGTGTGCGGTTGATGAAGTTGTAACCATTCAACCTGCCGGCAAGTTCGTTGTCTTGCGAACGACTGACTTGACGAGATTGCTGCCAGCCTTTTTTGGCTGCGGCGATTTCTTCGGCGGTGAAGCCGTCCTTCAACATCAGCGCGATTTCTTCCTTAAACGCCGTTTCCAGCTTGTCGCGGTTTTGCGGAGCGTAAATCGCAAAAGCCAGAAAAGTTCCGCTCTTATCCAGTGAACCGGCCTGAAACTGCGAACCTACGCCGTAACTCAAACCTTCTTTTTGGCGAATGCGAACTGCCAGCCGCGAGTTCAAAAATCCTCCTCCTAGCATGTAATTGCCAAGTACCAGCGCGGGAAAGTCAGGGTCGTCATCGCGCAAATTCAGATTCTGTCCGGCGATGAAAAAGGCGTTGGCTTTGTCTGGCGCTTCCAGGTTGCGATTGATTGCCGCAACGTCGTTGAATTTGCTGGCAATTCGCGTGTAAGGCATTTTGCTTTTCCAGGCGCCAAACAAATCTCCAGTCAGTTTGGCGATTTCTTTTTCATCAAAATCACCAACAACCGACAGCTCGCCGTTACCCGCGCCGTAAAAGTCCGAATAAAACTTCTTCACGTCTGCCAGCGTCACGGCCTTCAGATCGGCGATGGATTCATCAGGTGTCGAAGTGTAATTGACGTGGCCTTTAGGGTACGGACGCAGGTGACGCATCGCTTCGACGACAGCCATTTGCTGCGGATCGCTTCTCTGAGCTTCGATGCCGGCAAGCTGTTCCTGTTTTAGCTGTTCAAACTCATCCGCCGGGAAAGCTGGCTCACGCAAGATTTCGGCAACCAGCTTCATGACCGAAGGCAGATTTTCGCGAGTGGTTTCGATGCTGGCGAATGCGGAACTGGCGCTGCCGTCAACATTGACGCGAGCTTTCAGCTTGTCGAATTCGTCTTTGATCTGTTGCCGAGTCCGTTTGGCGGTTCCGCGCATCAACATCGAACCGGCCAAGCCTCCAGCGGTGTCGCGGTTCATCAAGCTTTTCTCGTCACCGAAATGCAGCGTCAAGTTTGCGACAACCGTGTTGCCGCGAGTTTTCTTGGTGACAAAGGTGTATTTGATCCCGGCGGCGCTGGCTCTGATGGCGCGAGATTCGATGTTGGCGGGCGTCGGGTCAAAGGCTTCACCTTCGGCGACTTTGGCGTCGCCTTTGTAATCTTTGACCAAAGCCAGCACGTCAGGGTTCGCCGGAATTTCGGAGCGTTCAGGTTTCGCGGTTGGAATGAACTCTCCCAACGTGCGGTTCGATTGTTTCAGATAAGTTGCGGCTACGCGCTGAACGTCTTCCGGTGTCAGTTTGCGAATACGGTCGCGTGTAATGAACAGCAATCGCCAATCGCCGTAACCGATCCACTCGCTCATTTCCAGGCCGACATCTTCGACGGAATTCAGCTTCAACTCGATCTCTTTCAGCAGATTGGTTTTGGCGCGTTCGACTTCTTCTTTGGTGACAGGATTTTTGGCGAGGTCTTCGACGACTTTCAGCAAAATGTCGCGCGCTTCATCCAGCGATTGTTCCTGCCGGAGTTGAGCGCCAACCAGAAACAAGCTCGGCTCACCAAAGATGTAGGGGAATCCGAAAACGGCTGCGGCTTTTTTGGATTCGACCAGGGCTTTGTGCAAACGACCCGCGGGTTGTTCTGTCAGAATTTGCAGCAGGGCGTTGGCGGCTGCGGTATCCGGGTGCGAACTGCCCGGCACGTGGTATCCGGCGGCAACCAGTTGCACGTCGCCGACCCGGCGAACTATCACGCTGCGTTCGCCGTCTTGAGTCGGTTCGTCGGTGTAAATCTTGGTCAGCACACGGTCTGGTTTCGGCAGTTTGCCGAAGTAATCGGCAACCATGGCCAACGTCTTGGCTTCATCAATTTTTCCGGCAACGAGCAACACGGCGTTGTCTGGTTGATAGTACTTTCTGTAAAAGCCTTGCAGACGCTCAATCGGCACGTTTTCGATGTCAGCGCGCGAACCAATCGTGGATTTGCCGTAGTTATGCCACAAGTACGCCGTCGAATAGATGCGTTCCAGCAAAACTCCGAAAGGATCGTTTTCGCCCATCTCGAATTCATTGCGGACGACGGTCATTTCGCTGTCCAGGTCTTTTTTGGCGATAAAGGAATTGACCATACGGTCGGCTTCCAGATCGAGCGCCCATTTCAGGTTTTCTTCGGTGGCGGCGAAGGTTTCGTAATAGTTGGTGCGGTCGTACCAGGTTGAACCGTTCGGGCGTGTTCCGTGCGAGGTTAACTCTTCCGGAATGTTTTTATGATTCGGCGTGCCTTTGAAAACCATGTGTTCCAACAGGTGAGCCATACCGGTTTCGCCATAATTTTCATGCTTGGATCCGACCAGATATGTGACATTCACAGTGATTGTCTGTTTCGACTGGTCGGGAAACATCAAGACGCGCAAACCGTTTTTCAGGCGGTATTCGGTGATGCCTTCGACCGAAGTGACACGCTCAACCCCAGCAGGCAGAGCTGTCTGCGCCACTGCGTTTAGCACAATCAGCAACAAAGTAATCATTAACGCACAGCAGCGTGTAATTTTATTGAGTCTCATCTTTTCCCTCCGAAAGTTTGGCAATACCAGAAAGCGCTACACAGTCGGGTACGCCTGAAATGAAATTGGGTTCCGAGAGTAGTCTCCCGGAACCCAATTTGTCATTTCCGAATTGTAATTTCTTATTCGCCACGAACATCAATTTCGCCGTCTTTCAAATCCACGGCAAAGGTGTTGAAGGCTTTCCAAAGATTGGTGATCGGCACTTTGATGACTTCGTCAATCGTGCGTTTCAGGAATCGTGCGCCGTAAGCCGGGCTAAATCCCTTTTCGACAACTTTGGCCAGCGCGGCCTCGCTAAGCTTGAACACTTTGCCTTGCCGCTCCATCTGGCGGCGCATGCTGCCCAGATAAAGCATCGCAATCTGCTTCACTTCGTCTTCGGTCAGCGGCGAAAAAACAACGATCTCGTCAATACGATTGCGGAACTCCGGCGAAAAGCGAGTTTCAGCCGCGCCTAGAACTGCGCGTTTTATCTCCTCTACATCGCCAGTGGTTTTGTTGCCGAAGCCGAGCGGTTTCATGTACTTCTTGAAATTCTCTGAACCGAGGTTTGAAGTCATGATGATAATCGCGTCGGACAGGTAACACTTCTTGCCTCGACCGTCAGTCAGCCATCCTTCGTCAAAGGCTTGCAAAAACAGGTTCAGCAAATAAGGCGAAGCCTTTTCGACTTCGTCCAGCAGCAAAACCGTGTACGGATTTTCGCGCAACCGTTCGGTCAGAATGCCGCCGCGTTCGCTGCCGACTATTCCGCGTGGCATGCCGATCAGTTTTTCGATGGCGACGGTTCCGTCCTGATATTCACTCATATCAATTCGTACCATCTTGCTTTCATCGCCGAACATCGTTTCGGCGACGGCTTTGGCCAGTTCGGTTTTTCCGACACCGGTCGGGCCTAGGAAAAGCAACACGCCATCCGGTTTGTAAAAATTCTCTTTCAGCGGGCCTTTGTTCAAACGCAGGCGTTGCGAAACAGCTTTGACAGCTTCTTTCTGACCGATGACTCGGCGGCCAAGCGTGTCTTCCAACGTCCGAAAACGGTCGCTGGTGTCACGGAAGATCAAATCTTTCGGAATGCGCGATTCCTGGGAAATTACGTCAATGATGTGTTCAGGTTTGACCTGCATCATCGCGGCTTCGCTGATTTCGACTTTGACCGCTGCGGTGTCCAGCCAGCCAATAACCTTGTCCGGCAGGTGCAGGTTGCGAATGTAACGCGGAGCCATTTCCAGCGCCGTATCAATCGCTGCGTCTGTGATTTTGACTGAATAATTCTTTTCCAGTCGCGTGCGTATTCCCTGAAGAATTTCGCGAGTTTCGTTCAGGCTGGGCTCGTCAATTTTTACCTGGCGGAACCGGCGAGCCAAAGCTTCGTCTTCGGCGATGTATTCCTTGTACTCGGTTGAAGTTGTGGCTCCGATGATGCGGATTTCTCCGCGAGCCAGTGCGCCTTTGAACATGTTCGCGGCATCGCTGGAAGCTCCCATGGCCGAGCCGGAACCAATGATTGTGTGAGCTTCGTCAACAAACAAAATCAACTCGCTGCGCTCTTTGACTTCCTGAATAATGCCCAGCAGTCGCTCTTCAAACATTCCGCGTAGCATCGTGCCGGCTACGATGCCGGCCATCTGCAATTGGACAATGTGAGAATTGCGAAGCCGTGCTGGAACTTTTTGCGGTTCCAGTTCAATCAATCTGGCCAGGCCTTCGACCACTGAAGTTTTGCCTACGCCAGGTTCTCCCACCAGCATTGGGGAGTTGGCACGTTCGCGGTGGCAGAGAATTTCGATCATCTGCTGAATTTCCCGTTCGCGTCCGATGGTCAGTGGCAATTTGTCCTGTCGAGCCAGTTTGTTCAGCGAAAGCCCGAAATGCTTCAGATAAGGAGGCAGGTCGTATTTTTTGCGAAGAACTTCAGTTTGTTCTTCGCGGCTGCGAACTTTTTGGGCAATGGTGTCTGTCGCGAAATGAGGATCAGCACCCAGCGTCCGAAGTATCTCCGCCGGTTTACCCGCTTGATCTGTGAAAAGTGTGGCCAGCAGATCGTAAGATTCAATCTGGGAGCGACCCTGAGAACGGGCGCGCTTCAAAGCACGGTTGAACAGGTCGCGAGTGGTGTCGGCGATGTACATTTTCTTGCCGACGTACTGCCGGCTTTTGGCCAGTTCCTGTTCCAGCAAGTGAGCTACGGCTCGCGGATCAATGCCGACGGTCTGCATTGTTTCGGTGAACAACGTATTCTCAAGTTCATTGAGCGCCGTAAAGATGTGTTCGACCGAGAGAAAATTATGGTCGCGGCCTTTTGAAACTTCTATTGCGCGTCGGACAACGGTCTGCCCCGATTCGGAAAACTTGTCAGTCATCGGTCCCAGATCAAACACAGCTTTATACCTCTCTTGAAAAACTTGCCTGAAAAACAGGCTTTCACCACCAAACTTGAACTACCAAGACACCCGCTTCCTTTGGTCGCGGCATTGATTTCGGATCGCGGCGAAGTTCAAACAACCGCGCGGTTTAGGAAGGTGCAGTAAAACTACTTCTCACTATCCGCACTGTCAAGCAACGCCATCGTTGGAGTAGTCGGGAGTCAGTAGTTGGTAATCGAGAGTTGGAATACCGAGCCAGAAATTGTACTGGCTTAAGCCTACCGACTCTCGATTACCGGCTACCGATTACTCTCAATGATGGTCTTCACCGGGCATTGCGCCTGCTGCAGCTTCTGGAGCATCGGTGATTGCGGCATCGGTTGTGATCAACAACCCTGAGATCGAAGCCGCGTTTTGCAGAGCAGTGCGGACGACTTTGGCCGGATCAATGATTCCAGCTTCCATCAGGTCTTCGATCTTTCCGGTTGCAGCGTTGTAACCGACACTCTTCTTTTCAGCGCGAACTTTGCCGACGATCAACCCGCCGTCCTTGCCAGCGTTTTCCGCGATCATTCTGATCGGTTCTTCCATTGCGCGGCGCAGGATTTCAATGCCGGTCTTTTCGTCGCCTTCGGCTTCAATCGCCTGCAGAGCTTTGGACGCGCGCAGCAAAGTCACACCTCCGCCAGCGACTATGCCCTCTTGAGCGGCGGCTTTGGTTGCGTGCAGGGCGTCATCAACACGCATCTTTTTCTCTTTCATTTCCATTTCAGTGGCCGCGCCGATCTTGATGACGGCGACTCCGCCGGAAAGTTTGGCCAGACGTTCCTGTAACTTTTCGCGGTCGTAATCTGAAGTGGATTCTTCGACCTGACGACGAATGCTGGCGACTCGACCTTGCAGGTCGCCTTTTTTGCCAGCGCCTTCGATGATGGTGGTGTTGTCTTTATCAATGATGATCTTTTTGGCGCTGCCCAAATCTGCCAGTTCGACGCTTTCCAGCTTGATGCCCAAATCTTCTGTGATGACCTTGCCACCGGTCAGAATGGCCAGGTCTTCCAGCATGGCCTTGCGGCGGTCTCCGAAAGCCGGAGCTTTGACGGCGGCGACTTTCAAAACGCCTCGCAGTTTGTTGATAACCAGCGCCGACAGGGCTTCAGCTTCAACGTCTTCGGCAATAATCAGGAAGCTGCGACCTGTTTCAGCGACCTTTTGCAGGATCGGAAACAGTTCGTGTAGCGAAGAGATTTTCTTCTCATTGAACAGGATCAATGGGTCTTCCAGGGTTACGTCCAGCTTGGCCGGGTCGGTGGCAAAGTAAGCCGAGATGTAACCCCGGTCGAACTGCATGCCTTCAACGATATCCAGCGAAGTTTCAATCGTGCGAGCTTCTTCGACGGTGACGACGCCGTCTTTGCCGACCTGTTCCATTGCCGCGGCCAACAATTCGCCAATCAGCTTATCGCCGTTGGCGGCAACGGTTCCAACTGCGGTCAAATCTTCTTTGCCTTTGACGGCTTTGGACATTTTTTTGATTTCAGCGACTGCGACTTCTACTCCGCGATCAATACCGCGCTTCAGCGCCATCGGATTCGCTCCGGCGGCGACGTTTTTGACGCCTTCGCGAAAAATAGCTTGGGCCAGGACGGTCGCGGTCGTTGTTCCGTCACCGGCTACGTCGTTGGTTTTCGATGCGACTTCGCGCACCATCTGCGCACCCATGTTCTGGAGCGGGTCTTTCAGATCAATTTCTTTGGCTACTGTCACACCGTCTTTGGTAATCAACGGCGAACCGAATTTTTTATCAATGACCACATTGCGTCCACGCGGACCCAGCGTCACCCGCACGGCATTTGCCAAAATATTTACGCCTTCCAACATCGCCTTGCGAGCGTCTTCTCTAAATGTCAGGTCTTTTGCCACGATTGAATTTTCTCCTCTGAATTTTTTCTCCCACGAAGTCACACAAAGAACCACGAAGAAAAGAAAAGCTTTTAGACAGGATTTACAGGATTCAACAGGATGAAACCTGCGAACAAATTGATTGAGCCAAACCGCCAATCCTGCTCAATCTTGTAAATCCTGTCGGCTTTCTTGGTGTCCTCTTCGTGTGGCTTCGTGGGCGAATGTGTTTTGGGTTTAGCCTGCTCGTCCTACGCGAACGCGCGCCGGACGCAGCAAGCGGTCTCCGAATTTGTAGCCGGTTTGGTGTTCGGCAATAACTTTGTTGTCCTGATCGGCTTCGACCGGAACGATATCAACGGCTTCGTGGACTTCGGGGTCGAAATCCTGGCCCGCGCTTTCAATCGCCATCAGCCCCAGCCCCTGCATTTTTGTTTCAAACAGGTTGGCCGTCGCTCTGACGCCTTCCAACAGCGCTGTAAAGTCGTTTTCGCTGTGCTGACTGGATTCGGCGGCGGCGACTGCGCGCTTCAAATTGTCCAGAGTATCCAGCAACCCGGCGACCAGGTCGCCACGCGCAGCTTCCAGCTTTTGTTCGGCTGTGCGATTCAGCCGAGCGCGTATTTCCTCAGTTTCAGTCTTCAACTGTTCCTGAGCTTTGCGAAATTTATCGGCGTGTTCGCTCAATTTGAGTTCCGCTTCGTGGCGTTTTTCCTCAGACTCTTTCAATTTGGCCTGAAGGGTTTCGACCTCTTCGGATTTGTTATCTGTTTGCGATTCAGTATTTTCAGCGATGAGTTCACCTTCGACTGTGACTCGTCTTTTGTCTGTCACGCGGATTTCGTTTTCTGCGGCTTCCGCTGCCGCCTGAGTTGCTTCGTTACGCACGTTTGAATTCATACTCCTGAAAAATCACCTGTTGAAATTGCGTCTTGACCGCCAATGAAGGACGGGCAATCTACCATGTGGCTTGGTGAAAGCCAAAAAGCTCCCAAAATGATCAAAGAAAGAATTTTTCTCACGCAAAGGCGCGAAGTTGAGAAGGAAAAAGAAAGCTGTTGTTATTCTTCCTTTCACTTTTATTCTGCCTTGCTCCTTTGCGTGAGCCTTTCTACATCTTAACCCGCTGCCGCCGCGCTCTGCCCTGTGCCAAAGATCATCTGTCCGCTGTCCAAATCACCTTTTACGGTCAGAGTTTCGCCCGGTTTTATCTCCCCTCCCAGCAGCTTCATTGCCAGCGGATTTTGTATCAAGCTTTGAATCGCTCGTTTCAGCGGGCGAGCGCCGTAAACCGGATCGTAGCCTTCGCGCGACAGCAATTCTTCAGCCGAAGCGTCAAGCTCCAGCGTGATCTTTCGGTCAGCCAGCATTCGCCGTAACGATTCAAGCTGAACTTTGATGATCGAACGGATTTGTTCAATCCCTAAGCTCTTGAAGATGATGATGTCGTCAATTCGATTCAGAAACTCCGGTTTGAAATGACCGCGCAACTGTTCCAGCACAGATGACCTCATGGCTTTGTCGTCGCCGTGAAAATCCTGAATCTGCCGCGAACCGACATTCG
>JBGAPB010000138.1:0-14621 GCA_044221525.1 Blastocatellia bacterium | reverse complement strand
GGAGCTGGCGGCGCAACTGCCGGGCGATGTTTTGTCAGGCGGAGTTGCGTCGAACGGCGCTGGTTCGGCTTCAGCAAAACAGCCAACGCAAACAGTTGGTTCCCAACCTGCAGCGCCAATTTCGGGCAACGCCGCCAAGGGCATTTCGCCTAAAACTACGGCTCAACCAAATCAGTCAAATCAGTCAAATCAATTGGGCCAATCAAGTCAGCCAGCAGTTTCAACACAGCAAACCGCGAAGACTCAGGCTCAGACTGCTCCGGTGGTGGCGGCCAACAAAGCTCCGTTGCCAGCGAGCAAGACTGAATCTGTGCAGGTTCCACCAAAAAACGAAAATCGTAAAATCAGGCCGCGAGATGACGACAGTTCAGCAAATTCGGCGAATGACACTTTCAGTCGCGAAACTCCGGCAGCCAGGCGGGATCGAATTGCAACAAGCCGCGATCGTGACGAAGGAAATTATCGCCGCGATTCAAAAGACGATGAGGGCGGAAATGGCAGTGACGCTGATAATCGTCACGATTCTGAACAAATTGGTCCGAAGTTGATTCAATGGAGCGGCAAGGTAAGAGGCGAGCGCGAGGTTGTCATTGATTTGCCTGGAGTGCCGGGGACAGTTGAAATTCCACGCGTTTATCGAAATCGCGTTGGAGTTGTCGAACCTCCAAGCGCGTCTAATCGCTGGCGTTGCGCGCGGTTGCGAGTTTTCGGCGATGGGGGAACTTCGTTTGTCGTCAGATGGTGGCCGATGGCCAACCAGTTTACGAAACTGGCTGGCCGTCAGCAGTAACTTTTCCCGTTATTGGCTGGATGTTTTTTTTGGGGCAGGGTGCAGGGATTTCGGGTCGCGAGCGTAATAACCGCGCCGAGTGCGAGCCAACAGCTTTCGACTGCCTTTGGGATTGACTGAAACGGTGACCGTACGGAATGTGTTGTCTTTAATTGCATTGGACGGAGCGTAACTGACAATGTATTGCGTTCGTAAATCCTTGGCGATTTGATCGGCGATGGCTGGCATCTCGCTGATCTCTTTTGGAAAGAAAACTCGCCCGCCGGAATCTTCGGCAAGTTTCACCAGCAATTCCTTGGCTTTTTTGGAATCTGATTTTCTAAACAGGCCGCCGCTTTCAGCGTCTTCGTCAACAAAGCCGACCAGATAAAGCTGGACTTCGTTTTCCTTGATCGCCTCGACCACCTCTTTTTCTTTTACCGAGCTGTTCTTTTCCAAACCGTCGGAGATGATGATTAAGGCTTTGCGGCGTTGTTTAGCTTTTTGCTGCGCGTAATCGGAAGTGGCGACGATTGCGTCCAGCAGAGAAGTGCCGCCGCTGCTGTAAAGTTCATTGAGCGCGTCTTCCAGATCGCGGCGGTCGTGAGTGAATTCCTGAATCAGTTCCGGCTCGGTTTTGAACGAAGCGACAAAGGCTTCGTCGTCTTCGCGCATTTGTTTGACCAGTTGTTGGCCGGATTCCGCAACCTGTTGCAATCGCGCGCGCATGCTGCCTGAAGTATCAATGACCAAACCAAAACTGACAGGAACTTCTTCACGCCGGACGCTCTGGATTTCCTGCTTTACCTTGTCTTCAAAAACCGTGAAGTCTTCTTTTTTCAAATCGTAAACAGGCATGTTGGTTTGATCTGTGACTGTTACGTCTAAAACCACTTCTTCGGTGTCAAGGCGAATGGTTCCTTCAGGATCAAGCGATTGCTGGTCGGCCTGTGCGCCCTGGCGTTGAGCGCCTTTGCGGTCTTTCTGGTCTTTCGGTGTCGGCGTTGGTTTTGGTTTCGGAGGTTGTGGCGGGTCTTGGGCGTTGGCTTGATGAAGGACGTAAAAGCTCAAGGCCCCGGCCAACAAAATTGCCGTAAAGACTCTAAACGAAAGACGTAGCGAATTACTGAGCATAACTTTTTCTCCGAAACTGTGGCCGGTTGAACCGGCGGTAATCTGTTGCAAGGTTGGGCGATTATACATCTTTGCTTTCGGCAGCCTAACGCGAAAAGCCGCCGGAGACAGAACGTCGTAAACAATTTCGATTGCGCCTTTTCGCCGGGCGACGGATTGGTTAAAGTTCCGGGTACGCAGGCGTCCCGCCTGCTGAAAATTGAAGCGCGAAGCTTCCTTTCCCAATTATTACGAACGTTGGCTTTTTAGACTCAAATGAAAATAGCTACCTGGAATATCAACTCAATCGCCGTGCGGCTGCCTCTGGTGCTGGACTGGCTGAAAGCCAATCGCCCGGACGCGCTGTGTTTGCAGGAAATCAAATGCAAAGACGACAAATTTCCGGCTGATGCTTTTCGAGAACTTGGCTACAAGGTGGAAGTGTTCGGCCAGCCGACTTACAACGGCGTGGCCACACTTTCACTGGCTGACGCGACTGATGTGCAGAAAGGCTTTACCGACGACGGCGAAGACGCTCAGCGGCGATTGATTGCTACGACCATCAACGGGGTAAAAATCATCAACGTTTATATCCCTAACGGTTCCGAAGTCGGTTCGGAAAAGTATGCTTACAAGCTGGATTGGCTGGCTAAGTTGCGCAAGTTTTTCGATGAATGCTGCGATGCAAAACAGCCGCTGGCAATTTGCGGAGATTTCAATATCGCTCCCGAAGATAGAGACGTTCACGATCCTCAAAAATGGGCAGGCCAGATTCTGTGCAGCGAAGCCGAACGGGCTGCTCTGCAAAAAATCGAAGACTGGGGCTTGGTTGATGTTTTCCGCCAGCATCACGAAGACGCGGGAGTGTTTTCCTGGTGGGATTATCGCGCTGGGGCTTTCCCAAAAAATCACGGTCTGAGGATTGATCATCTGTGGGCGACCGAATCTCTGGCTGAATTGTGTTCGGCGGTCTGGATTGATAAAGCTCCGCGCGCCCTGGAACGCCCGTCAGATCACGCGCCGGTCGTGGCCGAATTCGATTTGGAGTAATGGTTATGGATAAATTTCAAGCTGACATACCGCAATCCGATTCACGGCGAGATTTTCTCTTCCGGGCTGGCAATGGTTTCGGCGCGCTGGCGCTGTCTTACCTGATGCAGCGCGAAGTTTTGGCTCAGGGCAAAACTCAGCCAGGAAAAAAACTCGTCAATCCGCTGGCTCCGAAACCGCCGCACTTTGCTCCAAAAGCCAAAGCCGTCATCTTTCTGTTTATGGTCGGCGGTCCCAGTCAGATGGAAACTTTTGATCCGAAACCAGAGTTGGACAAATTACACGGCCAGCAGATGCCCGCCAGTTTCGGCGAAGTCAAAAGCCAGTTCGTCAAAACCGGGACTCCACTGATGGGCAGCGCCTGGAAGTTCAAAAAATATGGCCAATCCGGCATAGAAGTTTCTGACCTGTTGCCTCACACCGCTGGTTGCATTGACGACATTGCAGTCATTCGGTCGTGTTACACCGAAAGTTTCGTTCACGCTCCGGCCATGTACCAGATGATAAATGGCCGGGTGCTGGCAGGGCATCCAAGTCTTGGCAGTTGGGTGACTTACGGTTTGGGCAGCGAAAGCGAAAATCTTCCGGCTTACTGCGTCATGACACAGCCGCAGGGGTTGCCCGAAGGCGGTTCGCCAATGTGGGGGGCCGGTTATTTGCCAGCCATCAATCAGGGAACTCTGTTGCGGAACGGTTCAACGCCAATTTTGCACCTAAAACCTCCGGCGGAAATCAGCCGCCAGCAACAAAGCAACATGCTTGGCTTTATGCGGCGAATGAATGAGGTGTCGTTGGGCGAAAATGATACTGAGCTTGCAGCGCGCATTTCCTCTTACGAGCTTGCTTACAGAATGCAGCAACACGCCCCCGAAGCCGTTGATCTTTCCAAAGAGAGCAAAGAGACAAAGAACCTGTATGGGTTGGATGATCCACAAACTGTTGAATTCGGAACTCGCTGTTTGCTGGCCAGACGGCTGGTCGAACGCGGAGTGAGATTTGTGCAGCTTTATTCAGGCGGTGGCCCGGTCAGTGTTCAATGGGACGCTCACGACAACGTCAAAACCAATCACGAACAGATGTGTCGTTGGACTGACAAACCAGTCGCGGCTCTGCTGAAAGATTTGAAAGGGAGAGGCTTGCTGGATTCGACCCTGGTCGTCTGGGGAACTGAATTCGGGCGCACGCCTGTTTCTGAAAATGGCAAAGGCCGCGATCACAACCCAACAGGATTTTCGATGTGGATGGCCGGAGGCGGCGTCAAAGGCGGGCAGGTCATCGGCCAGACAGACGAAATAGGCTTCAAAACTGTAGGCCCGCGTTACCACCCGCGTGACATACACGCCTCGATTTTGCACTTGATGGGATTGGATCAGATGAAGCTGACTTACCTGCACAATGGACGCTTTGAGCGGCTGACGGATTTTGGCGGCAATGTAATCGAACCGCTGGTGAGTTAAAGAAAGATTTTTGGACAGGATGAACAGGATTGTTTCAGGATGAACAAGATTCAAAACTGTCGGAAACAATCCAGCTTTGCTGATCGTGTCAATCCTGAAAAAATCCTGTCCAATCCTGTCTAAAAGCATTTATTGCTCAGCTTTTACTGAATAGTGGCAGGCAGAGCAGAGCCAGTGCGGTCAGTGGCAATCGCCCATCCGTTTTCCAGCCCACCGATAAATCCGTGAAACTGGATGTCCTGGCCGGACAGCACCAGCAAAACGTCACCAGGGCCGATGCTTGGGTTTTCCAGCTTGAATTTGATTGAAGTGGCGATCCCGTTTTGTTGTTCAACGGGTTCAAAAGTCAGGTCGGTGAACTCAATCACCAGAGTTTGAGAGTTGGATATTTCGCTGCGTCCTTCGGGCATTTTTCTCCTTCAGATAAGTTCGTAGTCCCGCCTTTAGGCGGAAGGTTTCGGCAACCATGCCGATTCCGCCTAAAGGCGGCGGGACTACGAACTTTTTTAGTTTAATGAAAGCCAGGTCAGCAAATCGTTATTGCTGATTGTTGTTGATGAAACCTTGAAATCTTCGGCTCGGCCAAGTCGCCTGTAAATTTCGGAAATACGTTCCGTGTGGAATTTGCCGCCGGTGTTATGAATCAGCAGCGGAGTCAATGGAGCCAATGTCACGGCTGTCGGGAAATCTCCGGCGCGGCGAACTCCAGGGATTGGCAATTGAGCCAGAAATTCCTTGTCGTTTGATGAATCAAGCTCTGCCGCGTCGGCAACCATTCGATCAATTTTTGGAGCCAACCCTCTGGCCAGCAAAGCCAGCCCGCCGGTTTTACCGAGCGCAATGACGCTTAGTTTGGCGGTTTTTCCTTTCAAATAAGCGACAGCCGTCAAAATATCCTGCACCTGATTCGCGGCGTCTGTTCGGTTGTAAGTGGTGAAGTAGCGATACTTATTCGTCTGTTCGCTGTATTGAGACTGCGGATGAAGCTTGATCGTTGCTGTTACATAGCCTGCTGCAGACAGCGAAGTCATCATTTCGTCCCGACGCCTTGAGTCATCGGTTTCAGCCAAAACCAGAACGGTTTTTTCCACTTGAGGTTTTGCAGATTGCAGTAGCGACAATTCCACCCGGTCGGCTTTGCCGCGCCTGGAAATTGTCAGCTTTGTCGCAGTCGAGTTGCCGCTCTTTTGGACTTCAGGAGTCGAGGCGATCAGGTCTTCAGTTTTTGGCGATTCGGCCATCAGCGAAAACTTGAAAGCCGCGCCGAATTGTTCCTTGAAACGTGGCAGGTCGGCGGATGTTTGTGGTTGCGATTCTTCAAGTTGGCGTTTTCTTTGTTCGATCAAGGCAGCGGTTAATTGAGCTTCGTTCAATTCGTTTTCAGGCCTTGAGCGACTGGAGTAAACCAACAGTTCAGGGATGGAAGGAATGCTGACGTTTCGCTCTTTAATTGGGGATGTTTCTTGTCGATTCAGCAGCCAATGGGCGAACCAACCGTAAACTGCTTCGCGGCTTTGCTGGTTGTAATTGTGCGGAGCGTCAATCTGAATTGCGGTCAGCTTGTCTTCGGCTCCGAACAGTCTGTAAATGCCACGAACTGCTGGGTATTCCGAAGTCAGCATGTTCTTTGTCCAATCGCCGGTCGCCGAAACCATCATCATCGGTCGTGGAGCCGTCAACGCGGCAATTTCTACGTTATTGGTGTCAATTCGCAGGTTCGGAGCGTTTTCGCACAAGCTGCCACCTTGCATGATGAATGAAACCATATTGACTGGCGCTGCAACGTTGATTCGTTCGTCCACGGCGGTCAGCAAAAAAGTCTGAGTGCCTCCGCCTGATTCGCCCGTGCAGGCGATGCGTGACGGATCAACTTCAGGCAGTGTCAGCAGAAAATCCACAGCGCGAATGCTATCCCAAAGCTGAAGCCCCAACAGATTGACACCCCAAAGAGCTTCGACGCCGGTCGAGTTATGGTTGGCAAACTGGTGAGTAATCGCCGAACTGTCGTTGTAACCAACCATGTCATAGCTGAATGCGACGTAACCCTGCCGCGCAAAACTGATGGCGCGAGCCGGGCCGGAATGCAGCGGCTGATTTTCCAATCGTCCATAAGCCCAATGTCCGTGGGGGCATAAAACCGCCGGGAGTTTGCCGGTCGAGTTCTTTGGCCGATAAAGATTTCCAGTGACGTAAAAGCCTGGATAGCTTTCAAAATAAACTTTCTCGACTGTGTGATCTCCGCGATCCATTTTGCCAAAGATTGTCGCTTTGATTGGCTGTTTCGCAGGTGTCGGCCACAAACCTGCACTGACCAAAATCTGTTGCCTTAACTCAGCCGCGCGAGCCAGCCAGGCTTCCCTGGTTTTGTACTCAGGAAATGTGTAAACCAGGTCAAGATGACGAACTTCGCGGCGGCTATCTGTTACCGGAATTTCCTGTCCAAACGCCCGGAATGGAAAGGCGAATGTCAAAAACGAAAGTAGCGTAAGCATTAGGAGTTTTCTGTTCATCGTTTTGTCCAAAGCGGAAATAGACGAATTTATTGTGGGGCATCAGGAACCGACAAATCTTCAGCAGAGTTTCGGGTAATTTGTTGGGCGGAGTCTTCGCCCAGACGTTCTCTCAGAAAATTGACAGAAGTCTGATAAGCATCGTCAATCTGTTTTTTGCGATGGCTTTCAAAATCTATCCAGTCATTATTAACCAGGACTTCAATAATCCCCGTTTCTGGATTTTGTCTTGTCCGAAGAGGCATCGAATCTACTCCTTTTGATTTATTTAAGTGGTGAATCCCAAAGGCAGAGGCATTATCGTCTTCATCTGCGATTTTTCCAATCTGCCATTTGCTTACCGGAAATCCTTAGAACTGCTTGTTGGTACAAAATGGAGTTATGTAGGACAAAATGAAATTTTTCTTGAGGGTAAGTCTTGCAACACTGTATCGGTTGGATTAAATTGTGTGCGGCATCAAGTAAGAAGAAGTATATCGCCTCACATTTGCGACGTTTGCCAGACTAGAAACGCTCCCCCGCATCGCCGCCTTACCTCAAATGCGAATTCTTCTCTACAATTAAAGCGGGCCACTGACGCCAAACTGCGATTACGTTACTAGCTCAGAACTACACTTTGCTTTCTGCGATCAAAGCGTACCCACAAGAACTGAGCGAATCACAACATACGAGTAAATTTACTGACGGTTATTGTCGGAGTAGTTACCTATTATTTCTGATCAATTTCTTTGTTTGCCTGAATTTAGAAAGTTCGGGCAGGAATTGTATAGAAGAGTGGTGACGGCACAACTCTGGCAAAGAAGATTTAGTTCATGATTGAACTTCTGCGGAGGCATGAATGATCCCCTACCTGAATTCTGCAAAAGGTCAAAAGCGGATTGCGGTAAAAACACGCAACAACCGCAATCTGGCAATTTGCTTAACCATTATTTCAACAATCATTTTAATTACCTGGTTGCACACGATCAGTCTGATCGGAGTTTCAGCAGCCAGTTATTCAATCCAATTCCAGTCACAAAATACAAACACCCTGACACCAGGCGAAGTCATCGAGCGCGAGCTTGTTGGCGAAGTCGTTCATCATTACCAATTTTCGCTGCCATCGGGAAACTATCTACGGCTGAGCGTGGAGCAAAAAGGCGTGGCAATTGTTTCCAGTCTTTTTGGTCCGGGGGGAGAAAAATTGATCGAAGCCGATTACTTGGGCAAAAAAAGTCTATCGGTCATCGCTCCGTTTGCTGAAGGCAAGCCGTCAACTTATCGCGTTGAAATCCGCGCGCGTGCGCGTGGGAATCATCAGGGACAGTCAGGCCGTTACATTATCAGGATCGAAGAGCAACGACTGGCCATGGCGCGTGATACGGATCGCGTTAAAGCCGAAAGGATGGTTGCCGAAGCCACCCAATTAAGCCGTCAAAATGTTCAGGGGCGCGAGGTTACACGGCGCATCCTGGAACAGTATCGCGCGGCGCTGCCATTGTGGCGCACGCAACCAGTTCAGCGTGATGACAGGCGCGAAGAATCCAGGACACTTTATCTGATGGCTTTGCGGCAGCAGGATTTGGGGGAGAATCAGGAGGCTCTGGAAAGTTATTTGCAGTCGTTGGAAATTGCTCGTTCAGAATTTGATCAGGAGCGCGAAAGCCTTACGCTGTCTGGGCTTGGCACACTTTATTTCACGCTCGGCGACAAGCGCAAAGCGATTGATTGTTATGATTCCGCGTTGAAACTCATGCAGGCTCAATGTGATCGTGCAGTCGAAGCCGGGACGCTGGTCAATCTTGGTATTGCTTACAAGGCGCTGGGTGAAAACTCTAAAGCAATGGAGTTTTACCAGATTGCGCTGGTGGCCTCACGTGCGATTGGCGATCAAGAGTTGGAAGCGGCGACGCTGACCAATCTGGCTCGGCTTTATGACCTGACGGGTGACAAAGCCAGTGCGGTTGGCTTTTATCGGCAAGCTCTGCCGTTGTGGCGAGGGTTGGGCAACACTGGCGGAGAAGCAGTGACGCTGAAAAATCTGGGGGCACTCCATGAATCGGTGGGGCGGCGCGAAGAGGCTCTGGATTATTACCGAAGGGCGCTGATTCTGAATCAAGTGGCTGGTGATTTGTCCCGCGAAGCTCACATACGAGGTGACCTGGCCAGAGTCGAACGAGACAAAGGCAATTTCAAAGCTTCGCGTAGCGAGATAGAACAGGCGCTGGCCTTTTTTGATTCGCAACGCCAGCAAATTCTTAACCCGGAATTACGAGCCTTGTTCGCGGCTACAAATCAGAGATATTACGAGTTTTACATTGACCTTTTGATGCAGCAGCACGAGCAGCAATCGGCTGCCAGTCTTTTTGGAAAAGTTGAGCCTGAGAGCGACATGGCGACGGCATTTTTGGCCAGCGAAGGCGCCAGAACTCGCGCCCTGGCCGATCTGATTGCCGAGGCCCGCATTGATTTACGCGAGGGCGTCAGCACGACTCTTTTGGAGCGCGAACATGATTTGGGACAGGAGCTTACAATCCGGAAGGCTGAACGAGTGGCGTTGCAAAGAAAGAAAGCCAAGCCCGCCGAGATAGAAGCCGTTGTTCAGGAAATTGTCAGACTGGATACAAATTACGAACAAACGCAGAACGAAATCAGAAAAGCGAATCCTCGTATTGCTGCCTTGACGCATCCGGTACCGCTTGGTTTGGCCGAAGTCCAAAGTCAGTTACTTGATGCGAATTCAATGTTGCTGGAATACTCGCTCGGCCAGGAGCACAGTTACGTATGGGCGGTCAGCCACGACAAGGTTCGTGTAGCCAGGTTGCCAGCGCGTGCCGAGATTGAAGCTCAGGCCGTAAAGTTTTATGACTTGCTGACCGCTCGCAGCCAGACGATAAAATTTGAAACACCGGTTCAAAAACAACGGCGTGTTGCTCAGGCCACCCTCGAATTGGACAAGGTTGCAGCTTCGCTTAGCCGCACTTTGCTGGAACCGATAGCCGAAACGCTTGGTCAAAAACAGCTTTTGGTTGTTGCCGACGGGATCCTGAATTACATACCGTTCGGTGCATTGCCGGAACCGGACAGGAAGCCTGGGAGAGTGGGAGAAGTGAGGGCAGGGGAAAAAGCCCAAGTTCGCCCAGTTGCTGCCGAGCCATTGCTGGTCAAACACGAAATCATAAATTTACCGTCGGCCACAGTGCTGGCGGAATTGCGGCGCGAATTACCTTTGCGTAAAGCCCCAACCAAAGATTTAGCTGTCGTTGCCGACCCCGTTTTCAGCCGGATGGACGACAGGCTCAATTTCAGCAAAAACTCTCCTGATGAAGAGGTAGCAAATGCCAAAACTCAGCCACTGGCGATGTTACTGGATAATGTCATGCGTTCCCCCACAGAACGCGATGCCAGAGATTTATCAAGACTCCCTTATTCGCGGCTCGAAGCTGTCAAAATCGCTGCGTTGGCTCCTGAAAAACGGCGCTTGTTGGCTCTGGATTTTCAGGCCAATCGGTCACTGGTGACGGACGGCCTGCTCAGTTCATATCGTTATGTTCACTTTGCCACTCACGGACTGCTCAACAGCCAATCGCCGGAACTGTCCGGGCTGGTTCTTTCTCTGGTCAACGACCGTGGAGAACCGCAGTTGGGTGTGCTTCGTCTGGGTGACATTTACAAACTCAATCTGTCGGCGGAACTGGTGGTTTTGAGCGCCTGCCGCACCGGATTGGGAAAAGAAGTTCGCGGCGAAGGAGTGATGGGATTAACGCGCGGCTTTATGCACGCCGGAGTTCCCAGAATCATCGCCAGCTTGTGGTCTGTTGATGACGCCGTGACTTCGGAACTGATGACGCGCTTTTACCGTGAACTTATGAGTGGAAAACAAACCCCAGCCGCTGCGTTGCGTTCAGCGCAACTCTCGTTACGGAAAGGAAAACAGTGGCGATCGCCGTATTACTGGGCAGCATTCACTCTGCAAGGCGAGCCTAAGTAGAAATGTTTAGAGTTCATGCTTCTGCATCTGAATTCCCGGATGCGTGTAAGCGTGAACTCTGAACTGCGAACTTTACCGGCCAGAGGCGTTTTTCAAATCCGCAACAATCCGCTCGGAAATCTGAGAAGTACTCCCCGTATATTTCTGACTTTTGCCGGAACGCGGCCAAATCACGCGACCCGTGGCATTCAACAACCTGAGCGAGGCGCTTTGACCGTCAGTTGAAAGGCTGATGTCCATTGCAGTGTCGGCGTCGTCTCTGTCCGTCAATTCCCAAAGCTGAGCTTCTTTCAGGCGGCGGGTAAGTTCCGACCGGAATTCGTTTACGTCCCGGTTTAAGGAAAGAAAGATTTTGCTAGTTTCAGATGGCGATTCGACTACCTTGGCGTGTTCGTTGTCGGTGACATCGTGGTCGCGCAACCCGCTGGGTGGTTTTGATTGGCGCTGCGGGTCACTTGAATTAGGCGGCATCACAATTGACTCGCCGGGTTGGGGAGCATCGCCGCCATTTAGCGGAGTCGTTGGTTGAGTGTTGGAATTTTGCCCCGACTTTGAATTGTTGATGGCGACTGAGTTTGGCGATTCCGGCTGCCACATTCTCCACAGGGCAATGCCGCTCAATCCGGCGACCAGCAGCAGCGAAACAGGCAGAGCCAGGCGAAAGGCGGGCAAAAGTTGTTTTGGCGATTCGGAGCCTGGCCACAAAGAACGCAGCCAATTGGCAATGCCGAATTTACGGCCAGCGTAATTGACGGAAACAGACACGCTGGTAACGTCGCCATAAGCATCACGCTCAGGTATCAAAGTGAAGTTTAGTTTTTGGCCGTCCGTCAATTCAATGACGAATTTTTCGTGTGTGAGGGACTGTTGAAGCATTTGAAAATCAACCGGGTAAAGCGCCAGACAAATATCAGGTTCTTCGCTGGCGCGGATTTCTATGAACTCTTCACCTTCAAGTAATTTGAAATCTGCCAGGCTGAGATTGTTAAGACTGGCTGATTCCATATCAAGCGTGGCTCGCGGCTGGCGGTCTACCAGAATTTTCAGACGCCGCGGATTTCTTTGAATTGGTTGTCGGCGAGCCTGGCGTTCCTCCAGCCCGGCTTCCAGTTTTGCTTGCAGCTTGTCGCTCATGACAGGTGAATTCATTCGGTCAGTTTCGATCATTTGATAGCTATCTTTGTCAGATTGTTGATTATGTGTTTCGTGATGAAAAAATTCCGGCAAATCCAAGCGCATTGTTGTTGGGTCAAAACCGAGTCCGGCGACCAGTCGTTCGAAGCAGGCCGGATGCAGCACTGCATGCATGCGAACCACCTCTGTTCGATGCTCTTCATCAGGATCGTTGCCGTCGAACTCCAGAGCCGGAATCTCGCTGTTTACCAGGTTCTCACCGACGGGGAGTGGGCATCGAGTTTCCCACGGCATAAACGTTTGCAAGCAGTGTCTAACGAAATCAGCGTAACTTTCCTGATTAGGCCGGGCAACGAATCGCTCTTCGCCGTAAGCGCCGCGCGCCAGTTTCAGCAAATCACCAAAGCGGGATTTCATTTCCTGGAGCAACTGTCCTTTGCGCGAACGCCAGTAGTAATTGTCCTTGGCGCGGCTCGGGTTCTGCATCACGATGGAATGAAGCGCAATGGCTTCTGTAATCGAATAGTGATGCAACAGCCGCGTCACGCCGAGAGAGACATAAAACGAGTTGCGTTTAATGGTGATGCGCACCAGATGCTTGAGAAAATGGATAAGCAAGCCACGGTCGTCAAACTTGGCGTATTCCTGTTCCTTTTCCTCAGGTTCTGTTTCATCAAAGACCAGGCGCTGCAACAGATGCAGTTCGTTGAAAGTAACTTTGCTGCGAGTGCCGGAAGCCCGGCTAAGCTGGCGCGAGCTACCCTGGGGGATGTAATAGTAACGGCGGTCTTGAGTCACCACAGCCATCTGCAATCGGTCAACTGCATTCACTGCGATTCTTTCAGAAGCTTCCTGGTTTCCCAGAATGAAAAAAGCCAGTTGGTAGGCCCGTTCAAGTCTGTCGGTTATCTGAGTTTTGACTTCTACTGCTCCGAGCAATCGAACCACCTTGCAATTGATAGTGACAATTCGACGGAAAACTTACGCCAGTGCCGAAGCTATGGCAAGGAAAGAGATTTCAATCTTACGAAAATGCCACACTACCGGGGCATCAAAACTATTCAGCCTGAAGCTGCGAAAGTGCCACACTATTTTTCATATCAACTTGGTACATTCGCTATGTACCTCAGCAGTAAATCGCAGAATCGAAGTTGGCGACCAGGCTGATGAGGAATTAAATGCCAGGTCGCCAACAACGGTTCTTTGAAAAAATAACGAATTAAACAAACGAGGAATTTATGCTGTCCCCCAACATAAACCGCACACGCACATTGATTCTTACAAGCTTGGCACAATACCGTGCGAGCTTCACAAAATTGCTGATTATGACGTTTGTGGCTGCATGTCTTGTATTCAACAACATGTCGCCCATAGCGCCCATAGTAATGGCAAACGGCAAAGAACGATCAAACAATAGGGCAGATAAGAATGCCGAACTCACAACAACATCTGGCTCCTCATCCGGCAAGACAGGCTCTGTGACTACATCCGACCGTCCAGGCAAACCGGACGACCATAACTCGAATGGAGACGACGTTCCCGTTCGTCCGCCACGCCAGGCAAAAAGATAGCAGCAATCGGGAAGTTAAAAAGCTGAGGTCTAAAGCGTGAGGCAAAGAGAGGTTATCTTCTTTGCCTCACGCTTTTTTTGTTTTCCTCTTCACCGTTTACTTTTGGTCTTGTCTATTACCCTCGCCCATATGCGAAAGTGACACACTAGGTGGTTTATTTCTCTCCTACACTTAATGTCGGGTGATGGATCAGCGAATAATTTTGCTGCATTACCTGGAGATGGTACCTGAAAGCAGGCCGGGTGCGGTGCTAACGTGGGTGTAGGTTGTCATCTTGGCTGAGGTTTGCCGGGCGTGTTGAAGCTTCACATCAGGTCTTCACCGCGCGCAATCACTGGGTCGGCAAGCCGCAGTATCCGAATTTACCGAATTTCAATTAATCGCTAAAGCAATCGGAATTTGTGTGTGTGGTTGTGCTTATTAAAGCAGGGTTCGGCTGGTTTATGGCGAATCCTGCATTTATTCGCGCCATGATCGCCACTAATTCCGTGTCGTGATTTTCCCAATGACGAGCCGAGGTCCGAATTCCGGCTTGTGCTGGGAGAAGTGTTGCCTTTTGTCAGTCGGCCAAATGGCAGGCAGATGGCATTTTCCGAATACCCGTTCACACGAATTACACAGGAGTTAAAGTATGAATTCCCCTAAAATTACACACACGCTACGCTCAATGTTCAGTTTGCTGAAAGAGTTTCAGTTGAAAGGAAAGTTTTCAGCGAGAAAAGGCGCAGGCAAAAGCGGCAAACGCCGATTGGCGACTTCAGTGATTGCCGCCATTCTGGTTGGCTTTAGTTTTGTAATGCTGTCTGGTTATTACGGCAGAACTGCCAATGCCGCCCCTCTGACGGCAACAGGCTTTTTGTCCGATTCATACCTCGGAGCGACACGAGGCATGCGTTATTTGATGAGCGCACTGTTCGGAACCGCGAACAGTTCAGCGCCCAATAACGCTTTGGCTTGTACGCTGACCCAGCAAATTACGGTGACGGGTTGTTATTACACCACAGGGTCGAAAGCCACCGTCAGCGTTGAGGTCGGGTGGGTTGGCGC
>JBGAPB010000137.1:0-15042 GCA_044221525.1 Blastocatellia bacterium | reverse complement strand
GAAGCCGCCAGCGCTGTGTGCAATTCATCAGGCCGCCAGCAGGAGTCTTTGGCGTTCTTTATTACCTCCATCACTATGTACTTGGCTCTTTCTCGCCAAAGCCAGCGCGATTTGTCTTTGGCTTGGTGATCGGAGCTTAGATATTCTTCGACGCCAAAATCTTTGTGAGCATTGAACCAAGCGGCGACTGCATCGGCGATCATATCTTCGGCTTCAAACTCATCAATGATTTGGAAATCATCGGAAAGCCCCACCAATCCGGGGCGTTCGCTGACTATGTCGTTGGCCAGGCCGTGCAAGGTGCGAACTCGGTAAAGCGTTCCCAGATTGCCTTCTCCCAAAAAGCTGCGAACGGTTTGATCGAATTTGCTGCGCGCAGAATTGACCAGCGTGACAATCAGAATTTGCTGGCCGCGCTCAAATTTGGATTCGCGGACAAGCTTCGCAGCCAGCGCCGACAGCGTAGTAGTTTTGCCGCTGCCCGGAACCGCCGACACTCCCATCTTGCCGCCGGAGTATTCCAGCACGCGGGCTTGGCTTGGTCTTGGGATGAAAGTTGTGTTTGCCATTTAAGTCACTTTTAGGCGGAAGGCGTTCAGAGTACCGCCTTTAGGCGGAAGCGGCTCGTTTACGAGCCACGCTTGGGCGGCTAAAGCCGCCGCTGCCAGCTAAAGCTGGTACTCTGAACGCCTTCTCAGCAGCAGATCGAATACCACTCTTAACTCGCCTTCACGTTCGTTACCGCGTTCGTCGAATTTGCTGTAGCCGATGAAGACTTTCCGGCGGCAGCGTTTCAGCAATCCAGTCACGACGCGCAGCAAAATCTCGCGCGAAGTTTTCTGTTCGTGAACCTCTGTCCAGATTTGTCCCTGCGGCCATTGGCGGCTTAACACGTAAGGTTGTGTCAGCGGTTGCTGCAATCGCCGAGTCCACGCCTGGCTGTCTATGTTCAGCCAGAACTGATAATCCGCCGGTTGGTTGCTGAGCAAAAACGTATACGCCGGAGCGATCAACACTGCGTCGGGAGCTTTCTTCCAGTCGCTGGGTTCGTATTGATCGGCCAGGATTCCTGCGTCAACCATTCGCGCGTATTCCTGACCGCTGTCGGTTTCGGGTTCGATCTGATTCAAGGTTTGTCGAAACGAGCGCGACGAATCAATCAGGTTTGAAATGATGCGAGCTTCGTCAAACGCTTCTTTCGGTGCGTTCCGTTTGGGCAAGTGAAAGCCGAAGCCTTTTTGCGAAAGGACTTCGCCAAACAACCGGCTGAAGAAAATGTCTATCGGTTCTGCTTCAGCGGCTTTGTAAGCTTCCAGCCAGTCAATCAACTTGTCGAATCGCTGGCCGAAGACTTCAGAAATTCGCTGGCGCATCTCAGGGTTTTTGGTGATTTCGCGGAAAGGCATCAGCTTGCCACCGACGAATCGAATTTCGCTGAGCAACGTCGCTCGCGCCAAATCCATCTCGGCAATAACGCTCAGCAACATCTGCACCACGTCGAATTTTTTGACTGAATGTTTGGGATCAACCTGCCAGTTTGGCCAGTTTGGATGCGCCAGCTTGGCCAACGTCACCAGAGCGCGCACGGCTGGTTCGGCATGCAGCGGACGCGAAGGCCGCAGCGTGTAAGTTGGGATGCCAAGGTTATCCAGCCGCGACACCAGCGAAAACCGCAACGAATCGCTGAGCAGCGGCGCAAGGATGACAATCTGATTTTGTTTGACGCCTTCTTCGTGAACCAATCGCGCGACGGAATCGGCAACCCATTCCACCATCTGCGTATGAAAGCGGCTGTGCGATTCGGGTGTGAACTCAATCGCCGAGAGCGCGTCGGCTTTGGATTTGGTTTCAGGTTCGTCGTTCATCACTTCGCGCAATTCGTTGAGCAAGGCTTGAACCGGCGGAGACATAACGCGCGTGGCTTCGAGTTCGTGGCTAACATTGCAAACTTCAGCCAACGAAGCGGCGCTGGTTTCATCCGCGCCCAGAAAGCGGCGATAGCTGGCTTCTTCGTCGTGAATGACCATCGCCGATTGGCAACTAGGCAGCAGGTCTCGCAACAGTTCGTGAGTCACCGGCGTGTCTTCTTCAACGTTGTCGGCGATGACGTGTTTGTAACGTCGCGTCAGATAAGCGCGAGAAACGTCGTGTTGCCACAGATGATTGGCGAACAGCGAAACCTGCAACGAAAAATCCAGCAAGCGATGTTCGACGCAATAATCACGAAACAAATTCGCGCAGGTTTGAGCGTCGTCAAAAATGTGCAGCCGCTCCGCGTCGCCGGGCAAAGCAGCTTTCAACCGTTCAGCAATCGTCGTGTGCGGAAATCCAACCAGCGAAGATTTGTTCAGGTTGTCGGCCAACTGGCTGAACAACCGAGCGCGCGTGATGGTCACGCTGTTGAAGTAATCGTTCCGCTCGATTTCAGGCTCAAGCAGTTTAAACATCAGGTATTGAATCAGCTCAGACGAAAGAAAGGTCGGGCGGCGAAACGACTCATTCTGGCTTAACTGTTCGGCAATCAGTGGCCAGAACAGATTGACGATCTGATGCGACAAACTGCCGAGTGTGGCGACGGTGACTTCGGCACCGGCTTTGCGGCGAGGATTTCGGATTTCAGCAAGGTAAGGCAGCGCCAAACGTTTTTGAGGAACCAGCACCAGAATCGAATGCGCGGGAACGCCAGCGTCAATCAGATGCCGCAGCCGCCGAACGCCGACAGTCGTTTTGCCTGTGCCAGCAGAACCGCGCAAGGAGATTTTGGCGTCCAGCGGCGACGCAACAATCTCTTCCTGTTTTTTGGTCAGTCGGATGCTCATTGCTGAAAATTCAACCACTGGGAACACGGGGAAACAAAAACAAAACCGATTTGGCCTTCCCCGTGATCCCAGTGCTCCCCGTGGTTTAGTCCTATGTCGAACGGTACTGATTCAGTTGGGCGACGGCTTCTGCGGTCAATCGCTTCACGGCAGCGAAGTCGCCAGCTTCAAATAGTTCCGGCTTGACCATCCAGCTTCCGCCGCAGGCGACGACTTGGGGCAGCGCCAGATACTGGCCGATGTTTTTCGTATCAATGCCGCCGGTTGGGATGAACTGAACTTGTTTGTAAGGCGCGCAGATGGCTTTCAAAAAGTTCACTCCGCCAGCGGGTTCGGCAGGGAAGAACTTCAGCACATCAACACCTTTGGCCAGATTCATCTCGACTTCGCTGGGAGTGCAAACGCCGGGAAATATCGTCAGTTTTTTTGACAAACAAAAATCCACAGTCGTCGGATTGGTTCCGGGCGAAACGATAAACTGCGCTCCGCAATCCATCGCTCGCTGAGCCTGGTTGGTTGTCAGCACCGTCCCCGCGCCGAGCAACAGTTCAGGAAATCGTTTGCTGATTTGTTCAATCGCTTCAGCCGCAGCCGCCGTGCGAAAGGTGATTTCCGCGCAAGGCAATCCGCCTTCGATCAGGCTTTCGGCCAGCGGCAAGGCATGTTCCAGTTTGGGCAAAGCGACAACAGGGATAATGCCCGTCTGCCGCACACGTTCAATGATGTTCACTTAAACAACTCCGGGAAAAGGAAACACTTGCTGTGTCAGTAGCCCGACCGTCAGGAAGGGCTTGATAATGCTGAAAAAGCCATTGCTTACGCGCGGGCTACTGACACTTGCATGTCCTGGAAGAGGGTTACTTTTTCACGCCTTCGATTACGCTGTAAGGCGATGGCGTAGGCACGATGCGGGTCAGCTTAAAACCGGCGCGGTCGAGCAGCGCGCCATATTCTTCCGCCGTCCGTTCACGGCCAGTCATGAATTGCAGCATTTCCAAATCCAGAAATTTGCTGACTCCGGGCGTGTTGGGCTCGGGCAGCACCATTTCGGCAATCAACACTTTGCCGTTGTCGGTCATCGCAGCGTGGCAATGTTTGAGAATGGTCACACACTCGTCATCGCTCCAATCGTGAATGATGTGTTTCAGGATGTAAGCGTCGCCGCCCGCTGGCACTGTTTCAAAGAAACTGCCGCCAACCGCTTCGGAACGTTCTGCCAGCCCAGGCGCTCGCAACGCTTCGGCTTCGGCGACGACTGCCGGAGCGTCAAACAGCACCCCTTTCATTTGCGGATATTGCTGCAACACCGATGCCAGTAACAATCCGTGGCCGCCGCCCACGTCCACCAGTTTGTTGATCCCTGTGAAATCGTACCCCGCCAAAATGGATGCGCCTGCGCCCAGACTCATGCTGGTCATCGCGTTGTTGAAGGTTTTGGCATCAGCCGGATTTTTCCCCAGCCAATCGAAGTAAAACTCGCCGTAAACGTGATCGAACGCGCGTTGCCCAGTTTGAATGCTGTACGGCAGCTTCGCCCAGGTCGTGAAGTTCACATCGTCGGCCATGAAGGTCGCAAAGGCGCGCAAGCTTTCCGGCTTATCGCTCAGCAATGGTTCTGACAACGGCGTCAGGCTGAAACGACGGTCGGCGTCTTCTGAAAAAACTCCTGCGCCGGCCAGCGCGCGCATCATTCGATACAGCGAACCCGCGTGCAGCCCCAACGCAGCGGCAAGTTCGTCTGAGCTTTTTGGGCCATCTTTGAGTTGATCGGCTATGCCGAATTGCGCTGCAGTCGAAATGGATCGGGAAAGCGCATACCCGAAAATCATCTCCATCAGTTGTGCCGCGGGCGGAATGGCAGGTGTTATCAAGTTGTTCTCCTTTTATAGTTGGTAATGGGGTGCGATTATTGTTTAGTCGCACGAGGTTCGTTAGCGTAGATGGTGGCAGCTAATGAAGATCACTCTACTTCCAGGAAGCAAGTGATCTTTCGATTCATTATTTCTTGTTGGCGTCAAAGGGATCACGGCCCGTGATAATTACAGTTTTCAGCCTGCGGTATGGCGGCTTTTCATCAGAAGAGTAGCGAAATAGCTCGTTTCCTCTAACTCGCATCAACAATGCATATTGAAATTGATTATTGTGTGGATCGTCGCCAATATCCGAAATATGGGGAATTTCTGCTTCTTCCGGTGTTTCAACTTGCCAAAGGCTGGTGTATACCCACACAGACAAATCAGCAGGTTCGGGAAATCTCTTTGCCACAAAAAAGTATACTTTCTTAAGGTTATCTTCTGAAAAAGCGACTGGATCAAGAAGAACTATGATTTTTCGCTCTCCAACAGGGCTGATTGTATTCCCGCAAATCACATAGCGAAATGGCGCGTTGTGACGTTCATATACTCTTTGCTCTTGTTGTATGGCTAAAGCGCTTGTTTGCAAAAGAAATAAAAGGCAAAGCCTCAGTAACCAACTGCACATTGTTTTTGATCGCATATGGCCTCTCCGATTACCAAACAAAATGCGGATTGGGGAACCTAGCTTCCCAATCCGCATTCCGCAATCTCTCGTCCGCAATTAACTAGGCGGTTGTCGTTTTGGCAGCGCCTTTATCCGCCAGGGCTGCGTGAGCAGCGGCCAGCAGAGCAATCGGCACTCGGTAGGGCGAACAACTGACGTAGTTCATGCCGACCTTGTGGCAGAAGATCACGGATTCGGGATCGCCTCCGTGTTCGCCGCAGATGCCGACTTTCAAATCGGCTTTGGTCGAACGGCCTTTCTGGATGCCGATTTCGACCAACTGGCCAACGCCTTCCTGATCGAGCACCTGGAATGGATCGTCGCCGTAAATCTTCTTCTCGACATACGCCGGCAGGAATTTGCCGGAATCGTCGCGGCTCAGGCCCATAGTCATCTGAGTCAAGTCGTTGGTTCCGAAGCTGAAGAATTCTGCGACTTCGGCAATGCGGTTAGCGGTCAGCGCGGCGCGCGGAACTTCGATCATCGTGCCGACCAGGTATTCGACGGTCACGCCTTCTCTCTCGAAGACTTCACCGGCGACGCGGCGGACGACATCGGCTTGCAGCTTCAGTTCGGCCACGTTGCCGACCAGCGGAATCATGATTTCCGGCTTCACCGTTTTGCCTTCTTTTTGGACGATGACGGCGGCTTCAAAAATGGCGCGCGCCTGCATCTCGGTGATTTCAGGATAGATGATGCCCAAACGGCAACCGCGATGACCCAGCATAGGGTTGAATTCGTGCAAGGATTCGACTTTGGCCTTCGCTTCCTTGAACGGCATTTTGATCTTGGCGGCCAGTTCTTTCAGCGTTTTGTCGTCGTGCGGAACGAATTCGTGCAGCGGCGGATCCAGCGTGCGGATGGTGACAGGGAAGCCGTCCATCGCCTGGAAGATGCCGACGAAATCGCCGCGTTGCAGATCAAGCAATGCCGCCAACGCGCCTTTGTACAAGGCTTCCGGTTTGGCGATTTTCTTTTCCAGGTCTTTGACGCGTTTGGCAGCTTCTTTCGAGCCGGACTTTTCGGATTCAGCACGAGCCGTGGCCAACTGTGTTTCCAGGTTCTTGAAATCCGACGAGGACAGAATCATCTGGCGGACGCTGTCAATGCGGTCGCCTTCAAAGAACATGTGCTCCGTGCTGCAAAGGCCAATGCCTTCGGCTCCGAATCCGCGAGCGACTTCGGAATCGTGCGGCGTGTCGGCGTTGGCGCGAACGCCCAGCTTGCGGAATTCGTTGACCCACTCCATCAGCGTTTTGAAATGGCCGCTGATTTCAGGATTGATCAATGGAACTTCGCCGGTGATGACTCGACCGGTTGAACCGTCCAAAGTGATCGAATCGCCTTTCTTGATTGTGACATCGCCTACGGTGAATTGCTGGTTGGTGTAATCCACAACGACCTGATCGCAACCCGCAACGCAGCATTTGCCCATTCCGCGAGCAACCACAGCCGCGTGCGAAGTCATGCCTCCGCGCGAAGTCAAAATTGCCTGCGCCGCAACCATTCCGTGGAAATCTTCGGGCGAGGTTTCAGTGCGGACGAGGATGACTTTCTTGCCGTCTTTGGCCATTTCTTCGGCTTCGTCCGGATCGAAAACCGCCGTGCCTGAAGCCGCTCCGGGTGACGCGGGCAGCCCGGTAGCAATCACGTTGACGTTGGCTTTGGGATCAATCATCGGGTGCAGCAGTTGATCGAGCTGCGCAGGTTCGACGCGCTGAATGGCGGTGGCTTTATCAATCACGCCTTCTTCAACCATCTCAACGGCGACGCGAACGGCGGCTGCGCCGGTGCGTTTGGCGTTGCGAGTTTGCAGCATGTAAAGCTTGCCGCGTTCGATGGTGAATTCCATGTCCTGAACGTCTTTGTAATGGCGTTCCAGCCGGTTGGCCAGTTCGACGAACTGGTTGTACATCTCAGGCATTTCTTCGTGGAGCTGCGCGATTTTCTTTGGCGTGCGGGTTCCGGCGACGACATCTTCGCCCTGCGCGTTTTGCAGGTATTCGCCGTACAGGACTTTTTCGCCGGTCGAAACGTCGCGGGTGAAGGCGACGCCGGTGCCGGAATCTTCGCCCATGTTTCCGAAGACCATCGTCTGCACGTTAACGGCTGTTCCCAGATTGTCGTCAATCTTGTTGATGCGGCGGTAATCTTTGGCGCGGCGGCCATTCCAGGAAGCAAACACTGCCTTAATGGCGTGTTTGACCTGATCCAGCGGATCGGTCGGGAATGGGTTGCCAGTTTCTTTTTTGACTATGGCTTTGAAATCGGCAACGACTTTGGCCAGCGTTTCTTCGCCGACTTCGGTGTCGCCCTGAACTCCGAGGTCTTTCTTGTAAGCGTCAAAAACGTGCTCGAATTTTTCGGAATCGATGCCTAGCACGATCTTGCCGAACAGTTGAATGAAGCGGCGATAGGCGTCCCACGAAAACCGCTCGTTGTTGGTCATCTTGGCCAGCGCGACGCGGGTTTCATCGTTCAATCCCAGGTTCAAAACGGTGTCCATCATTCCGGGCATGGAAAACTTCGCGCCCGAACGAACCGAAACCAGAAGCGGATTGTCAGTGCCGCCGAATTTTTTGCCGGTCGCGGCTTCGACTTTGGCCAGAGCTTCCAGCGCCTGATCCCACATGCCTTCTGGGAACTGTTCGCCGGAGGTGTAGTAAGCGTTGCAGGCTTCGGTGGTAATGGTGAAGCCGGGCGGAACCGGCATGCCTGCGTTGGTCATTTCGGCCAGGCCTGAGCCTTTGCCGCCGAGCAAATCTTTCATCTGGCCTGTGCCTTCGGTCTGGCCGTCGGCGAACAGGTAAACATATTTCGTACTCATTGTCTTTGCGTTGTCTCCTTGAGATTAGGTGGTCGGTGATTGGTTGTCGGTGGCCGGTTGGAATATGGAACCGACCACCGATTACCGACCACTGACTGCTGTTGTTTCAACCGGTCGCAACCGGCTCAGAACTTCATAAGATCGCGGCTCGCGTTCCAGCGCGCGCGCAATCAATCGCGTAGCGATATTGCCGACCTGATTGAGCAATTTAGGCTCGCGGGTCAGCGACAAAAACTTGTTTGGGGATTGCGTCAAAATCTCCTGAATGGTTTGCCAGGCCAGCGGTCGCAACTCTTCGCCGCGTTGACCGCTGCAAGTCACACATTGCGGCATGCCTTCGTTGGTCAGATAAACGGCTGTCTCACCAATCAAATCCTTTTCACATAAACCGCAGTGCCGCCAGTCAGGAAAGAAGCCTGCCAGCTTCAGCATCCAGATTTCAAAATATCGGCAGATTTCAAAATATCGAGCCAGCGGCATCAAATTGTTACTTTCCGCCTGCCGCATCGCTTCCAGAGTGGCAGCAATCAACCGATAAGCTGTGTCGTTCGGTTCGTGATCCAGCAGGAAGGAATCAACCAACTCCGCCCAGTATTGCATCACGCCCATTCGCTCGCTGCTGATTCCGGCGACAAATTGCGAACGTATGATTTCGCAGCCGGAAATTGAAACCAGTTCTTTGTTTTCTTTTTCGAAGTAAGTCAGCGTAACTTCGGTGAACGGTTCCAGGCTGGCTCCAAATCGGCTGCGAAGTTTTCTGGCTCCGTGTGCGACTCCGCGAAGCTTGCCGGCTTCGCGGGTGAAGAAGACGCAAATTTTGTCGGCTTCCTTGAGCGAGAAAGTGCGGAGCACAAAGGCTTCCGTGTCGTGCAGCGGCATAAATTTTTGCAGCCAGTTTTGAAGTTTGATTACAGCGGCGAGTTAAGGCGCGTAGTCTAAACTGGCTTGACCAACTTCTCAACCGCGCGGCGAAACTTGCCGATCACTTTTTGCCGGTTGAAGGTTTGGTTTTCGGTGTCGGAGTCGGCGTTGCTGTCGGTGACGGAGACGGTTCGGAAGCAATGTCGCGTTTATCTTTCAGCGTTACGCGCGATTTTCCGTACATTTTCTGGTGGTCTCCGGGAAAGCGAGTTATCCAGACCGCTCCTCGCCGTGGATCTTCGCCTTCGCCTTCAACCACGCCCAGATATTTGCTGTTTTCAGTCAGGTAAGCGTGTTTGCCGATAGCAGGATTTTTTGCAGGCGGCAGGCTGCGATACCAATAAACTCCAGCGAACACGCCGCCCAGAATCAGTATGATGATGAAATGTTTGAGCATGCTGAAAAAGAATTTCCAGACCAGCCACAGAAACAACAACACAACCAAAACTCCGCCAGCGAGCAACAGTTTGATCGAATATCCGTCCATGAGAATTCCCCCTTGGGTGACTGAGAATTGACTACTTCAGAAATTTCAGCAGCAGGGTAGCCAAGCCTAAAAAAGAAAGAAAGCCGCCAATGTCCGTGCAGGTCGTGACAAAAACGGTTGAAGCAATTGCGGGATCGGCTTTGAGCTTTTTCAGCACCAGTGGGATGACTGTCCCGGCGACGGCGGCAATCATTAGATTAATGACCAGCGCCGCCGCAATGACTCCGCCTATGATGAACATACGTGTGCTAAAACCGAACCACAGGCAAACCACCAGAGCGGCGATTGCGCCATTGACGAGTCCGTTGGTGATGCCGACCAGTAATTCTTTAATCAGAACGCGACGCGAATTTTCCAGGGTCACTTCGCCCAACGCCAGCCCGCGAACTATGACAGCCAGAGTTTGAGTCGCCGCGTTGCCGCCCATTCCGGCGACGATGGATTGCAAAGACGCCAGCACGACGACTTTTTCAATTGTCGGTTCAAAGGCGTTGATGACCGATGCCGCCACAAAAGCCGTCCCCAGGTTGATGACCAGCCAGGGCAACCGCAACCGCACCGAACGTAGCGGAGTGCTTTTAATTCCTTCTTCGGAACTGACGCCTGCCAGGGCGTAAATGTCTTCGGTTGCTTCTTCGCGGATCACGTCCAACACGTCGTCAACGGTGACTACGCCGACCAGTTTGTTTTCCTGGTCAACAACCGGCACGCCCAGCAAGTTATAGCGGGCGACGATGCGGGCTACTTCTTCCTGATCGGTGTCTGTTGCGACGCTGATAACGTCGCCGTTCATAAACTTTTTGAGCGGAGTTGTCGGCGGAACCAGCAGCAATTGCCGTAGGCTGGAAACTCCGACCAGATGATTTCTGTCGTCAACGATGTACAGGTAAAAGACCAGTTCGATGTCGCTGCTGTCTCGCTGTATGGCGGTGATGGCTTCGCTGACTGTCAGGTCTTCTTTCAAGGCGAACACGTCCGGAGTCATTATTCGACCGGCTGTGTTTTCAGCGAAACTGAGCAGTTCCTGCACCTCAGTCGAAGCCTCGACCTTCATCATATCCAGCAACTCTTCGCGCAATTCCTGAGGAAATTCGGCGATGAATTGAGCCGCGTCGTCGCTGGGCAATTCCTGCAAAACCTGAGCGATGCCTTCTGGGGTCAAGGTTTTCAGCAATACAAAGGCTTCCTGCTGACTCAGCTCGCTTAGGCTGGTGGCGGCCAGAGTGGTTTCAGATCGAGCCAGCGCCGAGAAAACCGATTTACGATCCAGGTCGCTCAGCGCCTGCAAAACCATGGCGACATCAGCCGGGCGGCTTTTCTTCAGCACGTTCAGGGCGCGCGCCGTCGCTCCGCCACGCATCAAACGGCGAACCGAATCCAGCATCAGTGAGAATTTTTGCGACTGCATAAACGAAAAGTGCTGAGGACTGAGTGCTGAGGACTGAGCGAATTTTTTATCTTCACTCACCCTTCAGTGCTCAGTGCTCAGCACTCAGTCCTCAGACCTGATTTCAGAGAGGCAGAAAGTAAAGTACCCAGGCGATGACAAAGCCCAGGCCAACGAAATAACCGAAAACTTTCAGACCGTAACGAATGCGTTCCTGAGTTGTGTGATGTTCGGACGAAAGCACTGCGAAGGCGATGGAAACCAGTGCGCTGAAAAGAATCAAAGCCAGAAAATGGGTCATGCCTTCCTCCCAATGCCAATGTCATACGCGTCCATTATCGCCAGCATGTTCAAGGCTCCGGCGACGCAAAAGAATGTGTTCCCGTATTCATAAGTGACTTTGGCGGCCTGTTCCGGTGTGACCTGAAATCCCCAGTCACTGGCCAGGCAGACGAAGTATGGAACTCCGGTGCCGACATCCAGAAAGCTGAAAAACCAGGTCAGCCAGTCGCCTGCTGCTGGGGTGAAAAGATGGCCTTCCATCACAAATCCGAGCGCAAACATGACAATAACGACACCGCCGATTAAAGCTCCGCGCACATACTTGCCGAGCACAATGTGGCCAAGGCCGGGCAGCACAAATCCGGCCAGACAAGCCGCGATCGTTTTTCCCGTCGAAGCCGGAGTCGGCGCTATAAGATGTTCACTGTACAAATTTTTCTCCGTTGAAAAGGCGTGATTGAACTTATCGAATCGAGCCGGGATTCTAAGTTTGGCCTCTAATGCTGTCAAGAATCGCTTTCTTCAGGCTCTGTTACTTCTTCCGATTCTTCCAGGGCGAGTTCGTTTGGCGGATCGAACTCCACCCGGTCGTAAATTTCCGAAAGCTTCAACCGACAATTTATCGAAGCGATGTGAAGTTCGTTTTCCAACCCTGAGACTTCGGTCATCAACCATTGGCCGGTTGCTTGCCGCTCGAAGTGTTCGATCAGCGGCTGAGTTTGCCAGACCAGCACATAATCTGTCAGCGATTCGTTGAAGGTTCGCAGCCGTCGAAACTTTTCGCTTCTGTCGAAAGTGGCAGTTGACGGCGACAAGACCTCGAAGATCACATTTGGGTTGATCAACACATCTCCGGCTTTGTCGTGAAAATGTGGTTCGCCGCAGACGACAGTCAGATCAGGATAGGAAAAAAGACCCTTGATGGAATTTGCAATGGTTTGTTCGCCGCTGCGGACTTTCATATTTGGTGAAAAGCCTCTGCAGCTTGTCCCTTTAATAGCAACTCCGATTTCGGTAATAAGGTTAAAGTTGATGATGCTGTGTTGTGGGCTTTCGCCAGCCATCGCGAGAACCACGCCGTCAATGAATTCGTGGCGTTCTTCGGATTGTCGTTCGAACTCCAGATATTCAGCGACCGTGCGTAGTCGTCTTTGAAGTTTTACTTGCGGAGTTGCCATTGTCAGCCCCCTTTTTGCCGTCTGATTTTAGCTCTTCGCACCACGTTTGAACCATTCGGCGAATTTCTTCAGCCCGGCTTCGACCGGCGTTGTAGGTTTGTAGCCAAGTAAGCGGGCGGCTTTGCTGATGTCGGCGTGCGTTCTGGGCATATCGCCAGCCTGAGCCGGTTGGCGGTCAATGACTGCTTTTTGGCCCAGCGCGTTTTCCAGTAACTCTATCATTTGATTGACGGTTACGGTTGCCGATTCGCCCAGGTTGATGACTTCAAACGGCGTGGCTTCGTAATCAACTGCGGCCAAAACTCCCTGCAAAATATCGTCAATGTAAGTGAAATCGCGTTCAGCCAGTCCGTCGCCGAAAACAGGGATTGGTCGTCCACTGGCAATCAACCTGGAGAATTTGTGAATCGCCAGATCGGGCCGTTGCCTGGGGCCGTAAACCGTGAAAAAGCGCAGACAGGTGATGTTCATCCCGTGCAGGTAACTGTATGTGTGGCAGATCAATTCACCAGCGGCTTTGGTTGCCGCGTAAGGTGAAATTGGTGCAAGAGGCGCGTCTTCCTTGAAAGGCGGAACTGCCGCCGGGCCGTAAACCGAACTGGAAGAACCGAAGACGAATTTTTTGATGCCGTTTTTATGAGCCAGCTCCAGCAGGTTGACAGTCCCGGCGATGTTTACCTCTTCGTAACCGCGCGGATCGGCGACCGATGGGCGAACTCCGGCTTTGGCAGCCAAATGAATGATGACGTCGAAATGTTCTTCGGAAAAAACCTGACGGAGAGAGTTGAAATTTCGTATATCGGTTTCGACCAGACGGTAAGCCGGATGGCGTAAATGGTTTTCGATATTAAATCGTTTGGTGTGCTGGTCGTAAAACTCGTCGAAGTTATCCACAACCGTGACTCTGGCGGGATTCTGAGCCAGCAATCGGTCAACCAAATGTGAGCCTATAAAGCCCGCTCCCCCTGTGACTAAAAAACGTTTTTTACTCATAGTGGCGGACTTATAACACACAATCCGGCATAATTTCGCCGACGGTCTGGCAAAGTTTTTCCTCAATGTTTGAAACCTTTGCTCGTTTAATTTCACACACTTGGCGAACTTGAAAAATTACTGATGGCGCTCGCCGAGTGAGTGAATTGAATGAGCAGTTTGGATGAAGGCCTGACAACAGTGATGCCAAAGAGCCTCGATGCTGCGGCAGAGAGAAGAGATCAAAGGGAGAAGATGGCGTTTTCGGAAATATCTCCGGGCGTGGTGGCGCGTGCCAAATGTGGCGACGAAGAGGCTTTTCATCTGATCTTCAACCGTTATGGCCGCCCGGTTCTCAGCTTCATCAACCATCACGTTCGCAGCAGAGAGTTGGCCGAAGAACTGGCTCAGGAAACTTTTGTTCGCGCCTATCGAAATTTGGGCGGACTGAAAGACGAGTTGCGGCTTTCGACCTGGCTGTTCGGAATTGCCAGAAACGTGGTGCGCGAATCGGTCAGGCAGAGTCGCAAAGACGAACGGAAAGTAGGGCTGGACGAACCGGAAAGTTTGAAGCTGGAATCAGGATTTGTTTTGCCGGAAGGGAACATGCTGGACAGGGAATTGACCGAAACGATTCATCGCGCCTTGTCCGAACTGGATGACGACAAACGAATTGTTTTCAGCCTGAAGATTTTTCACGAAAAGAGTTACGAGGAGATCAGTTCGATCACCGGCCATTCGATTGGCAAACTGAAAACCGATCTCCATCGAGCGCGCGCGGAGATGAGAAAACGGATTGAACCTTATCTGGCGAATTAGACCGGGTTTCATTTGAGTGTATTGGAAATTCAACCACGGGGAGCACGGGGCACACGGGAAAACGAACCCTTTCCCTGATTTCCCCCGTGATCCCAGTGTTCCCCGTGGTTCAAATCTGTATTCCGCTTTGTGGACTGACAACTGAATTATGAATTGCGAACGTTGCCAAATTGAACTGGAAGATTTCCTATACGGCGAATTGTCGGAGCGTGCATCCGCTGAAGTGCGTCAGCACCTGGTTGATTGTTCAGGCTGTGCCGCCGAACGCGACAAGCTGGAAAGTGAGAATTCGCTTTTTGCAGAGTTTTACGAGCAAACGGCGATTGATCCTTTGCCGGAAAGCTGGGAAGCGATCAGGGCGCGCATTGCGGCGGAGCCGGTTTATTTTGATCAGTCTGCTGTCGAGGAAAGCAAAGCGTCGTGGTGGCAGGCAATGTTCGGTTGGTTTGTAGTTCCGACGTTGGCGCGGCAAGCCGCCTTGGCGGTGTTGCTGATTGCCTTCTCAGTTGCGGCCACTTTTTTGTTAATGCGCCGAAGCGATAACGGCAAAAACGATGGCGGAAGCATTGCCCGGCAAGAACCGACTCCGACTCCGCAAATCGTTGTGACACCAAGCCCGGCTCCGATGCCTGCGAACGATTTTGCCCAGTCAGAGTTAAAGAAAACAGTCAGGCAGTCGGCAGGTAATAAAACTTCCGAGCCGTTAAGCGACCAGCAAGTTTTGGCTCGGCAACTGACTCGAACCGAGCGTGAATACCAAAACGCCATCAAATTGCTGGATCAAGCAGTCGCCAAACGTCGAAGCGGAATTGACCCCGAAGCCTTCAAGA
>JBGAPB010000136.1:0-14603 GCA_044221525.1 Blastocatellia bacterium | reverse complement strand
AAGGTTTCATGGCGATTGACGGTTACACGTCTTATAAAACCTTCCTGGGCCGCAAACAGGAACCCGGACCGAGCCGCAGCGAAGGCGCCAGCAACTGGGCCAACTTCATCCAGGCCGTTCGCAGCCGCAAACGCGAAGACCTGAACGCCGAAATCGAAGAAGGTCATTTGTCATCAGCCTTGATGCACCTGGCAAACATTTCTTATCGCACAGGCCGTTCGCTGGATTTCGACCCGGTCAAAGAGGTGATCGCCAACGATCCAAAAGCCAACTTGATGCTGCGCGATAAATACCGCGCTCCATTTGTTGTGCCTGAAAAAGTCTAAGGATCACATCCACAAGCGAAAAAGCCCCTGGCGAGAAACATCTCTGCCAGGGGCTTTTTTTTAATTTCGCCGGTTCACTCAAATGCCAAGAGCCTTGCGGAAAATAGGGTAATTCTTTGTCTTCCACAGTCGCCCGTCCAAAATGTAATGCTGAAAAGACATTCCCCAAAGCGCGGCAAAAACATAATCACTTTCAACAACGCCTCGCGGAATCACATTAAAAACCAGGTTGAGGGTAAGAACTACGACAAGATAGCCGCCTAATGAGTGCCACAATTTCTTCTGCCCCGTTTCGGCCTCTTCAGCTTTGTGATAAAGCCGGGTCAACTTGTGATACTGCAAAGAATGGCCAAGTGAAATCAGAATTCCTGCCACCTTTAATCCCTTTCCGCTATAACCTGCATACCCGAAAGCCAGCCATTGCAACGGTATGACCAACAACATCAGATAAAGCTTCGGCCACACAATTCTTTGCTTTGCAACCTGACCCAAAGCATAAAGCCCGGCAATAAGAAAAAAGACGGCGGAAACGCCGATGATGACGGTGTTGGCCAAATACTCCCTGGCAAAGAATAAAATAGGCGGCAAACTAAGCGCGACCAACAGAAAATACTTGTCCGATTTGACACCTTCAAATTCGCCTGCCTTACGCTTATAAAGCATCGTAAAGCCGACATGCTGTTTGGCAATGTGAAAATGTAGCCAGCAAAAAGCAAAAACAAAAAAGAGCTGAGCAAATCCGAACCATACGACCACAGGCCCAATAAGAGTTAGCGGAACGATCAGCCACAGAAACCAACCAAACTGTTTTCGCGCCTCCGGGTCAAGATAGCTGCGAGTCGCCGTAGCAAAAACATGCGGCCCTTCCAGCGCAACAAGCATGGCGAAACTTAGCGGGACTATGGGCAATCCGGCAATAAAAGCGGCCAGGATAAAGTAGGAAGTAATCGCGCCTCCGAGCACCCAAATCCAATCTTCTTTTCTGCTGATGAGCCAGTTAGATGAAGCTCGTGATGCGGAAACCGATAACGAAGAAGCAGAGGTTGTCATTCTTAAATCCTTTTGGGGGGACGGATTTTTGGTGAACTCAATGGAACATTGTGTTTGAAGCCGCGGCATTCTAAGTTGTTACCGGCCTTACGGTAAACAAAAAAACCGACACGAATTCGGTTGATCGGCAATCAAAAACCTCTTTTTCATTGGGAAACGATTCGTGCATAATGCCGCTGGCCCCACAAGCTTAATCCCCAGACAAGGACAGAGAAATTTATGAGATTCATTCTTCGGGCAAGCTTTGCTTTCTCCGCGCTGCTTTTTTTGACAATTATTGCGGCGGCACAATCCGGAAAATTCACCATCCAAATCGTGGCCGTACCTTCGCAAGCCGAAGCGGAAGTGACTGTCAGAGAGTTGAAAACAAACGGCATTGAAGCTTATGTCTTGAAAAGCCTGGTTCCTGGTAAAGGTACTTTTTACCGCGTTCGCGCCGGGGTCTTTTCCAATGCCAACGAGGCGCGCAAATACGGTGAATCGCTGAAACAGAAAAGCATAGTGCCGGAATTTTTTGTTGCCCCATACGAACGCCCAACAGCAGTCCCGGCTTTGCCAGCGCCTAAACCCGCGCCGACAAAAGAGGAAACTTCACCAGCAAAACCATCGCTGAAAACGGCTGTGGCTCCGCCAACAAAAGAGCCTGCCAAATCTCCTGCGCCGGTAAAAGAAACCAACGCTAATAATGCGACACCTTCGCCCGTCAAAGAGTCTGTCCCTCCACCCGTAGCATCTTCGGTGACTTCAGTCGGATTCGCCCAATTCAAAGACCCGCAAATCGGTTTCACATTCGATTACCCGGCTCATTGGTCTGGAAACCCGCTGACTTCCGACGCCGCGCAGGCTCAACGAGTAAACGCCGGAGCTTATTTCCAATCTGTTGACGACAACGCTTTTCTGAACGTCATCTGGAACGAACTGGACAAAGCCAACAACCCGGCCAACAACAACGACCTGATTGTTGACGTTATTCTGACCAGCATGAAATCCGGGAAAGAAACTCAAAAGATGGAAGCGGCTTCGCGCCGTGTCGAAGAAGTCAAAGGCCAGATCAAAACTTTTCTGGATTTGCAGGCCACATTCCAAATGCCCGGCCAAAACTCGCCCCTGGATTTTCTGGGCAAAGCTCTGATCATTCGTGCCAACAAAGGCATTTTGCTGATCGCGGTCTTTTACTCGAAAGACGCTCCGGCCAATGTTCCCAGCCTGGCTGAAAGAGTCATCGCTTCGGTGAAAACCCCAGATTAAAAACGACGGCTTTCATTTTGAAGCCGCGCTACGGCGCATGATTTTGACCAGCGGCTGAGCCTGCCTGACTTCCTGCAGCTTCATCACGTCCTGTTGCATTTCCGGCGATTCGGCGCAGCAGGAGTTGACGCATTCAATCAACCGCGTGGCATGCGCGGCCAGAGATTCTGACAACCTGTAATAAACCCACAAACTGTCTTTGCGGTCGCTGACCAGCCCGGCGCGTTTCAGGTATGCCAGATGACGAGAAACTTTCGGCTGGTTCGTTTCCAACACATCAACCAGATGGCAAACGCAGATTTCGCCTTCTGTCGCCATCAGGTTCAACAGCCTCAATCTAGTCTGATCGGCACAGGCTTTCATCAGCGAAGCCATTTGCTCCAACCGCTGCTTCTCTTCGGGTTTCTTTTTTCGTTTAGTAGTTTTGTCTGCCATAGGCCGCGATTATAGCCAAAGAATTTTTCTTTGCGAAACTATATTTGCCTTGACGTATGTAGCTGGCGAGAGTATCTTCCGCATCGCATACGGATAAGCGTATGTAGTTTATCAACCGAGTCAGTGCCGCGACCGGCAGGAAGCGGGTAATTACTCAAATTAAGCAGGGGAAGAGTTATGACACCAAAAATTCACGTCGCATTGAACGTCAACAATCTGGAAGAGTCGCTGAAATTTTACCGTGCGCTGTGGGGAATCGAACCGGCGAAAGTCCGTATCGGTTACGCCAAATTCGATGTTGCCGATCCTCCGGTAAACCTGACGCTCAATGAAAATCCGGCCAAGCTCCAGCACGGCTCCGGCGGAGTCAACCATCTGGGTGTTCAGGTTGGCAGCACCGAAACGGTTCTGGAAATGCGAGATCGTTTGATCGAGCGCGGATTGCCAATCACACTGGAAGAAACAAACACCGCTTGTTGTTACGCGGTTCAGGACAAAGTCTGGGTCACCGATCCGAACGGTTATCGCTGGGAAGTTTTCGTCGTGCTGGAAGACAACCTGCCAGAAACGGCAGAGACGGTGAAAGCAACGGCTTGCTGCGCGCCAAATGCAGTGGGAATGTCGGAGATTGTTCAGCTTTGCGGAGTGTCGCGATGAATCAGCTTGACGATGTCATCATTCGACAAGCCGAACCTGAAAACCTGGCAAATGATCTAAAAGCCGTGCTGGCTTTGCTTGGCGAAGTCAACTTGCCGACTGAAGGCGTGTCCGAACATTTCGACGAATTTCTGTTGGCATACTATAAAGAGAAGCTTGTTGGCTGCGTTGGGCAGGAGCGTTACGGAGACGTAACGCTCCTGCGTTCGCTGGCAGTTTCGCCTGATTTGCAGCGAAGTGGACTTGGCAAAACGCTAACGGCTAAATTGTTGGACGCTGCATTGTCAAAAGGCCTCAGCGAAGTCGTTTTGCTTACGACGACGGCTAAAGATTTCTTCGCGCAGCAATTCGGCTTCGTGGAAACCGCGCGAGGCGATTTTGACGAAATCTTTGCCAATTCCCCTGAATGGTGCTTGCCGCGCTGTTCATCGGCGGCTTGTATGCGATTGAGACTGCCCCGCGAAAATTACTAAGCCGCAAACTTCCTCAGCGCCTTCGTTCAAGTTCCGTCGGCAAAAAACGTTGCCAAAAAACGTTGGTTGACGGTCGCCCGCAGCGGCGGCTACACTTTTCTTCCAACGGAAACAAAACCCAATCGGAACAAACCATTATGCAATCATCAAAGCTGTTCTCTCTGTTTTTGTGCTGTCTCTTGTCTCTGTGCATCGCGTCGGTCTCTTTTGCCCAGAAGAAAGACAAATCGAACCCTGCGGTTCCGGAAGCCGCGCCCGCCACGCCTTACAGCAATGTGCGTAGAGATAATCTGTTGAACGGCTTACAGGTTGTCACGTTGGATCGGCAAGAGGATTCAACCGTCAAATGCGATTTGATAATTCGCGGCGGAGCGATGTTCGACCTGATCGGCAAAACAGGCATGGCCGCGCTGACCCAGGAATCGCTGATGATCGTCAACCCGCGTGTCAAAGAAGAACTGGAATCGTTGAACGCTAAAGTTGAATGGGGCGTCACCTGGGACACGACCTGGTTTCACATCAATGCTCCGGCAAACAATTTCGGAGCAGCGCTGGAAATCGTCGCGCGTTTGCTGGTGGTTGAAAATGTTCGCCCTGACGCCTTCAAACAAGCTCAGGAGGCCCAGATTGCAAAGGTCAAAGACCGTAAGCTTCCCGCCGCCGAACAGGCCGACGCCGCTTTTCTGAAAGCGATTTACGGCGATCACCCTTATGGCCACAACATCGAAGGCGATGCCGCATCGCTGGCCTCAATCAAACAGGGTGATGTGTATGACTTTTTCCGCCGGTTTTACATCGCCAACAATGCTTCAGCGGTTGTGACCGGAAACATCTCTCAGGAACGAGTGATGCAGGTTTTCAAGGTGCTGTTCGGAGGATGGGTCAAAAGCCAGATCGTTCCCGCCACTTTCCGTCAGCCCACCCAAACCGCTCAGTCAAGACTGGTCAAGGTTCTGATTCCTGATGCGGCTAACGTTGAATTGCGTGGTGGTTTGATTGGAGTCAGACGTTCTGATGCGGATTTTCTGCTAACCAGAGCAATCGCGCATTTACTGACCATTCGGTTAAATCGTGAGTCGGGTATCAGCTTTACAGTCAAATCCGAACCGCGAATTCTGCCCGGGCCGCTGTATTTTTCGGCCTCCGCAACTCCAAACCAGGCGCAAGAATTTTCACGTCGCGCCACCGAAGCTTTTGCCTCACTGACCAGTTCTTCCGTTTCAGAGATCGAGCTGGCCGCAATTAAATCTGCGTTGACCGGAGATTACTCCGCGCGTGTGATTGAGCAGAATTTGCGCGAGATCGAAATGTTTTTACTGCCACGCAACACGCCTGTGGAAATCGGCAAAAAGATAGAAGCAATCTCCGCCGCCGATATTCAGCGCGTTGCCAAAAGGCTGCTGGACGCCAACGCCTTGACTGTCGTCGTTGTGGGCAAAATAGACGAGAACTTCAAAACCAGCCTTTAAGTCAAAACCTAAATCTCCAATCTGAAATTTGAAATCTCAGATTGGAGATTCCCTTTTATGCCAATTGCAACTGAACCCAATCTTACTTCACAGCCTGCGCCCAATCCCGAATTAAACGCGGCGGGAAAAACCAAAGCAGTCCGCGCGATGTTCGCCGAAATCGCGCCCAGCTATGACCGGCTGAATCACCTGCTTTCCATTAACATTGATAAAGTCTGGCGACGATTCACGGTTAAAAAACTGATGGACGTTTTGCAGCGGCCTGACGCCATTGCGCTGGATTTGTGCTGCGGCACCGCCGACCTGACGCTGGAGCTGGAAAAACACGCGCGAGTCATCGGCTGCGATTTCTGTCATCCGATGCTGGTCATAGGCAATGAAAAGATCGCAACTCGGCAAGCTGGCAAGGCCGCTCTGGCCGAAGGCGACGCGCTGCACTTGCCGTTTGGAGACCAAAGCTTTGACGCCGTGACTAACGCTTTCGGGCTTCGTAATCTGGAAAGCGTCGAAACCGGGCTGGCCGAAATTTACAGAGTGCTGAAACCCGGCGGACGCGCCGCAATTCTGGAATTTTCGCGGCCCATCGTTCCTGTGTTTCGCCAGGCCTTCGAGTTTTATTTTCACAACATCCTGCCGCGCATCGGCTCGCTAATTTCAGGCTCGTCTGTTGCCTACACCTATTTGCCGAAATCGGTCAGCAACTTCCCCGACCAAAAACGACTGGCGGAAATGATGCGCTCCGCTGGATTCGTCAACGTGCGCTATCACAACTTGTCCGCCGGAATTGCTGCGCTGCATTTAGGCGAGCGTGCTTAAGGTTTGAAAAGGATTTCAATGATCGAACCAATCAAGTTTTTCACCAACAAATTCAACATATCCATTCCGCAAATTGAATCGCTGCTTGGCTCTGCGCTGTCAAAAGGCGGCGATTACGCCGACCTGTATTTTGAATACAACGTGCTGAACAACCTCAGCATGGAAGAGCAGATCATCAAATCCGCCAACCGCTCCGTGCGGCAGGGCGTAGGCGTTCGAGTGATTTCAGGCGAGCGAACAGGCTTTGCCTATTGCGACGAAATTTCGGTTGATGCCATTCGCAAAGCCGCCATCACCGCCGCCTGCATCGCCGACAGCGCCGCTTCGGTTGGAGCCGTCAACGTCACGGCAAACAAAGCGGCGCGCGATCTTTATCCGGTGAAACAATTGCTGGGCGATCAGCCGCTGGAATCTAAGATCGAATTGCTCCAAAAGATTGATCGAACCGCGCGCGGTTACGACCAGCGCATCCGCGAAGTCCAGGCGGGAATGTCCGACGAATTCAAAGTCGTGTTGATCGCCACTTCTGAAGGCGCGCTGATTGGCGACGTTCAGCCGCTGGCTCGCACGCGAGTAATGTGCATCGCCGATGACGACGGCAATCTGCAATCCGGCGTTTCTGGCGGAGGCGGACGAATCGGCTTCGATTACTTCAACGACGCGATTATTGAACATTACGCCAACGAAGCCGCTCGGCAGGCGATTGTCCAACTTGAAGCGACAGACGCTCCCGCCGGAACTATGGAAGTCGTGCTTGGCGCGGGCTGGCCTGGAATTTTGCTGCACGAAGCCGTCGGCCATGGCCTCGAAGCCGATTTCAACCGCAAAGGCACGTCAGCGTTTTCCGGCTTGATCGGCCAAAAAGTCGCCAGTGAGCTTTGCACCGTGGTTGACGAAGGTTCGATTCCAAACCGGCGCGGTTCGCTGAACATTGACGACGAAGGAAATCCAACCGGCCAGACCGTGTTGATCGAAAATGGAATCTTGCGCGGTTACCTGCAAGATAAGCTCAGCACTCGACTTACCGGCGCCAGCCTGACAGGCAATGGTCGCCGCGAAAGTTATCGCCACCTGCCAATGCCGCGAATGACAAACACGTTTATGCTCAGCGGCAATGACGTTCCCGCTGACATCATCAGTTCGGTCAAACGCGGACTTTACGCTGTGCAGTTCGGAGGAGGTCAGGTGGACATCACCAACGGCAAGTTCGTCTTTTCCGCCAGCGAAGCTTATTTGATCGAGGACGGCAAAATAACTTCGCCGGTCAAAGGAGCAACGTTGATCGGCAACGGCCCGGTCGCTCTGACCAAAGTCGTGGCGGTCGGCAACGACCTGGCTCTGGACGAAGGCATTGGCACTTGCGGCAAAGAAGGTCAATCGGTTCCCGTCGGTGTCGGCATGCCCACGATCAAGATTTCTGAAATGACCGTTGGAGGCACGAAGTAACAATGACAATTTCAACAGACTTGCTATCCGACATCATCAAACAGGCAATCAAGCGCGGCGCGACTGACGCCGAGGCCATCGCCAGCGAAACCACTGAATTTTCCGTCGAAGTCCGGCTAGGCGAAATTGAAAAGTTGCAAGAGGCGGCTTCGCGCGGAATCGGCTTGCGGGTTTTGTGCGAAGGGCGACAGGCTTCGTGTTCGACTTCGGATGTTTCGCCTGAAGGCATAGAAGAGCTAATCGCCAACGCTGTCGAAATGGCCAAACAAACTTCCATTGACGAAGCAGCCATCTTGCCCGCACGTGAAGAGTTGGCGACTGAAATTGCCGACTTGGATTTGTTCGATCCGGCCATTGTCGAAATTTCGCCCGAACGAAAGATTGAAATGGCTCGCGCGGTTGAAGACGCCGCGCGCAGCTTCGACCCGCGCATAGTCAATTCCGAAGGCGGCGCTTGCAGCACTAAAATTGGCAGGATGACTCTGGTCAACAGCATTGGCTTTGCCGGCGAATATAACGCAACGAATTGCGGCCTGTTCACTGCTCCTATTGCCAAACAGGACAACCAGATGCAGGTTGGTTTTTGGGGTGACCGACAGCGTCAGCTTGCCGCAATAGACGAGCCGGACGTGATTGGCAAAGAAGCGGCCAGACGCGCATTGCGCAAACTAGGCGGGCGCAAAGTCCCCACCCAGGAAGTGCCGATTATTTTTGAAAACGGCTCAACCGAAGATTTGCTCGGAGATTTTTTTGCAGCCGTAGAGGGCGGCGCTATTTTCCGCCGCTCTTCGTTTTTGGTCGGACAGCTTGGGGAACAAATCGCTTCGCCGTTGCTGACGATTGTTGATGACGGGACGATTTGCGGCGCGATCGGTTCCAGACCTTTCGATGGGGAAGGGCTGGCGACACGGCGAACGGTTGTTGTTGAAGATGGCGTTTTGAAAAGCTATGTGCTGGATTGTTACACCGCGCGCAAACTGAAGCTGAGTTCGACTGCCAACGCTTCGCGCGGATTGACCGGCGCTCCAAGCGTTGGCTTGGGAAACTTTTTCGTCTCTCCCGGAGTCTACTCGCCAGAAGAAATCATCGCTTCTGTCAAAAACGGCTTTTACGTTACCGAACTGATCGGTTTTGGTTTCAACCCTGTGACCGGCGATTATTCGCGAGGGGCTTCGGGGTTGTGGATCGAAAATGGAAAACTGACCTTCCCTGTTGAAGAAGTAACGATTGCCGGAAATCTGAAAGATATGCTGAAAGGAATTGAAATGGTCGGAAACGATCTGCGATTCCGTAGCAACATCGCCGCGCCGACAATCAAGATCAACCGTATGATGGTCAGCGGCGAATAATTAGGACAATAGAGGTAAGTCATGTTTGAAAGCAATCAAGAGGTGGTTATGTTTGAAAACAGAGAACCTGAGCAGACTGAGGAACAAAAGAAGTCGCGAACCATTTTGTGGGTGGGCTGGGTTATCGCCGTTTTGTTTGTGGCAATCATAGTTCTATTTGCCAAGTCCAAGCCGCAACAAGTCAACGCGCTGGAAGGTGCCGTCGGCGCAGGCAATGCAGAGTTTGAAGCTTATAAAGGCAACATCGTCATAGAGATCAACCCCGAAGACAAAAACACTTATGACAATATGGTTGGGATGTTTCAGATTGACGTCAAAGCCAAAATCCACAACCGCGGCGACAAGCCAATCACAGGCATGGAAGTCGTCGGCAAGATGTTTGATATGGACGATAAAACCATCTCCGAACGATTGAGCACCCCAATCCCACGTGCCAGAAAAGAACCGCTCAACCCCGGTGAATCAATGCGTTTCAGCGTCAAGATTGACGCTCCGGCCAAAATCACTGAAGCCGAAGTAAAAGACGTGACAATTGAACTGAAATCACTGAAGTTCCAATAGGCCAGATTAGAAGCGAAAATGGCGAGCGTGGAATTAAATTCCACGCTCGCCATTTTTGTTCTCAGTCAGGTTTGCCGATTCGGATTTACTGATTGCCGATCTTGACCGTGGGAAGGGAAACTTCAGTCTCGGCGGAAACCGGAACGACCATTCTCTCGCGGAAAAATCGCGGCGCGATGGAGGCATAGATTTTCCCGGCGATTTCAGTGGCGTGGTTACCTCCGAATTTTGAATCATTAGTAATGACCGTGACGACGATTTGCGGATTTTCGACACTGGAAAAGGAAGTGAACAATCGCAGCTTGTCACGATCTCCCGTACAGGTTCCGGTCTTACCCGCGACCTGAACGAGTGAATTGGCAGCACGTCGAGCCGTGCCATAATTAACTGCTCCGATCATTCCGGCCATCAACCGCGCCCGGTCTTCAGGTGACATTTCGATTTTACGTTTAAGCTCCGGCTTGAAATCCGCGGCATCTTCGGCGGTGCGAGGCACACGTGGAACATACAAATTGCCTCCATTGGCAATCGCTGAAGTGAAAGCCGCCAGTTGCATAGCCGTCACTCCGAAGCCATCGCCGTGACTGGGCATCAGTGTGGTCCCTTCTTCAGGCAAAAAACCCTCGCTTTCGCCCGGATAATTGACACCGGTTTTCTGTCCAAAACCAAAATTGTCGGCGTACTTAATCACTTTGTCATAACCCAGCGAACGCCCTATAACCTGAAAAAATGGGTTATTCGACCGTGCCAAAGCGTCGGTCAAATTCATACTCGAACGGCGGCTAAGCTGAACCGGTTCAGTCGGGTCGAAAGAGCTTTCGTGTAGCGCGGCCAGACTGACAATCACTTTTACCGTCGAACACGGTTTGACCGGCGACCCCAATGCCATACGTTGATTGACGACAGTGTAAACGCGACCAGTGTTCGGATCCATCACGACTGCGGTTGCGGAACGTCCACTCATCGCCGCCAAAGCCGCCTGACGAATTTCCAGATCTTCGCCTACCGAAATATCTTTTTCGATGTTGGCGGCAGTAATGTTGGTCAATGCGGCGTCACGTGCGCGGGCTGCGCGCATCCTGGCCAATGCCAGAGCACGTGCGCGACGGCGGCGAGCAGCACGGGATAAACGCCCGCTGGAGGCTTTAACCACCCGGTTACGCGCAGAACGCGACGACTTTTTGCTCCCGGCTGAACTGACGGAGCGGCTACGTCGGCTGCGGCTGGCAACCTGTTTCTTTTTGCTTGATGATTTTTTGGCGACTCTGCCGGTAGATTTCTTTCCGGTTTTTTTGGCAGAAACGGCCTTGCCTTTTTGGCCAGCCGCTTTTTTCTTCGATTTGGCCTGCGCCGTTATTGAAGCTCCCACGCAAATAACAAAAAGCATCACGACTGAAATCGCCGTGACAACACGAAAATTCTTCCTCATTTTTTCATCCTTATTCTGAAACCTGTCTCGATGCGCTCTTCAATCATATCGGCTAAGAACAGGTCTCAGGGAGCAACTAGCATTTTGGCGCTAGCGCCTGACAATTAAATGTTTCAGCAGATTCTCTTCGCAAGCTAACTCGAACCATTTGGCCTTCAAAAGGGGAAAGCCGGAGGGCGCACGGCGGTCAGTCTAACAAAACTCCCCTTTTGCAACAACCAAAAGACTGAAAGTTAGAAACCATGGAAATTTGTCGCCAAGTCTTTCTAAATTGGAAGGCAAATGGAAAAAGTTCAGCCCCGTCAGAGTTTCAATTCCGACGGGGCCGATTATTGTCATAACCCAACAAATTTCAGGTTGTCATCGCTTCGCTCAAAATCACCAACCTAAACTCATACAAAATGGGATTGTTGGAACTCATTCGCTGGCAGTTTTAGCCGTGCGCCTGGCTTTAGTGGCTTTTGCCGGTTTGGCGGCTTTTGTGGTTTTAGTTTCTTTGGCGGCTTTCACCATGACTTCGGCCTGAACTCCATTGACCAGTCTAAAACCACAATTTTCGTCTGAGCAGTATTTGATCGTTTCGTCTTTTTTGGCGTTGTACTTTTCCAGCGTGAACGGTTTGTTGCACTGCGGGCAGGCTTCGGTGACAGGTTTGTCCCAGAACACCGCATCGCATTTCGGATACTCCGAACAGCCGTAAAAGATTTTGCCGCGCTTGGATTTCTTGACGACGATTTCGCCTTTGCAGCCCGCATTCGCACAAGCGACGCCGGTGGTTTCACGCTTGATGAATTTGCAGGTCGGGTAAGTCGAACAGGCAGTGAATTCGCCAAACGGCCCTTGCCGAATTGAAAGTTGCGAGTCGCAAACAGGGCAGCGTTCGTCCAGCATCACCGGAGCCGCTGCGACCGCGCCGGTCTTCGTTATCTTTCGCGTAGTCTTGCAGTCCGGGTAACCGGTGCAAGCCAGAAAGGCTCCAAAGCGACCTTTCTTCAACGCCATTGGTTTGCCGCAGTTTTCGCAAGTTTCGTTGGCGTAAGGGTTTTCGGTATCTGCACTGACTTCGCCATTTTCGTTGACGGCAGGCGGCTTGGCCAGTTCGCGAGTGCTTTTGCATTCGGGGTAATTGGTGCAGGCCAAAAACTGGCCGAAGCGTCCGAACTTGATGGCCATCTTCGATCCGCACTTGTCGCAAACTTCGTCAGTGATGATTTCCTGCCGTTTTAGGTCGCGCATGTGTTCTTGCGCGGATTTCAGATCAACTGTGAACTTGTCGTAAAAACCGTGCAAGGCTTGAGTCCACTTGAGCTTGCCTTCCTCGACCTCATCAAGCTGGGCTTCCATCTGAGCGGTGTATTCAACTGCAAACAGGTCTGTGAAACTTTCAATCAACAAATCGTTGACCAGAGTGCCCAGGTCTGTCGGTCGAAATTTACCCTCCAGCTTTTCTACATACTCACGGTCTTGAATGACAGACATAATCGAAGCGTAAGTCGAAGGCCGCCCAATTCCCTTCTCTTCCAGCACCTTGACCAGAGTCGCTTCGGTGTAACGCGGTGGCGGATCGGTGAAGTGCTGGTTCGGCGTCAGTGACTTCAGCGTCAGTTGTTCGCCTTTTTCGACCTTTGGCAATTTGGCGGCGCGTTCTTCGTCGTCATCGTCTTTTTCGTCCTTGCCTTCTTCGTAAACGGCCAGGAAGCCGTCGAATTTCAGGACCGAGCCGGTGGCGCGAAACAGGTATTTTTCACCAGCCGAAATATCTATTGTCGTTTGATCGAAGATCGCCGGCATCATTTGCGAAGCCACAAACCGCTGCCAGATCAGGCGATAAAGCGCCAGTTCGTCCTTGTCCAGATAAGCCGCGACTTTGTCCGGCGAACGATCTGCCGAAGTCGGGCGAATAGCTTCGTGCGCGTCCTGGGCGTCTTTCTTCGAACGGTAATGAATCGCTTTTTCCGGCAAGTAATTGGGGCCGTAATGCCCGCCTATAAAATCGCGTACTTCGCCAAGCGCGCCATCGGCCACGCGAGTCGAATCGGTTCGCATATAAGTAATCAGACCAACTGCGCCTTCGCTGCCGATTTCTTTTCCTTCGTACAGCTTCTGAGCAATCTGCATCGTGCGCTTGGCCGTGAATCTTAGCTTGCGCGAAGCTTCCTGTTGCAGCTTGGAGGTGATGAACGGCGGGACTGGGTTGCGCTTCTTTTCTTTGGTTGTGACTTCACTGACGACGTACTTTGAACCGTTCAGTTCGTCCAGAATGCCCTGCGCTGTCGCCTCATCTTTAATATGGAATTCATTCTTTTTGACGCCCTCGTCAAAACCAGCAGTCTTGACCGTCAGCGCATCAACTTTATAAAGACGCGCGTCGAAGTTTGGCGGCAATTGGGCGGCCAGATTGGCAATGATTGACCAGTATTCAGTTTTAATGAACGCCTGAATTTCACGTTCGCGTTCGACGACCAATCGAACGGCGACGGTTTGGACTCGACCGGCGGAAAGCCCGCGACGAACTTTATCCCACAACAGCGGGCTGACTTTGTAACCGACCAAACGATCAAGCACACGGCGCGCCTGTTGAGCATCAACCAAATCGTTGTTGATTTGGCCCGCATGGTTGAAAGCTTCCTTGACCGCGTTCTTCGTTATTTCGTTGAACATGACGCGGAAGATTGGCTTCTTTGACTGCCCGCGTCCGCTTTTGACTATTTCGGCCAGGTGGTAACCGATGGCCTCGCCCTCGCGGTCAGGGTCGGTTGCGATGAAAACTGTTTCGGCTTCTTTGGCGGCAGCGGTGATTTCCTTGACCACCTTTTCCTTGCCGGGCATGACTTCGTAAGTCGGCTCGAAGTCGTTTTCGACATCAACGCACAGACCTTTTTTAGGTAAATCCTTGACGTGGCCGACCGAAGCCAGAACCTTATAACCTGCGCCTAAATACTTATTGATTGTTTTCGCCTTCGATGGCGATTCGACTATGACGAGTGATTTGGACATAACTTTATTATTCCGACTCCATTCTCCATTAGCTACTACCGATGAAAAGCGCGTTGATTCGCACTGCAAATCTTACCGGCTGCCGCAAAGGCCGAACCAAATAGCACGAACGCAACTGAGAGTTCAAGCCGCTCAAAAAGAAAGGGCTGAGCCTTTGGAAAGCCCAGCCCTTGTTTTAGATCAAGTCTACGACGCCATTAGCAGCTTGGCGGGAAGATCGGGATCACGTAATTCGCCGTGTTGGTCAACCTCAGTTTGTGCAGGTTGTGTCCCTGGTTGAAGGCTCCTGAACTCGACGCGGCGTTCGCGTTGAAGTTAATCGCCGCTCCGGTCATGCCCCACAACGT
>JBGAPB010000135.1:0-14914 GCA_044221525.1 Blastocatellia bacterium | reverse complement strand
TTGACACCAAACTGTCGCTGATTGACCCGAACGACAACCAAACCAAATCGGATCGCGCCAACAGCTTGAGCAAGCTCGGCGAGTTGCGACAGAAGCTGGGAGCTTCGGCAAAGGCGTTGGATGATTTTCGACAGGCATTCGCACTGTTGGCCGAAGTCGTCTCCAAAGACGACCGCGACGTAACGGCCAAACGCGACCCGGCTGCTGCCGCCATCGCCTTTGGCGAATTGAGCTTGAAAACGCCAAAGCTTCACCTGAAAGAGCTAAAGACAAATTGCAGCAATGTCTGGACGTACTGGGCGGCATGCAACAAAAAAGCATCGCCCGCGAAAACGACAAGGCGATGCTGGCCCAAGCCCAGGCTCTTTTTACGAAGCTGGGAAAATGACGCATTCAAGAAAGCCGGCACGCCGGAAACGCTCGTACCCGGAAAGAATCAGTTACTGATGTTACGCGATGCCAAATCAAGCAAAGCATTTGACAGTTTCTTCGTCCCGCTAGGGACGGTTGATATTGGCGCGGCGTTCCTTGCCGGGTAGCGAACGCTTCTCTGCCGCGTCCCGTAAGAGACTGCATAAAAAGTAATATGACGCCACGATATGTGGCGGAAACTATCTGGCTGCCGCAGTCTCTGTAAGGACGCCTGAATCCTGTTCTGGCGGAAACTCAAAACGTCCGGACGGGGCGCCGATTTTATTCGCCGCTTTTCCCGGCAGTGAACTGCCGCGCTACCCTCAACCATCCCTACCGGGACGAAAACCGTCAAGCCCATCGCTCATTTCTTCCGCGCGTAACATCAGTCAGTTACATCTTTTGAACTTGCACAAAATGCCCACTCCCAATTGCACTCCTTCCTTCACCTTGTCCTTCTTCGTGGGTTTTCTTCTTTCTTCTTTTTGTCTTCCTGCGGTTGGATTGCTGATCGTCTTTTTCCATTCGTGCGGCCTGATCCGGATTGCCTGCCCGCTGAAGAATTGCCCAAAGAGCCGGACGAAGAGTTGCCCGAAGCGTTGCCCGAAGCGTTGTGTGTTTCCGCTCGATTGTTTGCGCGGTTTTGGTTCTGTTGCTCGCTTTTCTGTTTTTCGGCGCGTGAAGGGCGAGAAGACGGCTCAGCCGGAAGCTGGCGGTCGCCGCCGGGTTGCGGGCCAACAACCGAAGGGCGCGACGAATTATTGAACGGGTCAGCGTTGTCCTGGTTCCGGCTGAACCGGCGCAGGAGTCGGTTTCAGCACAATGTCCGGTGTAGGGCTTGGCGTTACAGGGATCGTCGCGGATTTTGAATCCCACGTAGATCTGACTCCCCAGCCGATGGTGACGATCAACAAGGCGGACGCCGCAATCGCGTAATGCCGTTTGTCGAAACGATTGAGCCAGCCCAGCGATGGCGATTTTTTGGCAAACGAATTTGCGCCAACACGATCGGAGTTGTTGCCGTAATTTGAAAGCTGAGCCGATGGCTGGCTGATGAATTCGCTGACATCGAACGCCTGCCGGGTTTCTTTGACGACAGGCTCTTCCCACAGGCAGATTGGTTCGGTGGCAGTGGCAGCTTCTGGGACGGCGCTAATTACCGCGGCTCGAAATTCGTTGGCGGTTTGGAATCTGGCTGCCGGGTCTTTTGCCAGCGCGCGCAAAATAGCCAGCTCAACAGCCGCCGGAAGCCCGTCGTTGAATTCGCGCGGCGGCGGCGGATTCTGCTCAACCTGAGCGTTAATCAGTTCAAAATCGCTGTCGCAGTTGAACGGCACGCGCCCGGTGACCATTTCGTAAAGCAAAATCCCTAGCGCGTAAACATCCGAACGGGCATCGGATTCTTTGCCGCGAACTTGTTCCGGCGACATGTATTCCAGCGTGCCGATCAGCTTGCCCGTACGAGTTTGCCTGGCCGTGCCGAGCACGCGCGCGATGCCAAAATCCGTCACTTTGACTTCACCCAGCGCCGTCACCAGCAAGTTGGCCGGTTTGATGTCGCGGTGAATAATGCCCAGCGCGTGAGCTTGCGCGACGCCTTCCAGCGCCTGGCAAAACAGCCGCGCGGCGGTGACGACATCCAATGCGCCGTGATCTTCCAGAATCTCGTCCAGAGGTTTGCCCGCGACGAACTCCATGACCATTACGTGGTTGTCGCCGTGCGGCAGAAAGCTATAAATCGCCGTCACGTTGGTGTGATTGAGCCTGGCCAGCGTGCGGGCTTCTTCGCGGAACCGGCTGACCAGATCAGGCTGCTGAGCCAGTTCTGGGCGGAGCGATTTGATTGCCACGTTGCGATCCAGAATCAGGTCGCTTCCGCGGTAAACCGCGCCCATCCCGCCTTCGCCAATTTTCTGTTCGATGCGATACGTGTTGTTGATGATTTGTCCGATCATGATTGCTCCTCAAATGTAGAACAGGTTTTCCAACCTGTTCCTGTTTTCGCAAAGGGCGACTGGTGAAATCCTGAGCAGGCGGGAAAACCTGTTCAACACTTATTGCCTGACTCGCACGATTCCCACTGTGATGTTGTCGTAACCGCCATTGGCTTTCGCCAGGTCAATCAGTTTCTGGCAACCGGCAGCAGGCGTTTCGTTCGTCACGATTGCCTTGATCTCTTCGTCCGAAACCAGGTCGAACAGCCCGTCCGTGCAAAGCACAAAGCTGTCTCCGCCGCGCACTGGAAACGGTTTTTCCCAGACGGTGACGGCGACTTCAGGCTTTGTGCCCAGCGCGCGCAGGATGATGTTGCGGTCTTCGTGACTTTCAGCTTCGGCCAAAGTCATAACGCCCATTCGCACCATTTCCATCACCGCCGAATGGTCTTCGGACAACTGATAAATTCGCCCTTCGCGCACCAGATATAAACGGCTGTCGCCGACCTGAGCCGCGAAAGCCTGTCCGCCGCAAATCACCAAAGCCGTTGCGGTCGTTCCCATGCCTTGCCAATCGAAGCGGCTTTGAGCCGTCTGAAAAATCGCTTGATTGGCTTCGGCAAAAGCTTCGCGCAAGGCTTCGTTGATTTGCTCGCTGCTTTCAAAAAAACGCTGGCTGTCAAAAAAACGATTGCAGATGGTTTCGACGGCGATGCGACTGGCTTCTTCGCCTGCGCTGTGACCGCCTACGCCATCGGCCACGATCATCAAACTGCCTTTGGTTTCGGATTTCGATTGGTGGAGTGAGTCGCGGTACAGCGCGTTGTCTTCGTTGTTTTCGCGGGCGCATCCGGCATCGCTTTGCCACGCGGCGTCGAGTTTGAATTCCGGCGCGTTGTAAACATCGCCTTCGTAAGTTCGGCGAATCCGACGATTGACGGCGAGCGGCGCTTCGTGATCGCGGCGGCGTTTCAGCTTGTTCCACAGTGCGAGCATTTCGTTCTCCTTGTGATTGGGAACGCCCGCGCCCTCGCGGGCAAGTCTTATTCAGACGCTTGCCCGCGCGGGCGCGGGCGTTCCCAGCCTGCTCACTTCCACATGTCTTTGGCGTAACGAACGGGTACGACGAAGGAAATCATCGTGTCGTTGCGGCGCGAACCGGCGAAGTAAACGCCGATCACTTTGCCGTCTTTGTCAAACACAGGGCCGCCGCTGTTGCCTGCGCCGGGGCTGGCGGTGATTTGGTAGGCATCGCCAAAGCTGTTCGTTGTGGTTTTTCCTTCTTCGGTTTTGGCGCGCAGCACACGGCCAACCACGCCCGGTGTCAGACTGGGATCGGCAATCATTCGGAACTGAGATTCGCGGTTGAAAGCATCCTGCGATTTGATTTCGCCGTAACTGATCGGCGACGCCGCCGGATAACCCAGCACTGTCACGCGGTCGCCCGCTTTGATCGTGTCGTAATTGTCGTTGAGTTCGACAAACGGCAGTTCTTCGGGCGAGTCAATTTTCAGCAATGCCACGTCGTGACTTTCCGAAACCGAAACTTCTTTGGCTTTGAAGGAAAACTTCTTGCCGGGCAGCGAAGCTTCCAGAATGGTGTTCTGGCCTTCGACAGCCCATTTCAATCCGCTGCGTCCGAATTGCCGCGTGTTGGCCGGAACCCAGTTGGTAGGAATGTTGTAAGTGACGGGTTTGCCTGTTTCGTCGGATTCAAAACCCCAATTGCCGTCGGCTTTGCGTTTCCAGATGACGCCGGGATATGCCGAGTTCGGATAATCGTAACGAGACTTCCATCCAGCGCCGACGTGCCGCGCAGTGACGATGAAACCATTGGCCGAAGTCAGCATGCCTGTTCCGCCGCCGCTGCCGCCGATGGGCAGGTTGTTGCCCGGAGTTTCAGTCAACGCCGGTTCATAACTGCCATCGCTGAGCACGATGTAAGTCGCCACCCACGCGCGGTTGTCGTTGACGATGCGATGTTTGACGTTGTCTTTGTCCGCCCATTCATTGGGGACGTATTGATGAAAAACCTGCCTGCCGCTCTGCGAATTGACCAGCTTCCAACTGACTTCCAGATTGACGACGGCCTTGCCGAATTTTTCGGCGATCTGGGCGTCGGTCAATCCGTCAGTTGTGGGAACCAGATTGTTGATGATTTGAGCCGGGCCGGGTTTGGGTCGCGCAATCAAAAAGACAATCAACAGAACCGCCGCCAAAGCCGCTCCGCCAATTATCATCCATTTGCGCGTTTCGGTTTTGGCCTGAGTAATGGCGCGTTCCAGCGTGGCTTTGCCGACTCTGGTTCCTGAAGAGTTGCCGGTGCCGGTGAACACTGCCGATGGAGTTTTTGGTTCAGCGTTGGCGACTTCCGCCGTTTCTTTGACTGCGACGACCGCCGACCGTTCGCGCGTCGCCGGAATGCTGCTCGGCGCATCCACTGCCACGCGAGTCGGTTTGACGAACCCATTCGGGCGCGGGTCGCAATCGAATTCAAATTCAGGCCCGCCCGCTCCAAGCTGAATCACGTCGCCGGGTTTGATTTTGACCGGACTGGTGACTCTCTGGTTGTTGACGAAAGTTCCGTTGCGACTGCCCAGGTCAACCAGCGTGAAATCGTGCTGGCCGTTTTGATCCTGGCTGATGCGGGCGTGATTGCCGCTGACCAGATCGTCGCTGTTTTCGTCGTAGCGAACGACTGACGACGGATGCCGCCCGATGGTCAGTTCGCGGAATTGCGCCAGATCGAATTTTTCTTCCAGTTTGGCTTTCGTGCCTGAAAGATGTTTCAGGACGATGCGTTCAACTTTCGCTTCCGATTTGCTTTTCATGGTTGCCTCCTTGGCGACGGCGTGGCCGTCAAAAACTGTTTGGGAACGATGATTTGAAGATGATNGTTCAGCCCAGGCCTGACTGAATTCGTTGTCTTCGATGGCATTCATCGGGCTGCCGTGACCGATGAACAAGGCAGGCATCATGATTGAAGGTTCCTCCAAAATGTACCGTAGGTTGTCAAACCTGAGGGGGATCGGCTAATGAGTTATCCGTTACAGCCAATCAGTTCGCTGACGAAGTCTCCGCAGGTTGGACAACCTACGGTACTTCGCGCGCCGTGTTTCATTGTTTCAATGCAGAAAGCATAAGCCCAAATTTTTATCTTGCCGGATAGAGATGATAGAGCATCAAGTAAACCACAACGCCGGTGACTGAAACGTACAGCCAGATCGGCAAGGTCCATCTGGCAATGCGGCGATGCCGGTCGAAGTTTCCCTTCAAAGCTCTGGCAAAAGTCACAAACACCAGCGGCACGATCACCATTGCCAGCATGGTATGAGTTAGCAGAATGGTGAAATAGACAGGGCGTATTGCGCCTTGCCCTTGAAATCCCACAGAACCTACTTTGGAGTGATAAACCAGATACGAGATCAGAAACAGCGTAGAAGTAGTGAAGGCTCCGATCATGCATCGGCGGTGAGCTTCTCGGTTTTTTTGCTTGATGAAGAAATAGCCAGTGGTCAGCAGAATTGCGCTGATGCTATTCAGAATTGCGTTAAGTGTAGGAAGGTCTGAGACGGACATAAGAATGCAGGTTAGTACCGCGACCGGTAGGAAGCGGGTAATCGTTGAAAGTTAATGACGGTATTTGAAAATTAAACGAATGACGCCGCCGATGATGGCCAGCGTAGGAATCAATAAAACCAATACGCCGGAATTGACTGCGCTGGAAACATCAGCGGAGTTTTCTGCTCCGGCGATGTTCGCTTTGCACATAGCGCATTGAGCGAAAGCCGACGTTGAAGTCGAAACTAGCAACGCCGTTGAAGCGAGCAATAGCCTTTTGAAACTGGTAATTGTCATTAGTCAAGCTCCGCGTTCGACGGCAAACAGCCGCCATTCGCCCAGATTATTTTTCAAAACCTGGCTGCCGCGTTCGGAGAATTGAATACCTGAACCGGCGACCAAATCCTTGACGGTGCTGGAAACCAGAACTTCGCCGATGCGGGATTGATCCATGACGTGATTGGCGATTTCGACCGCCGGGCCGCCAACCTGGTCATCCATTACATCGCATTCGCCCGTGTGAAGTCCCGTCTGCAAGTTGATCCCAAGTCGTTTGGCGGAAGCCTGAATTGCCACGGCGGCGCGAATTGCGCGGGCCGGGCCGTCAAAAGTTGCCAGCAAATAATTGTCTTTAATTTCAACTGTGCGGCCTTTGAACATCTCGATTTCTTTTTTGACGAACGAATGATGACGAGCGAGCAGGTCTTGTAAGTGCTGATAGCCTGCGTTGCCTTCGGTTACGCGAGCGACCAGGACAGTTGCCAGCACGCGGTCAATTTCCATCGAATGCCGCATGCCGGTCAGGAACTCTTCAATTTCGTCCAGAATTTCATCTTGAGCGCCGACGAAAGGCAGATGGTCAATGCCGGGTAATTCGGCGAATCTTGCGCCGGGAATGTTATCGGCCAGATAGCGTCCTTCCTCGACTTTCAGGCATTGGTCGCCTGTGCGATGAACGACCAGCGTAGGAACTCTGACGGTTGGCAGCACGTGGCGGATGTCAATTTCCGTGTTCATTCGCGTCAGAGCAACAGCCGCGCCTGGACTGGCTCCGCGACGCAAATAAGCCGCCCACCAATCGCGGAATGCTTGATCGTTGGCCACGCTTGGAGCGCGTTCTTCCAATCCGACAGGGCCGCCCCAATGATGGCGAATCTCTTCCAGAAATTCGTCGCGTTCGGCTTCGGTCGGCCCCCACGGATAACCTTCGCCCTGCAACCGTCGGGCGTAACTGCCGATCATTACCAGAGCGATGGTTTTTTCGGGGTAAGTCGCCGAAAACAAACTGCACATTGGCCCGCCTTCTGAAACTCCGCACAGCACGGCGCGTTCGCTGCCTACGGCTTCCATCACTGCTCGCACGTCATCCATTCGCTGTTCCAGAGTTGGCAGTTGATCCAGCGGAACGCGGTCTGACAAACCTGTGCCGCGTTTGTCGAACAGAATTACGCGGGAGAAAGTAGCCAGTCGCCGCAGAAACCTGGCGAACGAAGGCTCAGTCCAAAAGTATTCCAGATGCGAAATCCAGCCCATGACAAAAACCACATCCAGCGGAGCATCACCTATCACCTGGTAAGCGATGTTGATTTCGCCGCTTCGGGCGTAATGGACTTCTGGGATTTCAAAATCGTCTTCGCTTTTGGTGATGTGTTTGCGGCCTCCGGCTGTGGTAACGCCGACAATGTCGGTTGGTGCAGCGACAATTTCATCGGATTTTCTTTCTGTTGTTAATTCGTTTCCCAGCGAATTGCCCAGTCGCGAACGAGCTTCCAGTTCCTGATGCAGGCTTTTCAGGTCGAGGTGAAAGTCCTTGATCGTCTGGTAACGTTCTTCGCGGTCTTTGCGAAGCGATTTGCCAACGATGCGTTCCAACTCCGCCGGTATATTCAGGCTCTGCGGCAGACGCGAAGGCTCGCGGTCGAGAATGGCCACCAGCACATCGCTGGTTGTCGAACCTTCAAAAGGCGCGCGCCCGGTCAGCATTTCGTAAAGCACAACTCCCAGGCTGAAAACATCGCTGCGTAAATCAACAGAATATCCGCGCGCCTGTTCGGGAGACATGTAATTCACTGTTCCCATAACAATGCCCGGATCGGTGTTGAGTTGCGACAGGCTGACGGATTCGGCTTTTAGAGTAGAGGGTTTGACCGGTTTGGCCAGTCCGAAATCCAGCAGCTTCACGTAACCGTCGGGGCGCAGCATGATGTTTTCGGGCTTTACGTCGCGGTGGATGATTCCAGCAGCGTGCGCGGCTGTCAGCGCGCTGGCGATTTGGGTGGCGACGTTCAGCGCAGGCAGCAGCTTCATTCGCCCTGCAGCCAATTGATGCCGCAGCGTTTTGCCTTCGACGTATTCGGCGGCGATGTAATGAATGCCATTCACTTCGCCGACTTCGTGAATGGTGATGATGTTTGGATGGTTGAGCGCGCTGGCGGCTCTGGCTTCACGCATAAAGCGGCGCAGCCAGTCGGTGTTTTCGGTGTATCGCTCCGACAGCAGCTTTAGCGCGACGTTGCGTTCCAGTTGAGTGTCGCGCGCCAGATAAACTTCGCCCATTCCTCCAGCGCCGATCAGCGAAATGATTTCGTAACGGCCAAGCCTCAGACCCGGCTTAACTTCGCTGCGTGCGGTTGATTCGGGAAGGGAAGAAGGTTTTGGCGAATTGCCGTTGTCTGTTTGTTTCAACTGCTCGCGTTCGGCGCTTTCGTCGGAGCGCAGGCTGGTGGCGAAACCGGCTTCGGTCGGTAACAGTTTGAGCTTTTTGACGGGGACGACGAAACGATAGCCTCGCTTGGGAACTGTTTCGATGTATTGGCCGCCGTCTTCGCGTTCGCCCAGAATCTTGCGGAGCATGGAAATATGCTGGGCCAGATTGGTTTCCTCGACATAAATGTCGGGCCAGACGCGGTTCATCAACTCTTCTTTGGTGACGATGTGGCGGCTGTTTTCAACCAGCACGATCAAAGTGTCCAACGCCTTTGGCGTCATTGACAGCACCTGTTCGTCGCGCACGATCATCCGCTCCGCAGGGTCCAGACGGAAAGGACCAAACTCGTAAACAAACCTAGCCTCTTTAGACATTGCTGTTTCTCAGCAGAATTGAAAGTTATGGAAGTGTACTGATTCGCACCTTGCTCCCGATTGTTGCCACAATCACGGTCAAGGCTGTTACCGAAACTGGCGCGCATTGTAGCCCAACAAGGCGTTTTGAGTAGCGCTTTTAAGAGGAAGCGGTTGTTTACTGAAGCTTGCCCTGCGATTTCAGCCGAGCGCGTTCAAACTCATCGCCTTTGTTCCATTGCGGAGTTTCAATTGCGTTGGCGACGCGCAATCCAATCAAAAAAGCCAGCTTGCCTTGTTGAACCATTCCGGTGAAATCCCAGTTCGGAGCGTATTCGTCCGAAGGCTGGTGGTAACGATGTTCGTTGTAATCGCCGAACTGCTCTTCGCCCCATTTTTCGGAATGGCCGACGAACTTCGATCCCGGTTCAAAATTGACCGCCGGAACTCCGGCTTTGGCAAATGGGAAATGGTCGGAGCGATAGAACGAACCTTGTTCAGGTCGCGAATCGGGCGAAATGGTCAGGTTGTTTTCTTTGGCGACTTCTTCGACAAACTTGCCCAGCGTCGAACGGTCTGCTCCCAGCGGAGTAATGTCGCTGGTTTGTCCCAGCACGTTCATTGAATCAATGTTGATGTTGGCGACGGTATCTTTCAGCGGAACCAGAGGGTTGCGGGCGTAATACTCGGCGCCCAGCAAGCCTTGTTCTTCGGCGGTGGTGGCAATGAACAGGATTGAGCGTTTGGGTTTGATCGTCAGCGCGGCGCAGGCTTTGGCAATGGCCAGAATTCCCGCGATGCCCGTGGCATTGTCCACGGCTCCGTTGTAAATGTTGTCGCCAGACTGGTCTGGCCGAATCCCAAGATGATCCCAGTGAGCGGAAAACGTGACGTATTCGTTTTTTAGCGTAGGGTCATTGCCACGGAAAATGCCGACGACGTTTGGCGAAGTCATTCGCTGAACCTGCATTCGCAAAGTTGTGTCAACTTTTGCGCCTAGCGTGACAGGTTTGAAGCTGCGCGAGGTGGCGGACTTTCTCAATTCGTCCAGGTTGAAACCGCCGGCCTGAGCAATTTTTTTGGCGACTTCGTCGGTTACCCACGATTTCAGTTTCAGCACTGGAGTTTTGGCGTCGGGCAGCAAACTGAATCGTTCCGATCCCCAGGAGTTGCGAATGACGCTCCAACCGTACCCGGCGGATTCGTTGGTGTGAATCAGAATGGCTCCGGCTGCGCCTCGGCGAGCAGCTTCTTCGTATTTGTAAGTCCAGCGTCCGTAATAAGTAAGCGCCTTGCCGCCGAACAGATTCGGTTCCGTTGCCGTCGCGGGTGGATCGTTGACCATCATCAAAAGAATTTTTCCGCGCACATCCACGCCTTTGTAATCGTCCCAGTTTGCTTCGGGCGCGCTGATGCCGTAACCGACAAAAACTATGTCGCCGCTGATAGGAACTTCCGTTTGCTCAACGTCTGAACCGGCGACAAAGTCATCGGCGAATTTGAAATCCTGAGAACCAGCCCCGCTTTTGATTGTCAGGCGGTTTGCCGGATCAGGCCGTGAACCAATCATCTGAACCAATTGCAAATAACTGTGGTCGGCTGCTGGTTCCAAACCCAGAGCTTCGAACTGCGCGGCGATGTATTTGGCTGCCAACATTCCTCCGCGTCCGCCGGGGCCTCTGCCTTCCAACAAATCGTCAGCCAGAAATTTGACGTGAGCGCGCAATGTGTTTTCTTCGATCTTTTGCCCGGCTTGTTCGGCATCGGTGGCTTCGTTCAGTATGCCGCGGTTTTCCGTCATCACCTTATCGAAGTTAGTGCGCGGTGGCGCGGCTGCGCTGGACTTGCGACCACGGCGGCTTCTGGCAGTTCTTTTTTTACTGGTGCTTCGTTTTTTAGGAGCGGCTTTTTTACGGCGTTGCTTGGTAATAATCATTGGCTCAGCTTTGATTGGCGCAAAGGCCAGGGCAGCGGCCAGCGTCTGGAAGGGAACTGTGACGCAAAGACAAAGCAACAGGGCAACAGAATTAGCAAACGATGGACGAGTTTTCATAAAGTTCATTTTGATTGTGTTTCGTGATGTTGATTGTAATTTCGCGGCTGACTTGTCGAACGCACCTAAATCGCATTCGCCACCGAAATGATGGTTACTTCTGTACCTGAGCAAGGCAATAAAATCAAGCACGCGTCTGGCGCTGCTTGACGGATCAATGTCTGATGCAGATAATGCCGCGCGTCATAAGCAATCCTTATCGAACCTTCAGAAAGATATGAATTCCTGGCTTTCGACAACTCAAACCTTTGGTCGCGGCAAAAAATCAATTGGCGCGATGAATTGGTTTGCCTGGCTTTCCTGCTTCGGGTTTGGCTTTTATTTTTATTTTTACTTTAGCCGCTCCAGAGGGGTAGGAAGTTCGTTGGCCTAAGCGAAATGCAAACGAAACGACTGAAACTAAGCCCCTCGTTCAAAACGAACGAGGGGCTTTTGAGTTTTTATGGGTAAAGAACAACACAACCAAACGAAAAATCCACGAGTCGCCTTTCAAGGCGAGCCGGGCGCTTTCAGCAGTCAGGCTGCGCGCCAATTGATGGGCGGCGACATCGAACTTGTCCCTTGCGAAACTTTCGAGCAAATGTTTGCTGAGGTCGAAAACCGCACCAGCGATTTTTGTCTGGCGCCGATTGAAAACTCGCTGTTTGGCTCGATTTTTCAAAACTACGATTTGCTGCTCAAACACAATTTGAGAATTGTCGGCGAAACCAGTTTGCGGATCGTTCACAACCTGATCGCTCCGCCCGAAATCAAGCTGGAAGATGTCCGACGGGTTTATTCACATCCTGTGGCGCTGGGACAATGCCAGCAGTTTTTTGCCGAACACCCGCAGATGCAGCAGGTCGTCGCTTACGACACGGCGGGCAGCGTCAAGATGTTGATGGGCAGCCGCGAACCCGGAGCCGCAGCGATTGCCAGCGCATCCGCCGCCGAAGTTTATGGCGCGCAAATACTGATGGCAGGCATTGAAGACGACCGGCAGAATTACACCAGATTCTTTCTGCTTGCCCGCGAAGACCGCGCCGGAACGCCACCACCCGAAGCCGACAAAACTTCTATAGTTTTTGCTTTGGAACACCGCATAGGTTCGCTGTTTCGTGCGATGGCGGTTTTCGCCCTGCGCGAAATTGACCTGACCAAAATCGAATCGCGACCACTGGTCGGTTACCCTTGGGAATACAGTTTTTATCTGGATTTCATCGGCAATACGTCGGAACCGCGCGTAACCAACGCACTGGCTCATCTGGCTGAATTTGCCACCAACATAAAGGTTCTGGGATGTTATCGGCGAGCGCCGAAAGACGATGAGTCGCAGTCGGCGACTTGATAACTTCAAATCAAAACAGAAGAGCGAGACAGGATTTACAAGATTGAACAGGGTTGGCTTTGATTCAGCCCGGTCAATGTTTCATCTTGTTGAATCCTGTAAATCCTGTCTAAAAATTCTGGGTTCTGATTTCACCACTAGACATCAATCACTAAAACACAAATTTATCAGGAGCAATCACAATGATTATTGCAATGCATTCAGGAGCAACAGACGAACAGGTCAATCACATCTGCGACCGCGTACGCGAATTCGGTTACGCGCCGCACGTCATTCGCGGAGCCGAGCGAACCGTCATCGCCGCAGTCGGCCACGGAGACAAAAAAGCGCACATCGAATCGCTCAAATCTGCTGACGGCGTCGAAGACGCTTTTCCGATTATTCAACCATTCAAGCTGGTCAGCCGCGAAGTCAAAAAGCAAAAGTCCGTTATCAAAATCGGCAATGTCAGCATCGGCGACGGCAGCTTTGTCGTGATGGCCGGCCCGTGTTCGGTCGAAGGCCGCGAACAGGTCATGACCACTGCTGAATCGGTCGCCAAATCCGGCGCGCATCTGTTGCGCGGAGGAGCTTACAAACCGCGCACTTCGCCTTACGACTTCCAGGGCATGGCTGAAGACGGGTTGAAGTTGCTGGCCGAAGCTCGTGAAAAGACCGGTCTGGCCGTCATCACGGAAGTCTTGGACACTGGAGACGTTGACCTGGTGGCGGAATACGCAGACATTCTGCAAGTCGGCACGCGAAACATGCAGAACTTCGCGCTGCTGAAAAAGCTGGGAGAAATCAAACGACCTGTCATGCTCAAACGCGGATTGTCCGCAACGATCAAGGAGTTTTTGCTGTCGGCTGAATACATTGTCACGCATGGCAATCCGAACGTGATTTTGTGCGAACGCGGCATTCGCACTTTTGAAACTGCGCTTCGCAACACGCTTGACCTGGCCTCCATTCCGCTGCTGAACGAACTGACTCACCTGCCTGTGATCGTTGACCCAAGCCACGCCACCGGCAAACGCAGCCTGGTCAAGCCACTGGCAAAAGCTTCAGTCGCAGTCGGAGCCGACGGTTTGATGGCCGAAGTTCACCCGAAGCCGGAAGAAGCCTGGTCTGATGGTCCGCAATCTTTGCGACTGGAAGAGTTCGATAAGTTGATGCGCGAAATTGAACCTTGGGTTAAATTGCGAGCGAGCGAACAGAACTAAAGCCAAAACTTTTTACAGTAATGCGCGCGTCAGCAAGCGGTTGCTTGCGCATAGAACCACGGGCTGACGCACGCGTTGCTGCACCGGAAATTTAATTATGCGAGTCAAGAAAACGGCCTTAATTGTCAGCAACGACGGCAAAGAGTACTGGATCACCCAAAAGCAATTCTGGAATATGGTCAGGGAAGGAGTCGTCACTCAAATCGGGGATCAACCCTTGAAGGGGAAATTTCGGGGACGCGACGACCAATTGCTGATAACCGTCGGTCACACCGTGCTCAACAAAGCTACGCCGATTCACACCAGCGAAGTTTTGGAAACCGCTCGATTAAAAAAGAGCCGGAAGTGAACTTTTGCGGAAAAAGTTTCTTCGGGAACTTTTTCCCGCTGGCTGCGTGTGAGGGTACGCTTGTGTGAGAAAGACCGAATTAGAAGAACGATTCAAAGTTCATCATCAGGTCTTGGTAATCGCATCGCATAGAGTGGCTACTCGCCAAAATACAAAAAGGGAATTGACGGCTTGTGAGGGAGCGTCAGTTCCCTTTTTGTTATTTGTGGAGTACTGCGCAATCTCAGCCGCATAAAACTGAACCGCCATTGACGTTTAGAATTTCGCCCGTGATATGCCGAGCCAAATCCGAAGCCAGAAACAGAATCGGATTGGCTACGTCGTCGGCGGTCGCCACTCGGCCAAGAGGAATTGCAGCATTTATTGCCGCCAGCTTCGCAGCGTCCGTTCGCAAAGCCGAAGCAGCCATATCAGTGTCAATCCATCCCGGCGCGACGCAATTCACCCGCACATCGAAAAGCCCAAGTTCACTCGCCAAAGATTTGGTCAGGCTGATGACAGCGCCTTTTGAAGCGGCATAATCTGAATGAAAAGCTTCTCCGCGCTGGCCGGCAGTTGAACTGACAATGACTATGTTGCCGCTGCGTTGAGCGGTGAAAATGGCGGCGGCTTCGCGGCAAAGGTAATAAACGCCGTTGACGTTGATTTGCATTGTTTCATTCCACCGGGCTTCGTCTAGTTCGGTGATTGCACGGTCTTCAACCGGCCAGATTCCCGCGTTGGCCACAACCACATCCAGCCGCCCGAATTTTTCCAGAGCCTGTTTCATCAGCGATTTTGTTTCGTCAGCCAGCGAAACGTCGGCCTGAACCGTCAACGACTTTGCGCCGAGGCGTTCGACCGATTCCGCGACAGCCACTGCCGCGTCGCGGTTGGTTTTGTAATTAATGACGACGCCTGCCGCGCCCGCTTCGGCAAACCTGATTGCCGCCGCCGCTCCGACTCCGCGTGAAGCGCCGGTTATGAGGACGATTTGATTCTTGAAACTGAGCATTGCTTTTCTCCGTAAAGCCGGTC